>JAVVGP010000101.1:0-2567 GCA_032249055.1 Thermoproteota archaeon | reverse complement strand
ATAGGCGAATAAATACCTATAGAATGACGCTTAAAACCATGTTTTTTAAAAAAAATCTAAGTATAAATTATGTTATGGATAAATGCCTGAAATGTGGATCTAGGAATATTATTTTTAATTCTCGATTTGCTGAATGGATATGTCGAGATTGTTTAGAAATTTATTATTTGGAGGATATAATAGAATTAAACCCTAAAACCACTAATGTGGTGGGGAGATTGAAAGAAAAAAAGAAAGATAAACTGAAATAGATGTTAATTAATTAATACATAATGCGCGCACACACAAAAAATAAAAATGAAATAGTAATAAATGGAATTCTAAGCTTTATTGAAGAAGATACATTCATTATATAAGAATGGATACATGCATGCTACAAGTATGGATTCAGTGATAAAAAACTATTGTCAAATATTTAAATGTAGTTATAGCTTTAGGATTACTTAGCGAAGTTGGATATATGAGTTTTAGAAAAATAAAAAGCTAAAACTGAACTCAATTTTTTATTTCTGGTTAATTTTTGATATTTTTTGACTAGTCCTATTATGTCTTCTAGGGGAAAAGAGTTCTTTTTAAAGAAGATTGAAAAATTTTGATGTACCGATTCTGGTTGATGGTTTGCATTCGGTATGACTAAAATTGGCAAAAATTCTAATTATTCTTTTTAAGTCATCTTTTGACTTATGAGTCCAAATTATAGGTTTTCCACAATATGAGCAGGGTGTAGTAAATAGTATAAACCATTCACTATATGGCTTTATGAATTCTTCATAGAATCTTATAGGTTCATATAGAGCCGTTTTGCTTATGTATTCGTATATGTCTTTTTCTATGTTCTTTTTGTATTCGTCAAAATTTATGACTAGTCCATTTATGAGATCCTTGATTATGTCGTTCTTGTGCTTTCCTAATATAGTCTGTAGCTTTTCTATCTTCATATATGTATCTTTAGGTAGGCGGATTTGTATGAGTGGGTGTTCTTTATTCCATCTTTCTTTATATGTCTCTTTTTTCTTTGTCATGTCAATATAATATTCTATTTGATATTTAATGTTATATGTTATTCGATATTTCTTTCGATTCGGTATTAGGTAAAAATAAGGTAAATAAGGCAAAAATAAAGAAAGATAGAAAATCTTGAATGATTTTGAACTGACCCTCCCCCCTCCTAAAGATTTATATATTTTCTGTAGAATATAATAATTAATCATGTTCATGGGAGAGCGGACTATGAGTAAAACTTATATCCTTCTATTAGAATTTATAACTTAGAGGAGGGCAAAAAAGTTGAGTCCGCTCTCCCAAAAGCCCTCCTCTGTTCTGATAAACCTCGTTTAAATAAAGTTTATCTTGACAATTTAGATGATCCTAATGCTCTTGATATTCTATGTTCGGAATTTTTGAAATGGGTATCTTATGATGAATGGATTGTCTTTAAAGTTGAAAAAAAAGAGCCTATCGATACGAAATTAAGTAAAAACGTACTTTATTATGTTAAGTACAAAGTTCGAAAAAGAGGAAATGATGTTTATGCTAATTATTTGAATAAAAAGGTTAAGAAGATTGCTCATTCCTTGAGTAGATTGGTTAAAGCGAATAGGTATTTTACGAATACCTTATTCATGGTTTTGACTTATCCATTTAACTCAGCGAGAGCAATGGCATGGTGGCAAATTGATGAGGAATTTAATGATTTTATTAATGGTATTAGAAAACGCTATGGCGATATTGTTTATTTTAGAACTAAGGAATCTACTTTAAATGGCTATCCACACATAAACCTTATAATTGTTTTCTTGAATCGCAGGTTTCCAATCAAAAAACATAAGGATAAAGATGGAATAGAGAGGTGGCGATTAAGATCCTATAAACTTAAAGAGGAATTAACTCGTGAATGGCGATATTTTACTGATGTTCAGGCGTTAAATAGTGTAGAATTAGCGTTGAATTATTGTATAAAATACGCTACTAAAGACGTTGAGAATATCCTTAAGATAGATGAAGACCCTGCTCAAATTAGAGAAAAAGCGAAAAATGATTCCAAATATGAGGCATTGTATAAATCATTATTAGGCTTTGCTATAATGTGGTATCTAAGAAAAAGGGTTTTTTCTTGTTCTCTCGACTTGATAAACCATTGTAATCGATTAATGCATAACTACTCTTATAGTGTTGATAATCTTATATGGTCTGTTATAGGTATTTATAATAAAGATGAGATTAATATGTTTCTTATGTGGTTATGTAAAGTAAAGAAATATCTTAATATAATTGTTGATGATAATCTTTTAACTGAAATGATATATATTCAAAAATTGAAAAATAAACAAAAAGAAATGACTAGTCTAGAAAAGCTTAAGCAAATTTCTTCTATGCATCATCCTCTTATATCTGGAAAAGAGCACGAGAAAAACCAAATTAATTGCTCTCCAATACTGTAAGCTGAGAGCAAAAAATTAAGGTTTGTCTCGTCATTAAACTCCATCAATTAAAATGAGCATGAGTTTTAATTATAGGCGAATAAATACCTATAGAATGACGCTTAAAACCATGTTTTTTAAAAAAAA
>JAVVGP010000100.1:0-2686 GCA_032249055.1 Thermoproteota archaeon | reverse complement strand
GCTATTTCGCTGGGTAATTTTAAGATAATTCTTCCGTCCTTTTCTGTATAAGCTAAACTTAAACTACAAAGTAATAATCTTTCTAAACCAAATGACGGTTCTGCAACATATGGATAAAATTTCTCTACTACTTTTCCATCTTTTATTCTCTCAGCTTTCAATTCAACGCCGCTTTTAATAGAATGATTTTTTGTGTCATAATCTGTTCTTAAAGCAAATCCTGCAATTTCTACCCTTTCATCATTAGCTATTACCATATGATCAAAAGTTTGGGAAGAATAGTGCGCTCGCTCTCCTGGTAATTTCTCTAGAAAATATTGTTTTTCATAAGGTATTCCTAATCTCTGTAAAAATTCTTGGGATAAACACATAAAATAGGCAAGCCATTCTGATAGTATAATTTTATTTTTCAAAGCTTCTTCTATAGTCATTTCTCTAATTCCAAGATTTTTGTAACGAGCTTCCGCATCTAATATTCTTATTTTCTTAGAATAAACTTTCTCTATCAAATTGCAATTTGGTTCTTGGGGATCATAAAACATTTCAAAGTCGATTATTGTAAATTCTCTCATCCTATACAGTCCTTTTCTAGGAGCTATCTCATTTCTTTGCACTTTGCCTATTTGGACTATTCCAAAGGGTAATTTTCTTCTTGCTATTTCATACATTCTCTTGAAGTTTATAAATATTCCTTGAGCTGCTTCAGGTCTAAGGTAACCAACATCTGTTGATAATGGACCTATATTTGTTTTCATCAATAAATTAAAATGAGAAGGCTTTTCGAATTCTCCTTTACATTCAATGCATCTAATATTATTTTCTTTTATATATTTCTCTATCTCTTCCAAACTCCAAGTCTCTATACCTTCTATTTCGATTATATGATCAACTCTATACTTATTTTTGCATGAACTACATGTTAAAACTATATCAGTAAAACTTTTTAAATGCCCTGAAGCTTCGAAAACAATTTCAGGCATTACGATTGGTGTACTTATTTCATAAATAAAATCATGCGGATACATGAAGATTTGTCTCCATAAATTTTCTATTTTTCTTAAAATTTTAACTCCTAGTGGTCCGAAATCTATGAAACCTGCTACTCCACCATAAATTTCAAATGCTGGCCAAAATATTCCTCTTCTTTTAGCAAGTTGTATTAATTTTTCATTCATATCTCTATTTTTTTATTTTTTTAATAATTTTTATGTTGTTACTTCTCTCTAATTAAGTATTTTCTCGTAATTTAAACTTTTATAACTTTATTCATATTATTAAAGAATAATAGCTATGGCTAAGTTAACTAAAAGAGCATTATTATTATTAATTACGTTCATAATTGGAACAACCTTGGTAGCTTACGCTTTTTTGTTTCAGCCGCCACAACCACCATCTGCAACAAAACATTCTTATGATTTTATTTTCTTCGATGCAATTTCAATAAAGACCGAGAAGCCTGTTACTAATTTAACTGTTTCAATTGTTGGAAAAAATTATAATATTACCTTAGATAAACCTAATAAACAAGATCCTATTCTAAAAGAAGAAGTCGTTTTTTCTTTTTCCAATTTAACTCGTGGAGAGACATACACTCTTAAGGTTTTTTCTAAAGAACAAGTGCCATTATATAATAAAACATTTACAGTTTTTGAAGATAAATCAGAAAGAATAGAACTAAAATCTCAGCCATTTACCATTTCTGTTTTTGTTAACGATTTACCCTCACCAATTCCTTTGAATATAACTATTAAAAATAAAGAAGGAAACATTAACATTAATAAAACTTCTCAGGCTGGCTCAATTCATATATCTGAAATTCCTTTTGGGGAATATGTTATTATTGTTAAACATAAAAAATTTACCGTTAGCGAAACAAAAATAAATATAAATGGCACTTTGCCTTCATTTACAATTAGGACTAATTTATATAATAGTACAATTTATATTTTTGACCAAAACGAAAAGGAAATAAAAAACGTTTTTCTTAATTTAGTTTATAATAATGAAGTATTGGATTCGTATTCTTCTTTAACAAATAAGTTTGAATTAAAATATCTTCCTCCTTTAAAATATAATCTTGTTTTTCAACTATATGGTGTGAACTTAACAGTTGAACCAGAGCCTATACTGGATCTAACCAAAGAAATTAAATCTTCTTATAATTATACTGCTTATTTAGGAAATCTTACTTTAAAAGTTAAATATGATGATGGTAAAGAAGCTAAAGGTCTTAAAGTATCAATTCATGACTTATACAATACATTTACAGGTACTGAAGGAAATGTTACATTGCTTAATATACCTGCGAAATCAAAATTTGAATTGAAAATTTACCGAGATATTTTAGTAGCTAAAGTACCTGTTGAATTATTACCTTCTAATAATACATTGGAGGTTACAATAAATAAAATAAAAGTACAATTCAATTTAACTTACTACTCTACGTTTGAAGGACAATTGAAAGGATATATTATAATCCAAGATCAATTTAATAAGACAAATATTCTAAAAGTAGGAGAAATTAAGAATCAAACATTAGAAATATATCCAGGGAATTACTACATATCTTCTTATCTCATAAATCCGTTGTATGAAAGCATTAACATTTATTCTAGATTTATTGCATTAAATAAAACGTTAACAATGATAAACATTACTTTACCTGTAGGATTTAGACTAAATATAG
>JAVVGP010000099.1:0-2831 GCA_032249055.1 Thermoproteota archaeon | reverse complement strand
AGCTTCCAAAGTATCCTCTCTCGTTTGGCACCTTCATAGCAAGGCTAATTATAAGGTATGTGGGTATAATATAGCCTATGAATGCCCTAAAAAGATTCCAAGAGCTATTGAGGGATATATTCCAGTTTGAAAGTTCAGATTCTTACTTGGATTGCAATGCTTGAGAATAGGCTAAGGTTTGTGAAGGGACTTTTAAGTTGTAGAGGGATCGTATGGTGGAAGTAAATAGAGAGCTGGAAATTTTAGCCAAGCATATTAGGGAAATTTTTGGATATGTTTATGAAAAAATAAGAGATAAGAACATTTCTGAAAAGACATTAGATGTTGAAGTCCTATATGTACTAAAAAACACAGAGTTTTCATTAGAAAAAAACCTAAAAATATTATTTTCAGAGCCAAGAGATCAAATTTATAGAGCGGAATCGGGAAGGACACCTTATGATTTATTATGTTACGGTGAAATAAACAAAAAGGAATTTAAAATTTTAATTAACAATAAATTTGGTAATTTGTTTAGTAATGCGAGAAATGATATAACAACATATAACAATCTCATTAGGTTATATTTAGGAATTTCAACGCAAAGATTAGTCTCAAAGGTTATCATTGATAGTAATTTGATTCTTAAAAGAATTAACAATGATGAAATAATATCTTACGGAGTTTTTGTAGTAGATAACAAAAGAAGAGGGCATAACTTTTTCTTGTTGGAAGAAGTAAGGGATGAATTTTACATAAATCCAAGAAATACTATGTTTCAAATTAAATATAATCCATCTTTAGGAGAACCTATTGATTATTTTTCATTCTGTATGAAATTAATAGATTCGACTATTGTTGCTCTTGAAAAAAACCTGAACGCAACAAAAGCAGAAATTATTAGATTAGGACTAATAAAAGAAACTGTGATGGAAATCAGGAAAAAATGGAAAGGGTAAAAAATAAAATTGGTTTTGTTGAAACACCAAAGGAAATAGCTGAACTAATGGTTGATTTAGCATCTATTGACAAAAACGAGCCAGTCCTTGATACAGGGTGTGGTAAAGGAATCTTTCTTCAAGTTTTAAAAGATAAGGGATATACAAACATTTACGGAATAGAGATAGATGAAGAACTTTACGGTTATTGTAAGAAAGGATTTAATAACGTTATTTTTGGCGATTTTTTAACTTAT
Source organism: Thermoproteota archaeon (assembly GCA_032249055.1). GTDB lineage: Archaea > Thermoproteota > Thermoprotei > Gearchaeales > Gearchaeaceae > SCGC-AAA471-B05. Next base: position 1,657 of record JAVVGP010000099.1, on the reverse strand, counting down.
AAATTTAAAGAGCACTTTGGTTTAATCATTGGAAACCCTCCATATGCCCACTTTAACCAATTACCTATGCAGTTGGCAAGAAGTGTAAAGAAGATAATAGGAACGAGCGAGGGAGATATATATTATGCTTTTATTGTAAAAGCAATCTCACTTCTAAAGGAAAACGGGGAACTAATATACATTACACCCTATCATTTTTTCTATAACACTTATGCAAAATTCCTTAGAGAAACAATTTTAAAGTTTGGAAAGATAGAAATCATCATAGACTTAGACGAAGCTCGTTTGTTCCGTAATGAAAGCCCTGAAACTATCATTTTCAAATTCAAGAAGGGAAAGTATAATCTCCAAAATGAGAGGATAAAAATACTAAGGATAAACTCTACAAAAGCTACCCCATTGGAAATATACACAAAAGCAAAGGAAGCACTGCTACAGCAAACCTCCAATGAATTGTTTAGTTATAATGAAATTCCTCATTATTTAAGTGCTCAGACTTGGACTACTTATACTTTTAACTTTGCTAACTTTCCTTATATAAAATTAAAAGACATTGCAAAAGTTGGAGTTGGTTTAGTTTCTGGGTTTGAGAAAGCATTTCTTGTATCGATGGACGAGCTACAATCTTTCACCGATAAAGAAAGGGTTTTGGTAAAGAAGTTTGTTAAGGCGAAAAACTGCAAAAGGTTTTTAGTAGAAGGGTATGAACTATATCTAATTGTAGATGAAAGTATAAGAAGCGAAGAAGAGTTGAGGGAGTGCTACCCAAACATCTACAAAAAACTGCTTCCGTTCAAGGAAAATATGCTTAAAAGGTATTTGCCCCACAATAAGAACTGGTTTCATTGGCAGGCTTTAAGGAATTATAAGTTTTTGCTATCTAACTTAAATAAGAAAAGAATTTACGTTCCAGCTTTAGATAGACATAGATATAACAGATTTAGTTTGGGTGGAGAGGGACTACTACCTCATTGTGATGTTTTATTTATTCAACCATATGAAGAAGATAATTTATTCTTTCTCCTTGGTTACTTAAATAGTACATTTTTTAGAAACTACTATCTTTCGAAAGGAGCAAGAAGAGGAGGAAGAGTCGCTTTCACTCAAAGACTAATTGAGGACATTGAAATACCATTATTTTCGGACAATATAAAAACTGAAATAAAAGAAATTACAAAGAAAATTGTTTCTATGTTGGAAAATAATTACGATATTTCAAGTCTTGAAAAAGAACTAGATAACTTGATAAATTCAGCAATCAAAAAAGAAGAATTTGGAATTTAATGATAGCGTATGTGTGTCTTTAAAAAGCTACTCAAATAGAAAGTTTTGGTATAGAGCAGAATGCAATAAGTGATTCCCTTCGGAGGCATTGAGGGAAACCCTTAGAAAGCAATACGAAAACTGGCAAGTGGAGGTAAAGGGTTTTGTTCTCTCTACCACTCCTCACCAAGAGTTGCAAAGAGATCAAGCAAGCAAGAAATCTAAATCCCAAGAGGAATACGAGGAGAAAAATATACTGTTTTTAGAGGATCGGGATTGGGCTGAGAAGTTTTTTAAAAGGGTTTTGCATGCATAACATAAATAGAAAATCAAAGCATCTTGGCTTATTATATTTTCCATGCAGGAGTTGAAAAGCTACGCAGAGGAGAAGGTA
>JAVVGP010000098.1:0-2905 GCA_032249055.1 Thermoproteota archaeon | reverse complement strand
TCCAAAGAAAAAGAAGTAGTTAAGGTTCAACTTCTACTATTGATTCACATTTTGTACAAAATGGATATTCATTAAAAGGAGATACAGGATCTTTTATAAAAACTCTTATTTCTGAACCGCAATATTTACATTTCATTTTTGATATTTTTTTATTTTTAGCTTTTAATATTTATTTCCATTGTTTGAAATGTTCCCATCCTTTACTTTCTATTACAAAATTCCTTTTTCCATCGTCATAAATTACTTGTTTATCCTTAATTATTTTCCCAATAACATTAAATTCGCATCCTAAATTTGTTAATAAATTCTTGATATCTTCTAAATGACTTTCATTAAAACAAAATAAAATTTCATACTCTTCTCCTCCTTTATATAAAGAAAGCTCTAAAGGATCTAAATTATTAATTTCACAAAATTCATAGACTTTCTCATGAATAGGTATGTTAAAAATTCTTGCTCCTACATCATTTAATTCACATAATTGATTTAAAGAAATGGCTAAACCATCGCTTATGTCCATGCAACAATTTAAATAAGGAGAAATCATTAAAGCTTCTTTTATTCTTCCCTTAGGTTTAAATAGATTTGCAAAAGATAAGTTCTTAATATATTCATTGCTTTTAGCTTTTTTAAACAATATTTCATATGCTACTGAATTTAAACCAAATTTACCAGTAACACCAATTAGATCACCTATTTTTGCTCCTTTTCTTTTAATTATTCTTTTTGCTATTCCAAAAGTGAATCCTGCTATACTTAGCTCATTTGAACTAGAAGTATCTCCTCCTAAGTAAATTACATCTTCTTCTTTACATGCATCACAAATACCTTTTACCATTTCTTCAAAATCTTTTAAATCTAAACTTTTTGGAAGAGAAAAAGAAAAAAGAATTCCTAAAGGCTTTGCTCCTTTACAAGCTATATCAGATAAATTTGATATTACAGCTTTCCAACCAAAGTTATAAAATCCCATTTCTTTAATAAAATCTGTTGACTCGTTTAAAACATCAGTATGTAATACTAGATAATCTGAGGAAGGAAGTCTTATAAAAACTGAATCATCATAATCTGGTTTAAAGTTAAGCTTTTTTTCAATAATTTCATGAACAACTTCAATTATTTTCCTTTCTCCTAATACTGAAATATTCATCAAAATAAACTTAAAATTTTTATCTTAATAAATAAATATAATAAATAATTGGAAGCCCCAGTAGCATAGCTTGGTAATGCGCTTGCCTCGTAAATATATCTTGAACTAAGTATCCCTTAAAGGGAATTGAAAGTAAATATATCGAGAAAGCAAGAGATCGCGGGTTCAAATCCCGCCTGGGGCTTAAAATTTACCATTATAACAATAGTTATATTTATATTTTGGTTGAAATACTATTAAGGAAGTATGATTGATACACTAACAATTGAGGACTTGCATGTAGAAGTAGAAGGAAAAGAAGTAATTAGAGGTGTAAATTTAGAAGTTAAAAAAGGCGAGATTCATGCAATAATGGGTCCAAACGGTTCAGGAAAAAGCTCATTAGCTTTAGCTATATTAGGTCATCCTAAATATAAAGTAACAAAAGGGGACATTAAACTAAATGGCGAAAGTATAATTAATTTACCTACAGATAAAAGAGTTAAAAAAGGCTTATTTTTATCTATGCAATACCCAATAAGCATACCTGGAATTACTTTGCTCAGTTTAATGAGAGCTTCAATTACATCAATACATGGATTACAACAAGATTCTAAAGAAATAGCTACTGTTATAAAAATTAAGAAAGATTTAGTAAATGCTTTAAAGCTACTTGGTTTAGATGAGAGCTTTAGTTCAAGATATATAAATGAGGGATTTTCAGGAGGAGAGAAAAAAAGAACTGAAATTGTTCAAATGGCTATGATAAAGCCAAAATTTGCAATATTAGATGAAACAGATTCAGGATTGGATATAGATGGAATAAAAATAGTTTCAAATGCAATAATGGAAATATTTAAAAATGGTATGGGATTAATTTTAATTACGCATTATAATAGGATATTAAAATTCATTAGACCAAATTATGTTCATGTATTAATTGATGGTAAAATAATTGATTCAGGAGGACCTGAATTAGCTGATCAACTTGAAGAAAAGGGTTATAATTGGTTAAAAGGTGTAGTAACATGAGCAAAATAGATCTTAGTTTTGATTATAGTAAGTACAATTTTAGAGATATTGTAGATTATGAAATATTATTACCAAAAGGACTAAATGAAGATATAGTAAGGGAAATATCTAGAATAAAGAATGAGCCTTCATGGATGGAAGAATTCAGAGTTAAAGCATTTAAAATATTCATGGAAAAACCAATGCCTACATGGGGTGTAGATCTATCAAAACTTAGATTGGATGATATCCATTATTATGCAAAACCTACAAGCAAAAAAGGAAGAAGTTGGGATGAAGTACCTGAATATATAAAAAGAACTTTTGAAAGATTAGGAATTCCTGAAGCAGAAAGGAAATTCTTAGCAGGAGTAGGAGGTCAATATGATTCAGAAGTTGTATATCATAACTTAAGGAAAGAATTAGAAAAGCAAGGAGTAATTTTTGTTGATACAGATACAGCTGTAAGAGAATATCCTGAAATAGTTAAAAAATACTTTGGTACAGTTGTACCTCCAAATGATAATAAATTTGCTGCATTAAATTCAGCAGTATGGAGCGGAGGTAGCTTTATTTATGTTCCTGAAGGAGTTAAAGTAGAGATGCCCTTACAAGCATATTTCAGAATTAATGCTCAAAATGTTGGTCAATTTGAAAGAACATTAATAATAGCTGAGCCTTACAGCGAAGTCCATTATATTGAGGGTTGCACAGCGCCGATATATTTGAGTCATTCGTTACATAGTGCAGTAGTAGAGATAATTG
>JAVVGP010000097.1:0-2925 GCA_032249055.1 Thermoproteota archaeon | reverse complement strand
AAGAAGAAGTAAAAAGATGGCTTGAAAGAGATCCTATAAAACTATTCAAGGAAAAGTTAATCAAAGAAAATATAATAACAGAAAGAGAATTTGAAAATTTACGTTCAGAAATTGTTAAAGAAGTTGAAGAAAGCATAGATTTTGCAGTTAAAAGTGAATATTTAGACTTTAATGAATTATATAATTTAGTTTGGGTATAAAATGAGAGAGATTACTTACGCTGAAGCTCTAAGAGAAGCTTTAAGAGAGGAGATGAAAAGAGATGAAAGAGTTATAATTCTTGGAGAAGAGGTTGGACTCTTTGGAGGGGTATATAAAGTTACTCAAGGCTTATTGGAAGAATTTGGGCCTAAACGAGTTCTTGATACCCCAATATCTGAGATAGCAATTATAGGAGTTGCTGCTGGTGCAGCTATGGCGGGCCTTAAACCTGTGGCTGAAATAATGTACATGGATTTCTTAACAATAGCAATGGATCAAATTGTAACTCAAATTTCTAAAATGAGATTTATGAGTGGAGGACAGCTAAAAGTTCCTTTAGTTATACGTACACAATATAGTTTAGGTAGAGTTCATGGAGCGCAACATTCTCAATTCTTTCCTTCATGGTTTTTACAATCTCCTGGAATTAAAATAGTTTTACCTTCCACACCTTATGATGCAAAGGGACTTTTAAAAAGTAGCATAAGAGATGAGAATCCTGTATTATTTATAGAAGCAGGAATTCTTTATAGAACAAAAGGTCCTGTACCTGAAGAAGAATATTTAATACCATTGGGAAAGGCTGATATCAAAAGAAAAGGCGAAGATGTGACAATTATCGCATTTTCAAGATGTGTATTGGAATCCATTGAAGCTGCAAAAATTCTTGAAGAAAAAGGTATAAGTGCAGAAGTAATAGATCCAAGATGTCTTGTTCCTTTAGATCTTGAAACAATTATAAATTCAGTAAAAAGAACAGGAAAGGTTGTTATAGTTGCTGATGATGTTAAAAATGGAAGTATAACTGCTGAAGTAGCAATGTTAATTATTGAGAATGCCTTTGATTATTTGGATGGACCAATAGTAAGAGTAACTGCTCCTCCGTTACCTACGCCTTTTAGTCCTGTTTTAGAAAAACAATATATGCCTAGCAAGGAAAAAATTGTAAAAGCAGTTCTCGAAAATTTTAGTTTTTAATCTATAATTATTCCTACTTTCATATTTTTTCCTTCAGCCATGCTAAGTAGTGCTTTTTCTATATTTTCAATTTTCATTTCCTCAGTTATTAAACTATGAACCTGTATTTTATTTTGTTTAATGAAATTGTAAGCTTCTTTTACTGATGCAGGATCATGATGAAAGGAACCAAAGATTTTTAATTCACCGTAATGTATCTTATATGCATCTAAACTTATCTCAGTACCTTTCTTTAGTCCTCCGAAATACATTAATTTTCCTCCTTTTCTTACAAATTTGAAAGCTAGATTCCATGCTTCCAAAGTTCCCACAGCTTCTATAACTACGTCAAAACCATAATTATTTGTTATTTTCTTAATTTCTTCTTCATAGTTTTCTTCAACATTAATTGTTTTTATTCCTAGCTTTTCAGCTATTTTTATTCTATTCATATGTTTAGCAAGTAAAAAAACGTCTCTTGTTATATTTTTGCATACTTGAGCTAACAAAATGCCTATAGGCCCTGAACCTATTATTAATACATTTTCATTTTCTTGGATTTTTAATATATTAATACCGTGTATTACACAAGCTAAGGGTTCAAGCATGGCATATTTTTTAAAATCTTTCTCCTCTATTTTGAATAGGTTAACTTTTACTATTCTGCTAGGAATGATCATGTATTCTGCAAAGCATCCATTTAATTTAAATCCCAATAAAACATCTTCGATATTTTCGCATAAATTATACTGGAATTTTTTACAGTAGAAGCAATTAAAACAAGGTGCCGAGTTAACACCTGCAACAATATCACCTATTTCAAATCCTTCAACATTTTTTCCTTTCTTAACAATTTCTCCCACATATTCATGTCCTAAAACTATAGGATACTTAATATACGGATGCCCTCTCTCATAGGCTTTTAAATCAGTACCACAAGTTAATGAATATAAAACTTTTATCAGTATCTCATCATCTTTTGGTTCAGGAATACTTATGTCTGTAACTTCAATTTTTCTTATATTCTTTAATAAAGCTGCCTTCATTCCTTAAATATCCATGAAATAGTACTGTATTTATTTTTTTCTAAATTGATCGTTTCTTTTAAAATATTTTCATTTGGTTTATCAGTTATTTCTATTACATTAAATCTTTGTTTAGCTTCTTCAATTATTTCTCTAATAACATCTTTGATCTCAATTTTTTTAAAGTCTGAAATATTAACCGTAGGAGGGTATTTATAATGTAATTTACAAACTTTTTTTAAGTTTTCCATGTTAGCATTAATCAACAATGTACCATGAATTAGCAAAGAATTGTTTTTAATATAACCAGCCATACCTGATATCTTCTTACCATTAATACCAAGCCAGTTTGGTTCGTAAAATTTAATATTAATACCTAAATTTTTTAGCGCTGAAATTATGATTTCTGAAAAATACTTATAAATCTCTAAAAGATTTAGCTTTTTAAATAAAGTTCTATTAAAGAAAAAGCTCCAATTCAAATTTCCTTCATCATGATACACTGCTCCACCTCCTGTTATTCTTCTATTAATTTCTATATCGTTTGCTATACAATATTCAACATCTATTACATCAAAGACTTTTTCGTGAAAGGCAACAATTGCACTTTTTTTATTTATCCATAATCTAAGTACATTATTTTCTTTTCCTTCGTTAACGTAATTTAATATTGTTTCCTCCAAAGCCAAATTAAATTTAGGATCAAAAGTATTTGAAATTAGAATTTTTATTTTATTCTCCA
>JAVVGP010000096.1:0-2943 GCA_032249055.1 Thermoproteota archaeon | reverse complement strand
CAAGGAAAGCAGGAAAGACTTGGTTCCTGAGGATGAATGCAGGAGACGAATTATATGTTGATTTACAGGATATTGCTTTTAGAGGTATTTCTGGTAAAGAATTTTTTAAAGTTATTGAGATATATACAAGGGTTTTTGGAAGAGAAGTTAAAAAAATATTTATCGATGAAATCCAAGAAATGAAGGATTGGGAATTTCTTGTTCTCTCTCTTATGAATAGGAACTATGATGTCATTGTAAGCGGCTCTTCATCGAAGATTCTTAAAAAAGAATTTTCCTCCTTATTAAAAGGTAAAAATATAACTTATCTTTTATTTCCTTTTAGCTTTAGAGAATTTTTAAAAGCTAAAAATTTTCAAGATGATATAAGGACTTTTGAAGGAAGAGGAAAAATTCAAAAGTTATTAAAAGATTTTTTAACAATTGGTGGTTATCCAGAAGTTGTGTTAAATGAAGAGAAAAAAGATTTTTTATGGAGAAGCTACTTTGATGAGATCTTTTATAGAGACTTCGTTGAAAGACATAAAATAAAAAATCTTAGTCTTGGAAGATTTTTACTTGAATTCATTTTTCAAAATTTTTCGAAAGAAATTAGCGTAAATAGTATAAAAAAGTTTTTTAAAGGAAAGGTTCCGTTTACTGACAGAACTCTTTATGATTATGTTGAAAAGTTAGAAGAAACACTTAATGTATTTTTTGTTGAGAGATATTCTACAAAAGTTAGGGAAAGGTTAAGTTGGCCAAAGAAGATTTATGTTGCAGATTTAGGAATTACAAATATTTTAACATTTTCTGAAGATATCGGAAAAAGAATGGAGAATGCTGTATTTCTTGAATTGATGAGAAAAATAAACTACAATCCATTGCTTCAGATTTTTTATTTCAAAAATAGAGAATATGAGGTTGATTTTGTACTTAAAGATGGTGTAAGAATAAAACAGCTAATTCAAGTAACATATGCTAATAATAAAGATGAAATAGAAAAAAGAGAGATAAGAGCATTAATTAAGGCTTATGAATTGTTTAAAAGTGATAATCCCGAACTTTTAATTATTACGTGGAATTACGAGGATGAAATTAAAGTAAATAATGTTAACATCACATGCGTACCATTATGGCAATTTTTACTAAAGACTTAGCCTGAGTTTTTTACGAATAAAAAATTTTAGTGAACGTTCAACAAAAATTAATTATTTTTAGGATGGTATTTTAGATTGAAGCTATGAAATTAGTAGATTCATATATATTTTTAGAGAAACTAAGAGATCTGATCTATGAGCTTCTAGAATATAGAGATCACATAAAAGAAAGCGGTTTAGAAGTCATACCTATTAGAACAGGCACCCCGCTAGTTAAATACGGATTTATATCTATGCTAAAAGGAGGGGTCATAATGGATGTTACTAATGAAGAGCAGGCTGCGATAGCTGAAGATGCTGGTGCTATAGGCGTGATGGTTTTAGATAAGCTTCCATATGATGTAAGAATGGCTGGAGGAGTTGCTAGAACAGCTGATCTAAATATTATTCAAAAAGTTATGAACACGATCACTATTCCAGTCTCAGCTAAATGTAGAATTGGACATACCGAAGAAGCTGTCCTTCTTGAAGAAATAGGAGTCGATCTTATAGATGAAAGCGAAGTTCTTACACCGGTAGATGAGAATGTCCACATAGATAAATGGAAATTTAAGACTCCTTTTGTAAACGGTGCACGTGATCTTCCTGAAGCTCTTCGAAGGATATTTGAGGGGGCATCCATGATAAGAACCAAAGGAGAGCCTGGAACTGGTAATGTTGCTGAAGCTGTGAAGCATATTAAGATTGTGAATAGAGACATATCTAATTTAAGAAGCTATTACCTTAATAATGATCTAGAATCTATATGGCTCTATTCAAAGGAAAATAAAGTACCATATGAGCTTGCTTTATTAACAGGAAAAATTGGTAGAATGCCTGTGGTAAATTTTGCAGCAGGAGGAATAGCAACACCTGCTGATGCTGCATTAATGATGTGGCTTGGTGCTGATGGTATTTTCGTAGGTTCAGGAATATTTAAAAGCTCTGATCCCTCGGCAAGAGCTAGAGCTATAGTGCTTGCAACTTCTTATTATGATGACCCAGAGACAGTTGTGGAAGCTAAAAAATGGTCTCAGAGAAAGCTTCTATGTTGGGCATAGATATAAGAACTTTAAAACCTGAGCAATTAATGCAAGTAAGGGGTAGATAGCAATTTACAAAATAGGAGTATTAGGTTTACAAGGAGATTTTTTAGAACATATACAGCTATTGAAAGAAATAGAGAATGTAAAGCCGATAATAGTAAAGAAATCAGATGATCTCTTAGATATTGATGCTCTTATAATACCGGGAGGAGAATCAACTACAATAGGAGATCTGATTTTCTACAGAAAACTTGATGAAAAAATTATAAAATTTGCTAGTGAAGGAAAACCTATTTTAGGAACATGTGCTGGAGCAATATTGCTTGCTAAAAAAGTTATAGATAGAGTTGTTGGTGAAACTGGTCAAAAAACTTTAGGACTTATGAATATTACTATTGTTAGAAACATTTTTGGAAGACAGAAGGACTCTTTTATTACAGATGTAGAAACTAAAATAGGAAAATTAAAGGTTGCCTTCATAAGAGCACCAGGTATAATGTTTTATCACCTGTAATTTCTGGATGAAAAGTAGCTGCAATAAGGTTATCTTGTATCGCTAAGACTCCTATTCTTCCTGTAGTATAATGATCTATTATCCTATAATTTCTGCTGGTAACTGGGCATCTATTTAAATTACAAATGAAATTCAGAACTTTTTACTAAAGCTAAGAACAAACTTATAGGAATAATCACAATTCTGTTACTTAACTCGAAAGTATCCTTACTAAGAATTATGTAATTCGCTACTTTATCAACTTCTACAACTTTTCTAGAAACTT
>JAVVGP010000095.1:0-3025 GCA_032249055.1 Thermoproteota archaeon | reverse complement strand
ATTTCTTAATATTAATTCGACATTAAAGTTATTTATAATTAAAGATAAATTATAAATGAAGATTTGCATAATCCTTAGCTATGGGACATGTGTTTGTAAAGGCTAGATTTAGAGGAAAAGACGAGGTAGAGTTTGAAAGAATTCTCGTTGATACAGGAGCTTCATTTACCGTTATACCTCTTGATGTTGCTGAAAAACATTTCATCGAAACACCCTTTACAGTTGATCTTAAGCTTGGTGATGGTAGAGTTGTAAGAGCTAAAGTATTCATTGCTGAGGGTGAGATTGAAGGTAGAAAGGGCCCGCTAAGAATATTAGCTTTTGAGAAAGCTATACCAGTGATAGGTATCGATACCCTTGAAACTCTAGGTCTTAAAGTAGATCCTATAACAGGTAAGATAGAGAAAACGGAGTATTACATGCTATATATTTAAGAAAATTTATAGAAATTGCTTGATCTATTATAATTTTAATTATCCCTTAAAAATTGAAGGATGGAAAATATGAAGGAAATTTTTAGCGTATCTTATCTCTATAGGAATAACGAGATTTACACGAGTTTCTAAGGAACAATTGGATAATCCATGCTCTTAATGATATAATAATTCGCTTCTAGCTATCTAAATTGTGTTTAAGAAGATTTGAGAAAAGTGATATAGTTTACAATATAAGGTGGAGTTAACCTCCGACTTAGCTCGTGTCTTAAGAGAATAGCATCCTATTAACACATACTTAAACTTTAAAATAGAATTGTTATCTACATGATTTTTGTTTGATCTTTAATTTTATTAAATATTAAATGGAGGGGTAAATATGGAGTGTTATATTCAAAACATAGATTAAGACATTTCTTATTCGGATAATATTTTATCAACCAATTTGATTGCTTCACTAGAATCATAACTTCTATCAAGTTCTATTTTACTAGCTTCAATGGAACCTGCTTCATGTATCATTAATGTGAGCATATAGCCTGTAAGACTACTTGCTGCTAGTTCCTTAACAAATTTTATAATTTTAATCCTGTCTTTTCCTTCAATAGCACCTCTAAAATATTTTGTGAAAACTCCTTTATCATCACTCTGCAAATCTTCTTCAGAAGGTAAAGTAGCTATTATTCCTCCTGCAATATCTATCAGTGCTTTAACTACTTCTGGAAACTTTAAGCTTGAGTGTAACTTGCCTATATTTGCAAAGATTGGATTTGGTATAGCTATTTCCTCATCTAAAATTGGCTTTAAAGCAGCTGCTAATGCACTCATTCTCATTAATTCTTTATAAATTATGATCTCAAGTATATTATCTCTAATATTTGGTGCTTTTAATATCCCATTGGCTTCAGCTATTTTGATAGCAGAGCCAAGATAAAGATTTGCTAATGCGGACCTATAGGATAAAGCAGTAAACCTTATAAAAGTAGCGAATAATGCTACAAGCTGTCCTGCAAACTCAAACTCTTTAAAAAGAAATACTCTGTCCCATGGCACAAAAACATCTTCAAAAACAGTTAATGTTTCAACCTCAAAATTCTTTCTTGATAAAATTGCTGAAGAATTGCCTTCTAATTCATCAACAGGCCTTGAATAAAGCTTTAATCCTTCAGTATTTACAGGTACAGCAAAAGAAACAGCATAATCTTTATCTGCTTCTCTCATAGCTCTTGTAGGTAAAACAATTATTTCATTAGCTGCTATTGAGCCAGTTGTATGTGCTTTTGCACCTCTCACAATTATGCCATCACTTTTTACATCAACAACTCTCAGATAAAGATCTGGATCTATCTGTTCTGAGGGTCTCTTACTTCTATCACCTTTAACGTCTGTTTGTGAAACTGTAAGATGCAGATCTTCTTTAACAACTTTTTGATAATACTTTTCAAATCTTTTATAATAGTCTGTACCATATTTTTTATCAAGCTTTTTAGTAGTTATCATTAAAGCAATCAAAGCATCGCTACTTTCTAATTGTGAGATATTGGGAACACCATTGCAATAGTTTGTGAAATTATAAATAAATTCATGTCTTTCTAGCAAATCTAATGTATTTCTTGGTATTTTAAAGAATTTACTAATTCTTCCATATTTGCCATCTTCATATATTCTATCTGGATAATCAAAAATCTTAGCTGCATGATGAACAGCTATTTTTAATACTGGATGTTCGACAACGTTTTCAACCAATTTTCCTCTGTAATATACTTTTCTACCATCTGCTAAAGAATTAAGAAACTCTTCTTTGGACTTCATATCATAAATTTAAATTTAAAATATTTAAAATTTAATTTAAATTATTTAAATTGAATAATAAATTTAAAGTTAATATGAGATTATGAAGAAATACCGCACAAATACTATTTACTAAAGTCGCAACACAAAAATATTAAGAGTAGCATAATTAAAGTTACGATACTATTCCTAAAATGACTCTAATTTGTTTCTCTTGCATATTTAGTAGGTTTAAAACAATTTTTTGAATCACTACCTTTTATGCAAATATATACTTTTTAATTTTAGAAGTCCATGGAGCTTTGCAATAGGTACTGTAACAAAGTTTCTCCTCTCAACTTTTAAGTATTTAAACTTTAAAAATATTTAGAAGTTTCAATATTTTTTTCTTGTGTTTGATTATAATTCAGTTAAGGAATCCTATGATGAAGTTTCAAAAATTTATGACAAAGATGTTTTATCAAATAAGAATTTTTATTATTTATATTTGGAAGCTTTAGACTATCTATTTTCGCAATTTAAAAAAGGTGATGTTGTCCTCGATTTAGGCTGCGGGACAGGTTTAGAAGCGATTCCTTTAGCAATGAGAGGAGTAAAGGTTGTAGGTATTGATATTTCAGAAGGAATGCTTTCCAAACTAAAAAGAAAGCTAGAAATCCTTAATATAAAAAATGTAGAGGTCTATCAGATGCCTATTTCTAATATTTCTAGATTGATTAAAATTTATGGAGAAGAAAGTTTTGATGGAGCATATTCTTTTTTCGGGCCTTTAAACAGTGAACCAAATATATATGCAGTTA
>JAVVGP010000094.1:0-3236 GCA_032249055.1 Thermoproteota archaeon | reverse complement strand
AACATCATTATCCAAATATAGAGGCCCTCCGAGATGTGTACATACATCTATATATACAAATATTCTTCCTTTGTACTTTATAATAATTGCTGGTCTTCCTTCGAAATCGATCTTTTTTATACTGTTTTCTGGTATTTCATCGTAATTTGCAAGAAATATTTTAACCATTTAATTTCTTCTTGAACTACAATAAATAAAAATTTTAAAGAGAAATTTTTCATCGAACTTATAAACTTCTCTTAGTTGTGGAAATCGGATTTTAATCTAATGTCTAATAATATTTGAAAAATTAAGTATAAGATTTGCTAATTATTTTTTAGCGGGGGTACCCTAGCCTGGTCAAAGGGGTAGGGCTCAGGTCCCTATGGCTTAAGGCCTTCGTGGGTTCAAATCCCACCCCCCGCATTGCAAAAGTAGGTATTATAAGCAAAAAATGAAAGGTCGATAAGTTTTTGTTCATGCTGTTTTAAAAATATTCTATGGTAAAGGTAAGAAAAATTGAATATGGTGAACTATTTGAAGTTTCAAATCTTGCTATGAATTTCTTCTCAGAACCTAAAGTAAGCGATAATTCGATTATTGTATGTGAGGAAAATAGAAATTATTGGTTGGAATTAGTATATAAATTACTAGCTGAAAACAGGGAGGCTCTAATCGTTGCTGAGGAAAATAGTAAAATAGTCGGTTATCTTTTGTATAAGCTAGATGCTTCATATCCTTTTAAAGTTAAGGAAAAATGGGCTTATATTTCAGATCTATATGTTTTGCCTGAGTATAGGAGAAGAGGTATAGGTAATGCTTTAATTAATCAGATGGAAGAAATAGTAAAGAAAAGCGGGATATACAAAGTTAGACTTTTAGTATGGGGAGAGAATACTAATGCTTTAGAATTTTATAAGAAACTTGGCTTTAAAATAAAGGGTTTCCTTTTAGAGAAGGAGTTAAAATAAAGACTCTTTCTGCTTTTGCTATAAGTCTTTTATTGATAAGCTTATAAATCATTTATTAGATAATAATAAATATGGAACAAAAAACTACTTGGACTTGGAGTGCTTTAGATGTAGTTGCACTGGGAATAGTAGGTGTAATTACAGGTGTAATTTTCTGGGTAGCAGCCGTTTACCTTTGGCCAACTCTAGCTATCGGAGGACCATTTGTGCAACTTTCAATATACGGTCTTTGGTTTACTGGAGCTACAATGGCCATGTATATTATAAGAAAACCTGGAGCAAGTTTTGGTGGCGAAATGTTAGGTGCATTAATAGAATATATATTAGGAACGGTGTTTGGTCCTTATGTTTTGATATGGGGAGCTTTTCAAGGTGTAGCAGCAGAAGCAGCTTTTGCTGCAAGACTTTATAAAAAATATGATTATGTTACTATGAGTTTGGCAGGTGTATTGGCAGGAATAGTAGTTGTTATACCTACTTATATTTGGTATAAACCGTTAATTGATGATGCATATAATTTATTAGGCTATGCAGGAATAATAATATTTATTCTTATGCACTCACTCAGCGGTGCTATAATTGCAGGTATAGGAATCAAAATAGCCATAGATAAACTAGCTTTAACAGGAATATTGGATGCTTTTCCTGTAGCTAAAGAAGTTAAGAAAATTGAATAATTTAATTGAAGTTAAAAATTTTCATTTCAAATATTATGGTTCTAATGATTGGATATTAAAAGATATTAGCTTTGAAATAAAGAAAGGAGAAAATTTACTTATTTTAGGACCGAACGGTTCTGGCAAATCTAGTTTAGTGCTATGTTTATTAGGATTTCCTCAAAGATATAAAATATCTAAAACCAAAGGAGAAATATTAATAAAAGGCAAAAATGTAATGGATTATTCAATAAGTGAATTATCGAAAATTTTTGGTATTGTTCAGCAAGACCCTGAAGCACAAATTGTAAATTTATATGTAGAAGATGAGGTAGCTTTTGGTTTAGAAAATATGAGATATTCTGTCGAAGAAATTCTTAAAAGAATAGATTTTTCGTTATCAGCAGTAGGATTATCTGATAAAAGATATTTTGAAACAAATGCTCTAAGTTATGGAGAAAAGCAAAAGCTAATGCTTGCAAGTATAATAGCTTTAGATAACGAAATATTAATTTTTGATGAACCTACATCTAATTTAGATCCTATATCAAGAAAATCTTTTTTTAATTTAATTAAAAATTTAAAAAATAAAAATTTAATATTAATAGAGCATAATTTAGAAGAAATATTTGATATTATAAATAAAGTTTTAATATTAAATAAAGATGGTTCTTTAAGATACTTTGGAGAATTTGATTATAATATTTTTGAAAAGATTAAAGAAAGTTATGATGAATTAGGAATTTGGATCCCTTATGAGTTAGAAATTTTAATTAAAAGAAAGTATTTTAAAGATATTTATGTTCCTAAGTTAACATATAATAAAGAAAAAATAATTGAACTATCAAATGTAACTTATAAATATCAAAATAATTATATTGCTTTAAAAGACATAAATTTGTTTTTTAAAAAAGGTAAATTATATGCTATTGTTGGCCCAAATGGTTCAGGAAAAACTACTCTTTGTAAAATTATAGCAGGAATATACAAGCCTAGTTCAGGAAAAGTAATTTATAACATATCTAAAAATAAAATTAAGTATTGTTTTCAAAATCCTTCCGTACAATTTATAGGAAAAAGTGTAGAAGAAGAAATTAAGTTGGTATTAAAGGAAACAAATAAAAATTGGAATATTGATGAAGTATTAAAAAGTTATGAATTATATGAACATAAGAATAAAAATCCTCATATGTTAAGCGAAGGACAGAAAAAAATATTAAGTATTGTCATTTCTCTTGCTTACGAACCTGAAGTTATTATATGCGACGAACCAACTTTTTCTTTAGATAAATACAATGAAAGAAAAATTATGGGTTTAATTAAAAAATTAGTAGAAGAGGGAAAAACAGCAATAATAACAACTCATGATATAAGGCTAAGTTTAGAATATGCTGATGAAATAATAATTATGAATAAGGGAAAAATAGAATATCAAAGTAGTATTGAAGAATTTTTGAAGGAAATCGAGATTAAATATCCTGAATATTTTTATTCATTACCAAAGTATCTTCAAAGCATTATTAAGAATAAAAACTTTGAAGAAATTTATAAAATTAGAGGAATTCTATGAAAAAATTTGAAATAAATCCTATTGTTAAATTTTTTTCATTACTTATTTTAGCAATATTTG
>JAVVGP010000093.1:0-3416 GCA_032249055.1 Thermoproteota archaeon | reverse complement strand
TTTAGATGTTATATCTATTTCGCCTGACCTTGAGAAGAAGTTAAATTTATATTAGCTTGAGGAGAACTTGTGCATTTCATTAGATGCTCTTTTGTAGTTATAATCTTTTTAGTTTTGCTACCAAGCTTTACTTCTACAATATATGCCTTACCTCTTTTCCCCACAATTATTCCTGTCATACCTTGATATCTTTTATGCGGTGCTGTAATAACATTTATAGGATTTATATTAATATGCACCTTTTCTCCAATCTCATACTCAACCATATACTGAGATAGACCTTTTCGAGCTCTACTTTTAGAGAATAATTTTCGCATCTTTTTTCTATAACCTTTGGTTGCTGGCATAACTAATTATTTAAAAATAGCAATAAAAAATTAATTTTTAATATTTAAGCTAATATAAAGTTTAATGTGAAGATTATTTATTATAAAGATATTAGTGTAGCTGAGGCACTTGAGTTATTGGAGAAAAGGTTAAATGAGAATGGTAATATAAAGGATGGTCAAAAAAGAATGGTTGAATTTTTAAGAAAAATTTCAAAAATTGATGCAAATAAAGCTAGAGAATTAATTGATACTCTTTGTAAAGAACTAAATTTAACCAGAACAGTAGCTGTTCAAATAGTTAATATAATGCCTACACATATTGAAGAATTAAGAAGCATTTTACCTTCAGATAGATATTTTAGCAAAGAAGAGCTTGAAAAAATTTTAAAAATTTTAAAATAATTTTCAAATGTATCCAATAAGAAAGAAATTCTATTTTGAAGAATACGTTTATATACTAAGTTATAATATACCCATGCGAATGGTAAAAGAGAAAAGGCATTACATACCTGGAATCAAAATTAAAGAAGTTTATTCCCAATCTATAGGAAGAGATTATTTTACATTATTAGAAGTAGTATCCGATGCTGATGTAAAATTAAGCGTAGGAGAGCTTGTAAATGTTGGTAAAGATAAAACTAAAATAAAAAGGGTAAGTGCAAGATTGTTACATAATGAATTAACAGATGAAGCTAAAGCAAACTTATCTACAATTATAAGGCGTATTATAAAAGAAAATGAAGCATTTTTTGTAAATTTTTTCAATACAGCAGGACCTTTATCTCCTAGAGTTCATTCTTTTGAATTGCTTAGCAAAATAGGGAAGAAAACAATGGAAAAAATATTGTACGAGAGAAGAATAAAAGCTTTTGAAAGCTACGAAGATATTAAAAAACGTATAGGAATATCAAACCTAGAAGAAATACTATATGAAAGAATAATGCTTGAAGTAACAAGCACGGTCGAAAATAGACTAAACTATTATATTTTTGCTAAAGGGATAGAGAATACAATAGAAGAAAGAAGTTTATAAATTATTACTTCACTCTTGCTATAATTTTATTACCCATTATATCCCAAATCTCCACTTCAACACCTTGAGCTAACTTATCTACAATCTCTTTAGATGTAGGTAAGGGAACTTCAAAAAATTCATATGTAGTTAAATCCATTAACTGCACTTTGTCAGGTAATATATTAAGTACCTGCGCATACTTCTTTTCTATTATAGGAACATTTACTTGACTATCCGATGGAGCTGTTAAAACCTTTTTAGATCCATCAAGTAAACTTATTCCTACTATTCTTACTTTAGCTGATCCATGCTTACCGGTTTTTGATTTCTCAACCTCCACTACTCTACAAGGCACATCATCTATTATTATATATGAGCCTTCCTTGATCTCACCTGCTTCGGATATTTTATAGCTCATGTTATTGTTTAAATTATTTTTCATAATATTTAAGCTTAAAGTTAATGTTTCAGAAATATAGTTAAATGAAAATAATGAAAATAGGTATAATATCTAAAAGATCTCATGAAGCGATCGAATTAACAAAAGAAATAACCAATAAATTGACAGAAAAAAATGTCGATGTTTATTTAGAAGAAGATTTGGCTAAAGAATTAAACCAGCCTAATATCTTAAATTTTAATGAGAAATTAGACTACATAATTTGGATCGGTGGCGATGGAACTCTTCTAAAGTTTATAAATAAAATTGTTAACCTAGAAGCTAAAGTTCTAGGAATAAAGTTAGGCAAAGTAGCCTTTTTATGCGAAGTATATCCTAATCAAATTGATTATGCTTTAAATAATTTATTAAAAGGAAATTATAGATTGGATAGCAAAGGATTGTTAGAAATATTATTGAGAGATAACAAGTATTATGCTTTAAATGAAGTATTATTCTGTGTTAAAGAATTGGGGAAAACAGTTTTTTTTAAGGTTTTAAAAGATGAATCATATTTATTCGATGGAAGATGCGATGGAATTATTGTAGCTACAACTACAGGTTCTACTGCTTATATTGCAAGTCGCAATGGACCAATAATCGATCCTTCATTGGACTTAATTATAGTAGATCCTTTAAATCCTTTAAGATGGGGTTCAAGAAAAATTATAATCCCTTTTAACTCTTCTTTGAAAATAAATTGCAACGAAGATTTCTTAACAGTTATAGATGGTAACATAAAAATATATACAAAAAAGGAAGAAAATGTTGAAGTTAAAGGTTCATCTAAAAGAATAAATTTTATCAGATTTTCAGATGATTTTTATGCAAGAATAAAAATGAGGAGTTTATTAGATGCTTAAGAAAGCTTACTTGATAGATACCGCTGTATTAATTTATGAGGTTAAACTTGATAATGATGCGGAAATTTATGTGGTAGAAGGTGTAATAAATGAAGCTAAGAGTTTAAAAGCAAAATTAAGAAGAGAAATTATATTAGCCAAAGCAAAAATCTATAAACCTTCAAAGGAAAGCATTAAAGAAGCTATTAGTATCTCAAATAAATTAGGTGAAACCAAACTGACCGAAACAGATATAGAAATAATAGCTTCTGCAATCGAATTAAAAAGAAAGTATGGTTCAAATCTATTTGTTATGACGGATGACTATGAAATTCAAAACGTTCTTAAATATTTGAACATAAATTTTAAAAAATTGACTACAGAGGGAATTAAAAAAGTTATCAAATGGTCTAAATTTTGTAAAATATGCAAAACAAAATTTGATGCAAAAATAAAAGTTTGTCCAAATTGTAATTCAGAATTGGTAAAAATTAAGGATGAAATATACAATTCCTGAATGGCTTAAAAAAATTTTTCAAGAAACATTTGGTTCAGATTTTGAAGAAGTCTTATTATCTTTAACCAGACCTCCTAAAAGATATTACTTACGAGTTAATACCTTTAAAATTAACACAAAAGAATTAATTAAAAGAATTCAAGAAGAAATAAAAGTAAAACAAGATGAAATAATTGAAGAAGCTATTTACATTGAAGGTTATGAAGAAAACGAGCTAACCAACCATTACAGATATGTGGTAGCAAAACTAGATGCTGCAGAAAGTACAGCCGTA
>JAVVGP010000092.1:0-3489 GCA_032249055.1 Thermoproteota archaeon | reverse complement strand
TAAAGAAAAGGATAAAATTGGATTTATTTATGATAAAGTTTACGAAACAGTAGATCAATTTAATTTGACTATAGAATATATTAAGAAGTCTAAAGGAATGAGTTTGGCGTTGATTTGTATGGCTCTACAATGGTTATTTAATTCAGTTACAATCTATCTTGCTTTTCTTTCGATTAATGCTTCAGTAAATATAGGCATAATTATCTTTACTTATCCTATATTTGCAATGTTGACAGTTACACCTATTGGAATACCTGGAAATATAGGATTAATAGAAGCTTCAATGATTTGGCTTTATTCAAGTTTCGGTATAGGTTTTCTAGAATCTTTGGTAGCTGTTTTTTTAACTAGATCGATAGTAATATTGATGGATTTATTTATTCCTTTACCATTGTTTATAAAATATAAGAAATTTGTCTTATAATTCTTAGAAATCTAAACGATCAAATATAATCATTTCAACGGTTTTCTTATTGTTGCAATTGTATTATTAGCTATGCCAAAACTTTTAGCAAAATCAGGATTAATAAATACTTGGTCTGGAGGTGTCTCACTACTAAGTATTGCATCCAATACCAATCTTTTCTTTCCACCTACAACAATTTCAACTTTATCTGAAATTCCTAATTCTTGTGCAGTTGTAGGGTTAATAGATAATTTGCCTTCTTTAACACTTTCACTTATTTTTATTCGTAATCTCCTTTCTTTTCTCTCAGACATCTATAAAAAATATTTGTAGCAATTATATTAAACTTTAAATATGTTATTCTATAGCTTATTAAAGCTATTTTATTAATTGTTATTCTTTGAATGAAATATTTATTAAAATTTATTTAGCAAAATTGTAAAAATATCTTATGCGAATACGTGTAGTATACGGTATACTGATGATTTTTATTATTACACTGAATTTATATTGCACTTTTTTGAACATAAATTTATTTGCGTATCAAAATTCAGATGTAATAGTAAAGGAAAATTTAAAGATATTTCAAGTTTACAATGAAACAATCTTTGTTTCAAATTTAACAGTGGAAGGTGGCAAGCCTATTTTTACTGTTCTTAATGATGATTTTAATAATTTAAAGAATTTTGAATTAATTATTTTTAATCTTAATTTAACTGAAAGAACTTTAAGATGGTTTGTTGGAGAATTAAATCCTATAAAAGATCTACCATTCCTTTTAGAAAAAGGCTTCATTTTTACTTTCAAATTAAAAGAAGAAAGTAAAAAACAACATTTTATAAGCAAGTTATCCGATAAATTTAAAACAAAATTCGTTAAAATCGAATCTGATTTTTATGTAACAGGCGGTAACTTTGGAGTGTATCTTGATAATTTCCTTTCATCTTTAAACTATACTTATAAAGGCTTTTATCATTTGAATGAATACATAAAGCCTGTAGGAATAATATACAAAGTAAATAATAATACTCAGCAATTGATTCTGATCTATTTCACTACATTAGCTACTTCGCCTGACATTTATACTAAACGATTATTCTCAATCAATTACTCACGTTTCTTATCAAATATAACATCTTCTGAGTTCTCTACAAATTCTACTTTAGAATTTTATTTCTATGGTATGATAGTACATGAGTCTAAACCAACTTTATCATGGTTTTCCTCTTATGAAAACAATTGGATAACTTATTCGAATTATAAGCTTAACAAAAATGAAGCTATAGGAGAGATACGATTTAATTCTTCAAAAATTGATCCATTTGTATTAGTTACACAATCAGCCAATCCTGGAGTATTTAATTCAACAACAAAATTATACATTTCAATTTATAATTACGGTACAGTAGAGGCAAATAATATTACTGTTAAAGTAAAGTTGCCTGAAGGAATAAATTCTAATAATAATACATTGATCTTTAATAAGGTATCTCCCAATAGCTATTCTAAAAAGTATATTGAAATTAGTGTTTCCTTAAACGAATCAAAAATCATAGATATTCCACCACCCGAAGTTTATTACAAGGTAGGCAATACTGTAATTAAAAATATAGGAAATCCTTTAAGAATAGGATACAAAGTTAAAAATTTCCCTGTTTTAAGCTACATATTATTTCCTAATAAAGTTGCTGGCGAATTAACTGATATATTAGATTCTCTTACAGAATTTAGAATCACTGTTAATAATACTGGAGATGCTGAAGCCAAAGATGTTAAATTAATACTAGATTATTTAAGTCAGCCAATAGGAGACATCAAACCTAATAGTAGTGATTTTATAATTTTTGGCATCGAACCAAATAAGCTTAAGTTTGTACCTCCAGGTTCAGCCTCGATATTTAACGTTACAATAACATATAGATATGATAATAAAACAGAAAAATTAGAAAATATTTATCCTTATTTTTATACATTTTCTTCTGCCTTTTCCTATGTAAACTACCTTTCATTATCTCAAAAAAAGTTGCCTAATGTTATTTTACCTACAAAAATTCAATTAGCTTGGTCTTCTATAGCCTTGGGAGCACCAAGGTCTGCAATATTAAATTCAACTGTATCGGATTTGGAGAAATTAGGTTTAATATATACAGGCCCTGATAGCTTTAGTAAAAGAGGAAATAAGATCGAGGTTAAGTATTCCTTTCTTAGGGGAGAAAAACATACGGTTTCTCTAGCTATGAATTTTTCTTCATATTCTCATTATATTGTAGCACCTTTTTATCAATATGTTGAACCGTTAAAAATTAAATTTCTAGTTCCTCCTTTGGTTTTCTCTTCAGCAATTATAATCAAAAAAGAAGTTAATAATACCGTTATAGGAGTAGGTTCTTACTTAGATGTTACTGTGACATTAACTAATTTAAGTAATGAAACGATATATAATGTTGAGCTATATGATGAAATAACAACAGGTTGGAAATATATTTCAGGATTAAATAGAACTTTTGCCCCGATTTTAAGTCCTAAGACTAATTTAACTTTGAAATATATTATTGAAGCTTCTTCTCCTGAGTTTAATAATTTGCCTTCTGCTAATGCTAATTATTATTTCTTTGGAGAATTTTGGAATTCCAAGTCGAATCCGGTAGATTTGTTAATAAAATTGATAATAAAGTTTAATATCTTTGATTGGAATATGAATAAACTTAACAATGCAACTTTAATAATAAAGGATACAAAAGGAAAAATTTTAGGCAACTTTACTATAAAGGATGGGTTAGTTGAATGGGAAGGTTTTATAGGAAGTATTAACGTGGATATTATATTTAAAAATAATGTTGTGGCTAGAAAATCATATTATTTAACTCCTAAGAATACATCGCTTAATATTAAGACTTATGTTTTTAATTTAAATTTGACAGTTAAAGATATTTTTGGCTTAAATCTTAAAGATATAAAAGTTTATTTGCAATCTTCAAATTTAACAATATATCCTAATATAAAAGATGGATATTTCTTTTTTGAAGGAATACCAAAAGGACTTTATTCTTTAAATATAGAAATTTCCAATAACAATTATAAGA
>JAVVGP010000091.1:0-3539 GCA_032249055.1 Thermoproteota archaeon | reverse complement strand
GCTTTCTCAAAAGAAGATCGCTATGAGTTGTAATCAATATATTAAGTCCTTCATTCACAAGCTTTGCAAAAATTTCCATAAGTTTAATTTGAGCTGCTGGATGGAGGTGAGATTCTGGTTCCTCTATTATAAGAAGGAAATCCTTATCTGCAAGCTCCCTTATAATCAAGTAAATTGGAGATAGTTCTTTGACCATGGAAGCTGCATGTATTAAGTCTATGGTAGATTCTTTATCTTTAAATTTAAACTTATAAACCATCTTACTCTTACCTTCAGGAAGCTTTAATTTTTCAAGTACGATCTCACCTTCAAGTAATTCTTTGAATAAATCTGATATTTTTCCAAAGGGACCTTTCTTTCCTTCTAATTGTATTAAGAGAGAATAGAATTCTGAGGCCATAGCAGGCATTGGAGGCATGGTTATACCTTTTAGAGGAGCTACGGGTGCAAGAGTTATTAATGCAGAAGATACGGCTTCATAACCTTCTAATAATCCAGCTCTGCCTGCTGGTATATATATAGTTGATGATAAAGGTTTTGTAGGTAATATAAAATCTGCGATTATTAATTTTACAACCTCCTCTATTATTGGAATGATACTTGTAGGAAAATCTCTATTCGTCTTAAAACTAAGAATTCTCCCTATAAGTTCATTAATTTTTTTATCTTTAAGTATATCATCGATCAATTCTTTTGACGCTTCAACATTGAATTTGGAGCTCAGATTACCGTCTTTAGTTATTGTAAATTCTACTGTAAAATATTTAGAATAAGCACATTCTACTTTAGCATATTCAGAATAAAGATTTACTAAGTTTTTAAGTTCTAGAGCAAAATTTCTTTCTAAAATGTTACCTAAAGCTTTATTTAAAGGAAAATGAGTTAATGAATTAATTATCATATTCAATATTATTTCCATACATGAGTGCAGTGTTAATTCTTTTGTTTCTTTTATTTTTTTCCAGAAGTTTTCAACCGAAAAAGCAATAGAAAGTTCCCGATAAGCAACAATAAAAATATCTTCTATAGATATTAGCCGAAGATACGGCATTAAAGTACGGGTTGGAATGCTACCTTCTCTAAACATCATTAAAGCAAATATAAGCTGCGCTAGCATGGATTTTCCAGCATTATTTTTTCCAATGATAACCGTTAGGGGCTTTAATTCGATATCTGCATAATGTATCGGCCCGAAATTTTCTACTTTTAGTTTCATATCACTGTACCTTAGCCTGGATAATATCTCCATTATTTTATAAATATTGTAATTATTATTTAAATAAAAATTAAATAAAAATTAAAATTATCCTATTTTTAGAAATCAAAAGTTTATAAAAGTATACAACATAAAATGGGCTCTCTTTAGTCTCAAGAGAATAGTAATTAATAACCAACCTGCATTCAAGAGTAGTAATTCCGTTCTGTATTGTTTTTTAAAATTTAAAAAGTAAATGTCACAATTTATAATAAGGATTGTGAAACTGCTTAAATATTGTTTGAACTTTATGAAGCGCGAAACCGCTTTAATGTTGCTTTAATTAATATCCACTTGTTAGCTTTTCCGTAAGAAGTAAAAGATGTTTATTATTATCTTACTTACCTTTTTTAAGATCTAAAGAATATGCGGATATTTAGGATACGAATTAAACAACAAACGTTAAAGAAAAAAGATTTAACAGAAGAACTTCTTATAGTCGCATAACACTTTCGATTCACTTTGCGAAATATTGTCTCGAGTAATAAAATTAAGAAGCTCTTCAGATATGAAAAGTGCATATATTCAAACCTAAGCTAAATTCATTGAAACATCCATTTATCTTCCATATATGATGAAATCAACAATTATGTTATTTATCGCATGATATAGGAAACAGGACCATGTGTTCTTTGTTATTAAGAAGAGGATAGATATTATTGTAGCCCATACTATAATATAAATGAATAATCCTAATCCGAATCTTAAATGTATTGCAGCGAAAGCCAGCACACTAATAATTACAGAGATTTTAGTACTATTGATTAATTTAGGTAGCCTAGTTAATGCATAACCTCTAAAAAAGGCCTCTTCAAAGAATGCTGCACTTAGTGCCCAGATTGCAACTGGAATTGCATTTAATCCTTGAACACTATATCCCCACCTTGATGGTGGAATATTTAGGTAACTTAAAACGTAGTTGATGGGTAGCCAAAGTGTAAATGCTATGAACCATAAAAATATAGCAAGTCCTACTTCCTTCCATCCTAAACTTCCTATGTATATTGATCTAAACCCACCATTTTCCCTTTTAGCTATCTGAAGCAAGATTATGAAACCTATTAATTGTGAAAAAGTATAAATAAGTGCTCCCCAAGAATTGTTTGGATCGGGTCTAATTATCATGTATAGAAATAATGCTAAAGCGTAATAACCTGGCATGGCTACCAATAATCCCAAAATCATTAACTGGCGCTTCGGATCCATAATATTTTTCAATTTTCTTAATAGGTTATAAAACTTTAGCAATATTTTAGCTAAAGTAAGATATAAATTTCAATTCTCTTTATGGGATACTTTAAGCAAAATTGCTTGCATGTTTTAGCAAGAGAGATTATTGATAACTTCGAATTGTTTTAAAAGAAGTTACCACTTTTTGTAAGTATTTTTTGAAGAAGTTATGATGCTCCTTACCTCAAGCGTATGGCCTCGATTCCTTATCTAGACTGTAGTATTATCCTTAACTTTTTAGAAGTCTTTTGCATTCCTAAGTGCGTAGTTCGGTAGAAATTATTAGCATACAATTCTATTAGCATATTTATTTTTAAAATAAAAAATTAGTTAATTTTTATATTCTCTTAATGAAAAATATCATCATGGATATTTTAGCAGTTTACAACCATCCATTGGAAACTTTAGGATTCCTAAAGAAATTCTTGAAAGTTACGAAGGAAATAGAAGCAAAAGATTTAAACGGTAATGAAAGCTTTGATACTCTGATAATAATGGGAGGACCTATGGGAGTTTATGAGTATGATAAGTATCCCTTTCTCAGAAAAGAAATGGAACTTATAAGGAAAGCCTATGAAGAAAACAAAAGAGTATTAGGTATTTGTTTAGGTTCTCAGTTAATTGCCGAAGCTTTAGGTGGAAGAGTTGTTAAAGGCTCCTTTGGTATGGAAATTGGTATTCAAGAGGTTATATTGCTAGATGAATTAAAGGAATATTTTAGAAAGGAGGAATTAACCGTATTTCAATGGCATTCCGATACTTTTTCACTCCCTTACGGAGCTAAATTGCTTGCTTATAGCAACAAGTATTTCCAAGCCTTCAGGATAAACAAAATTCTTGGAATTCAATTCCATGTAGAAGTGAGTTCGGAAATGGTTCAAGATTGGATTAACTCTTATGGTGGTGAGAGTGAAATTGTAGATGAAGTTAAGAAATTAGAGAAGGAGTTCGAGAAAAGCACAGAAACGATTGTTAACTATTGGCTTAAATTATAAATTATTTTAAAATATAAAAACAAATAATGCTTTGCTTTATAGGTAAGATAAATGTTTCA
>JAVVGP010000090.1:0-3559 GCA_032249055.1 Thermoproteota archaeon | reverse complement strand
TCACCAAGCTTCTGTTATACTCAACCTATATATCTCGTTACCGAGATATATTCGGTCTCATCGACATCCAACAGAGCTTGTCTCGTTTCTGTGATTTACCAAGCCTTTCGGCTTATGCCTTGCGGCATTATAAATTCCTTAGCGACGGAGGACTTTCCTCAGGTTACCCCGACGGCCGCCCAGAGCTCCTTTACCCCAAATTTTTTATATATTTTGTTATATTTTAACTTTTGGTTAATTAATGTTACATATAGGCATTGATGATACTGATACAAATGAAGGAGGATGTACCACATATATTGCTTCTATTTTAATTGAAAGTTTAAAGAATTCAGGCTACAGGTTGGCTGATTATCCTTATTTAGTAAGACTAAATCCAAATATTCCATTTAAGACACGTGGGAATGCAGCAATTTGTATAAGAATAAATAATGGCGATGATAAAATAATCGAAATAGCAATTGAAACAATTAATAAACTTAAAATTTTTGATAAAGAATCAAATGAAGAAAAACCTCAGCCTGTAATATGCTTTTATACAGGTAAAATTACTAAAGAATTAGAAAATTTTTATAGGAAATGCTTAATTGATGTTGTAGAAATAGAAGAAGCTTTACAATTGGTTAATAAATATAAAATTAAATATTTTAATTTTAGGAAAGGAATTAGAGGAATAATTGGCGCTCTTGCTGCAATTGGAGCTCGATTAAGAGAAGGATATACTTATGAGTTGATAGCTTATAGGAAACCAGATCAAAGAAGTTTAATAAGACCAATTAATTTAGAAAAAATAAAGGAACTGGATGAAAAATTTAAGGACATAACTTTTCACAATATAGATTATGAAAGAAACAGACTACTTATAACTCCTCACGGTAAAGATCCTATATTATATGGCATAAGAGGAAAAGAACCAGAAACATTAATAAAATTTTCAGAAGCGATAGGTGCAAAAGAATACATAGATAGAATTACTATATTTAAGACAAACCAAGGAACAGATGTTCACTTAAAATTAGCTAAAGGAAAAAAAATGTTCAAACCATATTGTGTAGTTAATGAAGTTTTTGAAGTGATAGAAAAACCTTTAATAATAAAAGGAGGACACGTATTTTTGAAAGTTAAATCTGGTAACAACGTTTTAACTGCAGCTATATATAAAGAAAGCGGACAAATGAATAAATTAGCAAGATTTTTAAGTAAAGGAGATATAATAGAGATCGGTGGCGGTATTAGAAAAGATCCTGAATTAACAATAAATTGTGAAAAAATAATCATTAAAAAATTAGCTAAAATATACAGAGAAGAAAATCCTTATTGTACCAATTGCGGTAGTAAAATGGAATCTGAGGGAGATGGTAAAGGTTTAAGATGTAAAAAATGTTCCTATTCTATTCCTTTTTACTTTA
This sequence comes from Thermoproteota archaeon, assembly GCA_032249055.1. GTDB lineage: Archaea > Thermoproteota > Thermoprotei > Gearchaeales > Gearchaeaceae > SCGC-AAA471-B05. The sequence goes on along the minus strand of JAVVGP010000090.1, from coordinate 2,150 downwards.
AAATATTAATAGAAGAAAAAAGATCCCTTAAAGAAAATACTTTACTTGTTCCTCCTCCTAGATCACGTAGACATTTAAGCGAACCAGTTAATCCTTATATAACAAGATTGAAAAAATTTCAGGAATTTTTTTAACATTAAAACCAGCCCGTTTACATCTACTAATTATATTTTCAACTATTTTTTTTCTTTTACTCACAACAGAAGGAAAACCAACATAATGTAATACGTATCCTTTTCTTCTTAATACATTATACAATGAATTGTAAAAATCTAATGAATATAATTCTTCAGAAATAGAAAACGTAGGTGGATCATGAATTATTTTATTAAAATAAAAAGGTTCCAATTTATCTAAAACTTCGTTAGCATCACCTAATATTATAGGTATTTTTTCTAGCCATTTGGACCATGGATTATATTCAGCATAATTTAAAATGATAGGATCTTTCTCTATCGAAACAATTTTTTTGACTTTTTTAAAAAACGCATGAATGGCAGTATATCCTAAACCAGTACCTATATCCAAAACTTTATCATAAGATTTTAATTTTAAAGCTTCAACTTTTTTTCTTGCATCATCCCATGGTAAAATATCTTTTATCCTATGCATATGAATTCCATTAATTTCAATTGTAGGGGCATGTAGCCCAATATTCCTCATTTTATAAAAATTTCCCTCTCTAAAACCTGCTAACGTACGTATTTTCCCTTCTTCAAGAACGTAAATATAATCGTTTTTGCCATATAAAGCTATATCTTCTATTAAATTCAACGGTAGAACCAAATTTTCATTTACCCAAATAATATTATCAAAATATTTTAATGTTGAAAAAGTTAAACCCAGATCTAAAGATACCTTAAATTCTTTTTCTCCTCTTTTTATATGATGAATAATTTCATTTGCTATATTTTGAGTTAAAATAGGCAAATTTTTATAATGATAAAGGTAGATTTTTACAGACACTATAAAAATTATATTTTCTTGGTATAGAAGTCTACTCTTACTTTATACTTATAAGGTGCATATTCATTAACGACTTTGGTTTTTAGTATAGAAAAAGAGAAATTATTCTGCTTGCAATATTTTGCTATTATTTCTATTGCTTCATCATATAACATATTTTCCTTTCCAATATGATAAAAATGGATAATACCACCGGTTTTCTTTATACAATACAATGCCAATGGAAGATATTCGTGTGCACCTAAAGGTAATGTCATCAATATTCTATCTGCAAAATTATAATACTGAGGACAAACTTCTCTCACATCACCTAAAATAGGAATAACTTTTTCCTCAAGTTTGTTTAATTTTATAGTTTCTAACATATACTTGTAAGCAATTTCATTTTTTTCTATTGCTACAATTTTTTTAACATTTGGTTGATATTTACAAATCGCAACAGCATAAGGAGCAACACCTGCGAACATATACAAAATATCCTCATTTGCATTCACAGATTTTGCAATATCAATTCTATCAGTAGCATCTTTAGCAGAGAAATAAACACGAAGAGGGTCTACTTTTATATAATAACCATATTCTTTATGAATAATTTCGGTGGAATTTCCATATAATAAATAATAATCAAACAATCTATACTCGCCTTTTCTTTCACTTACTTTTTTAATTATGGATTTTACATTTTTATGTAAAGAAATCAATGCTTTAACAATTTCCTTTTCATAATCTTTAAGTTCTTCAGGGATTTGAATTATTATAACAGAACCGCTTCTTGAACCAATTATTTCATAGCTAGTAGGCGTAAATTTTAATAATTCTGCAGGTATTACTCCTTGTAATAATGTTTTCAATGATTTCTTGTTATTGTTATTTGAAAAGTTAATCATGTAAGGTTAAATTTTCTTTATCACTTTATTCCAGTTGAAATTAGAAGTAAGATTATTTAATTTCATAGAAGAAAGTTGCACGTTTATTCTTATACCATTTCGAATTACCGCATTAACTATTAATCTTAACCCTATTTTCATAGATTATTCCACTGGAAATAAAGGGGTTAAAAAATAAAAGTAGCGGGGGGTGGATTTGAACCACCGACCTCCGGGTTATGAGCCCGGCGGAATAACCTGGCTTTCCCACCCCGCTATCAATTTATTTTATAAGTAAAAATATTATAAAAACCTTTT
>JAVVGP010000089.1:0-3634 GCA_032249055.1 Thermoproteota archaeon | reverse complement strand
CATAGCTAAAAGTTATAATAATAAAGTTATGTTGGTAGCAGAAAAAGAAAGGAAAAATATAAACATGCTTGAAGCTAAAAGAAGAGAACTTTACAAGAATATTCCATTAAGTGATAAATTTAAAAAGTGGTTAAATAATAAAGAAGGGCTGCCTATTGAAATAAATTTAAAATAATTAAATTTTAAAATATAAATTTTTAATAAAATTTAAAGCTTAAGGGTTTATATATCACTTCTTTTTTAGTAAATTAGTGTTATGAGTCAAAATGAAAGATTACTAAAATTTACGAATATTTCATATAACTTAAAATGGCTTCAGAAAATGTATGGAAGAAAGCAAAAGGATGTTACAAGAACTGTTCCTAAGAAAAAGAAATTAAAGATAAACTTTGAATGGCAGAGGAAGGCAATTGAATTTACAAAAAGAGCATTTAAAGAATTAGGACAACCTGTAACAATAAGGCAAATTCACTATTACCTAGTAGGTTTAGAGTTACCAGATTATAAGAATGACTTAAAGCATTACAATAAGCTTGTAGAATTTATGTTAAAAGCAAGAATAGTTGGTGAAGTTGATTGGGAAATGATAACAGAAACAGAAAGCTTAATGTATTCTCCAACGATATTAGGGGTTACAAATGTTGAGGAAGCAATACAAAAAGCAATGGAAAATATTCCACCAATGGGTAAAAATCCATGGGATGAAATTGGCAAATATATTTATGTTTTTACTGAAAAAAGAGAATTATTTGGTCAATTAAATAGTGTATGTGCTAAGTATTATGTTCCTTTGATAAGTTTTAAAGGATATGGAGCGGTATGGACAAGGATAAGTAAATTGGCTCCAGAAATTAAAGAAAGATTAAATAAAGGTCAAAAAATATGGGCTTTGGTTATTAGTGATCACGATCCAAGCGGTCTAGATATTAATAGATTCTATATGAGTTTACTAAAAGTTTTCCATCACTTTGACTTGGATGAAGTAAGAGTAGCTTTAACAGCTAAGCAAATTATTGATTATAATTTACCTCCTAATCCAGCTAAAGAAAAAGATCCAAGATTTAAATGGTATAATAAAATGTTTGGAGATGAAAGCTGGGAAGTTGATGCTTTGGTTACAAAGGATATTAAAGAAATGCAAAAGCTTTTGGAAGATGCAATACTAAGAATTTTAGGTAACGATATTGAGAAGTTTAATCAAATAGTTGCTGAAAACGCTAAATTAAGTGAAGAAGTAAAGAATAAGTTAAAAGAAAAACTAGGCGGCTAATAGACTATAATTTTTAATTTTGTACTTTTTTATTTAAATATATATTTTGTATTTAAAATTATAAAATCAAATTTTTATAAAGCATGGAAAAAATAGAAGAATTAATAAAAAAATTAGAAAAAATAGAAGAAGAAGTTAATAAAGGTAATTTAAAATTAAAAAAATTAGGATTTTGGGACGTTGTATATGAGGCCAAGATTAATCCAGAAGTTGCTAAAGTATTAGGTAAAAAGATAGCAGAAATAAACAAAAAAGTTTTTGATAAAAAATGGAAATGGAAGTTTAGGCCAATTTTAGGAATAATCTTATTAGCTTTAATTTCAATAATAACGATACTTTTTTATTTTATATTTTATTCGGATAAATTTTTGCTAAGTGTTTATCTACCTATCGCTTCTTTTATCTTATCTGCATCACTTCATCCAATAACCCAATATATTACGGGTAGAATTTTTGGAATAAAATTTCTTTATATTTATCCTCGCGGAATTTACATTTTTCATAGAAGTTCTAAAGGAAAAATAAAAATTGAACCTGCATTAAAGCTTGACTATTACAGTTATTTAAATGTCAGTCCAATAAGAAGAGCTATAATGCATGCTTCAGGAGCTACCGTTACAATTGTGGTAGTAGTATTTTTCTTTATATATTCTATTTTAATAAAAGCAGAAATATGGTCAATTATAATTTGTGGAATTTTAGCAATTTCATATATTTTAACTGATATATTCTATAGTGCTAAAATGGCAGCTTGGAAACATTTTTTAGAAGAATATAAAATAGCTAAAATGAGAAAAATTAGAGAAAAATGACTTTTAACTTCCTTTACTCGATATTAAAAACAGACGTTAATTAAATAGAAAACAATAAGGGAATTTTATTTAGCTTAGAAATTATTATCATATTATGGCTAAAGTAACTGTAAGTTTAATAAAAGCAGACATAGGCAGTCTTGCAGGACATCATAAAGTAACAAACGAACAAATAGAATATGCTAAAAGTCTACTTGAAAAAGCAAAAAATGAAAATAAAATATTTGATTATTACGTATTTAATGCAGGCGACGATCTAGAGCTTCTAATGACCCATGATAAAGGTACAGATAATCCTATAATACATGAATTAGCATGGAATGTTTTTAAAGAAGTAACGAACAATGTTTCCAAGAAATATAAACTATATGCAGCAGGACAAGATTTATTATCGGAAGCTTTTTCAGGAAACGTTAAAGGTCTAGGACCAGGAGTAGCAGAAATGGAATTTGAAGAAAGACCAAGTGAACCAATAATAGTTTTTGCAGCAGATAAAACTGAACCTGGTGCATGGAATTTGCCTTTATATAGAGTATTTGCAGATCCATTCTGTACACCTGGATTGGTAATTGATCCTTCAATGCATGAAGGATTCATTTTTGAAGTAATGGATCTAATTGAAGGAAAATCAATATTATTAAAAACACCTGAAGAATCTTATGATTTATTGGCATTAATAGGAACTCCTGGAAGATTTGTAATTGCAAGAGTTTATAGAAAAGATGGATTAATTGCAGCATCAGCAAGTACAACTAGATTATCTTTAATAGCTGGAAGATATGTTGGTAAAGATGATCCTGTATGTATTGTTAGAGCTCAAAGAGGATTGCCTGCAGTAGGAGAATATTTAGAAGCTTTTGCATATCCTTATTTAGTTTCAGGATGGATGAGAGGAAGCCATGTAGGTCCTTTAATGCCCGTTCCATTAAGATATTCTCAAGTAACAAGATTTGATGGGCCTCCAAGAGTTGTAGCTTTAGGATTCCAAATTTACAATGGAAAATTACTAGGTCCTGCAGATTTATTTGATGACCCAGCTTTTGAATATGTAAGAAATAAGGCAGCAGAAGTAGCAGAGTATATAAGAAGACATGGTCCTTTCATGCCACACAGATTAGGACCTGAAGAAATGGAATATACTACTTTACCAGAGGTTATAAAGAAATTGGAGAAAAGATTTGTTGAAGTTAAATGAATTTTTTTCTAAAATTTCCTTTTTTTCTTATAAATTTTAAATGTTTTAGTGAAATAATTGGATATAGATCAATAATAATTTCTAAGTATGCTAAGGAAATATCCGAGAAATTAGATGTTTGCATAGGAGTTGCACCTTTAATTACTGACATAAAGGAAATATCTAAAATAATAATAACGTTTGCACAAGCAGCAGACCCAATAGAGCCCGGAAGCTATACAGGGCATATTCCAGTTGAGGCAATAAAAGAAGCTGGAGCACATGGAATTATTATAAATCATTCAGAGAAGAGAATTGAAAAGGAAAAAGTGAAATTCTTGATAGATAAGTCAAGAAAGATGAATATAACAAGTTTAG
>JAVVGP010000088.1:0-3637 GCA_032249055.1 Thermoproteota archaeon | reverse complement strand
TTATGATCCAATTTATAGCAGGATAATGTCTTGAATAGGCTAAAGCGCTATCCAATCCCCAGAAAGTTCTTACAAACCTTAAAGTATGAACTGTAACGGGTTCGGAGAAATCTCCTCCTGGAGGAGAAACTGCTCCAATAACAGTTACTGAACCAACTCTTCTATCTTTTCCTAATGTAACAACTCTTCCAGCTCTTTCATAAAATTCTGCAAGTCTAGATGCTAAATAGGGCGGAAATCCCTCTTCTGCAGGCATTTCCTCTAACCTTCCGCTTATTTCTCTTAAAGCTTCAGCCCATCTACTTGTTGAATCTGCTACTAATACAACATCATAGCCCATATCTCTATAATATTCTGCAATAGTTATACCTGTGTAAATGCTTGCTTCTCTTGCAGAAATTGGCATGTTGCTTGTATTTGCTATCAAAATTGTTCTTTCCATCAGAGGTCTACCGCTATAAGGATCTGTTAATTCTGGGAATTTCACCAATACCTCAGCCATTTCGTTCCCTCTTTCTCCACAACCAATATATATCACTACTTTTGCATCACACCAAGCAGCAATTTGATGCAACATTACTGTCTTTCCAGTTCCAAATCCACCTGGTATTGCCGCAGTCCCTCCTTTTGCTATTGGAAACAAAGTATCAATCACTCTTTGACCTGTAATTAAAGGTACCTCAGGTTCAAGTCTTTCTTTATAAGGTCTAGGCTTTCTAACAGGCCACCTTTGGTACAAGTTTAAAACATATTTATTTTCATTTTTGGTTACCTCAGCTATAGTATCTGTAACATAATATTCTCCTTCCTTAACTATATAAGAAATCTTCCCTTCTATACCTATTGGAACCATTATCGCATGCTTAATCAAAGGAGTTTCTTGGACAAAACCAATTATATCTCCTGCAGTAACTTCCTCGCCAATCTTTGCTTTTGGTTCAAAAAACCATTTTTTATCAGTAGGTAACGGATCTGCTACTACTCCTCTCTTAACAAAGTAACCTACTTTTAAAGCTATAATATCAAGTGGCCTTTGTACACCATCATAAGTTCTTCCGATTATTCCTGGTCCTAGTGTTACGGATAATGGTTCACCAGTTCTAAATACAGGTTCACCAGGTCTTAGTCCACTGGTATTTTCGTATACTTGAATTACTGCCTTATCTCCAGATACAGCAATAGCTTCCCCTATTAGTCTATCATTACCTACATAAACTACTTCATACATTTTAATTCCTTCCAACCCTTCTGCTTTTACTGCTGGACCACTTATCCAACTTATTCTTCCAGCTTTACTCATTTCATTCACCTATCAAAATTTTACCTAATTCTTTTCTTATATAATCTTTTAATCTATTAAGTCTTGCTTCTATTGTGTTATTTAAAATTATTGTCTTTTCTTTATTTGTTGCAATAATTCCTCCGTATTTACTAGGATTACTCTTTATAATTTCGAAAGTTTTTTTAGGAATTTTTTTCTGTAAATATTTCATTACAAAATCATAGTCTTCTTCATTACAAAAGATAACAATCTCTTCTCCTATTGCTTCTATTGCTTCATCAACGTATTTTTCAAGAGCCTTATTATAAAGTTGTATATTCTTTTCATTCTTTATTTTTAATAATGCTTCGTTTATTATTTTATCAATATAATTATTAATTAAATTCAGTTTTGCATTTTTATTCTCCATTTCAGCTAATGTTATTATTATATTTTTAGAATATTCGATCTTTCTTTTTGTTTCTTCATTAATTTCATTCATCTTAGCAAGAGTTTCCTCGTAAATTTTATTTATTATTTTTTTAACCTGCTGATACCATTCATCATATTCTTTTTCAACTTCTTTTTTGGTTTTTTCGTTTATTTCTTCAATCATATTTTTTAAGCTTTCCATATTTTAAACACCAAGTATTTGTCTTAATATTTTTCTGTAATCAATAACTTTTTTAGGAGAGTCTAAAGAGGGAACCTCATATATTATAGGTATGCTTATTTTTCTTTTTATTTCATTTATTTCCTCTTGTATTTTTTCAGCTAATTGATCATGTATAAATATTATAGCTGTTTGTTTTTCCTCAATCAATTTTTTTATTACTTTCCTAGCTTCATTTGGATTTTCAGTAACTATTCCTTCGACTCCTGTTAAAACAAAACCACTAATAAAGACCTCATTTCCGATCGCTACAATTTTCATTAATATTTATTTTGATGGTTTTTTTGATATTTTTTATCATGAAACTTGTTTTTCTAGTAAACAGTATTCTTTGGTTGATTTACACTTGAAGAATTTTCAAACTATGTTTTTATTGCCTACGAGAATTTTACATACATCTATAATAAAATAAAACTCTCCTCTTTAGGACTGGATGAAGTCAAGCATAGAAAATTAATATACTAGAAAATGAAAATTTTGAATGAAATGGGAGTAGAAAAATTAAACAAAGCCTACATTATAACTTCAAAATCAAATTTAGATAAGCTCATTAGTAAGTTAATTGACTTTGAATATTTTCATGTGATTGAAGAAAAAGAAGAAAAAACAGAATATAGTTCATATTTGATACAAAATTTAAGTAAGTTTTCTTCTGAGATGGATAGTTTATTAAGCGAATTAAATATTAAAAAAGAATTTGGGGTTTTTGATTATTTATTATCTAAAGAAAAATATAAAAAGAATCTTTATGAATTCGCTACAATTGAAGATTTTTTAAATTTTTCAAAGCAGAAAATTAATTTTCTTAAAAATACTTTTATGCCTTATATTGAAGAAAAAAGGAGAAAAATAAAAGAGATAGTTGATAAAGAATCTTTAAGAGAGTATTTAACATATTTGCAGAAAATTAAAATACCTCTAGCAAAGTATCTTGCAATTAAGAATTTTCTTATTACTTTAGTTATAACTACTGAGAAATCATTAATTGAATTGCAGAAGACACTTCCTTCTGAAGTATTCATTGTGAGTGAAAAGGTAGCTGAAGATAAATATGTTACATTATTAATAGCTAAACCTTTGCTACAAGAAAAATTAAATAGAATATTGGGAAGTTTGGATATAAGAGTAATTAATGTAAAAGAATTTTATGGGCTAAATATCGAGGAATATTTAGACAAATTAAATGTAGAAATAAATGAATTGAAGAAAAAAATAGATGAAATTTCAGCCTTTATTGATAAAGCAATTAAAGAAAAGTATAATGAATTATTGGAAGTATATGAGTTAATTTATTTACAATATTTAAACACTTTAAATTTAAAGTTCTCTAAGGTTACAAAGTATTTCATAATTATTGAAGGATATATTCCTGCAAGAATGAAATCTCAATTTTCTTCTTATTTAAAGGATTTAGCTTATGTAGAATATGATGAACTAAATAAAAATGAAATTAATAACGCTCCTTCTTTAATATTAAATAAACCTATAATTAACACGTTTGAATTGATAACCAACATGCACGGTAAAGCAAGATATAATGAAATTGACCCAACACCCTTCATTTTCTTCTTTTTCTCACTTTTTTATGGATACATGTTTGCTGATGTTGGAGGAGGATTAATATTGTTATTACTCGGTATTCTTTTGTACATTAAAACTTTGGGTAATTTAAAACGATGGGGAATTTTAATTATGTGCTTGGG
>JAVVGP010000087.1:0-3641 GCA_032249055.1 Thermoproteota archaeon | reverse complement strand
TGGGCAAATTTTCTCCTACATACGATAGTATTTCTCCAAATTTATTGGTAATACCTTTACCAATAATTACAAACTTAGGATTTGGTGTATTTATTCCTAGTTCGAATATATATAAGTTAATAGTTATATTTTTACTAGCTATTACAGCTACCGAACCATAAACATTTATTAGTACTTGAACTGTTTCGCCACTAATTTTAATTGAAGGTTTAGGAATATTATCTAAAGATGCAATATAAATAGTTGAATTATCAAAAGCATAGAAATTGTTAGGATTTTTAATTATAGTTTGTGTAATAAAAATCTTAGAATTAAGTTTACTAATAACATAATTATTTATAATAGATTCTTTAATGTAAATATGCGAAGAATCAGTAGAATATACTCCAATAAGATCTACGTTATTTATTAATATAGAGGAATTAAAGAAGGATCTTATTATTACTGAAGATGAATTGGCTAATAAATATCTTTTACCTCCATGATATTCAAAATTCCAAGCATAAATAGAACTTTGCATTAAATTCACAAGAACATTTTCTATTTTAAAAGTATATTGAGTAATTTCTCCTCCACGAACATTGGCAACATTAAGTTTATCTTTAACAGTTATGGTAATATTTTTAGAATTAGTAATGAATAAACTATCAACTAAAACTATAATTTGGTTAGATCTAAAAATACCAATGTAGCTATCATAAACGTATATTTTGCCTGGTATACCAATGTATTCTTTAGTTATATAAGTTAAATTCCAATGATAATAATAACCATAAGGCAATGTTATATAATTCGAAGGTTTATTTGTAACTTCCAGTATTAAACTAAATTTTGATCTATTTATTGTAACATCAAATTGTTGATTGGATAAATATATATAAAAATAAGATGTTCTATTGATAAATATCTTTGAATAAGAATAAGGAAATATAATAATATTTCCTATAAGCTCTGAGCTTATTATATCTAGCTTAGCCATTCCTTTAATGCTAAGAATAAGTTCTTCGGAATATAATTTCACATTGTTTAGACTAACTTTACTTTCTCCTTCTATTCTTATTGGTTTTGAAAAATTGATTATAGAATTTGTAATTGATACTTGAGACTTGTCTAAAATATTTACAGTAGCAAAAATCTCAAGTTTTGAGTCTATAATTTCAAGTTGCGCAGATCTTTTTACAGTAAAATTATTAAGAACTTTAACTGTGACATTATTAAAGATCTTTAATCTAGCTTCATCTGTAATTATTAAATTACAATATACCTTACTTTCATATATAACTTCATTACGATTAGAAGTCAATTCTAAGTTTTCACATGGCTGTAATTCATATTTAAGATTTAAGGATATAAAAGAGAATAAAATGATAATTATTAATAAGTAACTTTTCATACTTTAAAAAATTGTTCAAAAGATAAAAATTTTAATCTGGCAGTAAAGATAAATTACCACAATTTAAACATCTATAGACCCCCCATATTCCTTCCTTTCCAATCTTCTCTTTTTCTGTATTTTTTCCGCAAATATGACAATAACTCTTTATTTTCTTTGTTTCCATTATTCTTTCTCTATTTTTTTAATTAAATTATTCAAATATTCCTTAGAATTTATCTTTAACCTATCCTCACATAAATGGCATTCATTAATGTTTAAATCTTCCTCAAACTGTTTATGCAGTTCACATAATTGTTTATTTTCAATAATATAATCGGCTATTTTAGTTAAGCTATAAGCAAGATCCCGCTCACTTATTTTATTTAAAACTATACCCTTTGCTATTTCTTCAACACTTTTAATTATAAATTCTGACTTGAATAATTGTCTAAAAATTCCTCTCTTAGATGACAAGTAATAGCTAATGGCAGCTTGTGTTACACCTAATTTTCTAGCAGCTTCAACTTGAGTATAATTATATTTTTTTATTAATACATCAGCAATCATGGCTCTTAAAGCTGGATAAACACTTCTAGCAATAAGTTCATCTGGTAATATTTTAGGATATGCCACAATTAACTATACATATAAAAATTATATTAATTTATTCCTTAAAGAATACAAGATTAAGATTAAAACTTATATAGTTGTTACAAAAAAAATTGTATGATGAATAGAGTTCTAATTGCTTATACCAAAACAACAGCTTTATTAGCATTGCTAGGTGGTATACTAGTAGGAATAGGATACATAATAGGAAGTGCAACAAATATAGGGGGATTAACTCTTGCCTTTTGGTTCTTTATTTTCGCTTTAATTCTTAACCTTATAATATACTTTATATCTGATAAACTAGTATTAATTTCAACAGGAGCAAGAATTGTTAGTGAAAAAGAAGCTCCAAGATTACATAGAATTGTAGAAAAATTGGCAATAAAAGCAAATATTCCTAAGCCTAAAGTAGCAATTGTAAATTCACCTCAACCAAATGCTTTTGCTACAGGAAGAGGTCCTGGTCATGCAGTAGTAGCAGCTACTACAGGCTTATTAACTTTAATGAATGAAGATGAAATCGAAGCTGTAATGGGTCATGAGATAGGACATATTGTTAATAGGGATGTCTTAATAGCTACAATTGCAGCAGCAGTAGCTACAGCTATTACATACTTAGCTTATATAGCTTTACTTTTGGTTTTTAGAGGAAGAAATGGTGCAAATGTAGCCTTAGGAATGGCAATATTTCTATTAGCACCAATCACTGCTTCTTTAATTCAATTAGCTATATCAAGAACAAGAGAATATTTAGCTGATTATACATCTGCGGTATTAACAGGTAAGCCTCAAGCATTAATAAGTGCATTAAGAAAAATAGAAAACGCAATATTAAGAGGATACGAATTAAATGCTCCACAAATTACCGCTTCACTTTGGATCTCAAACCCATTTAGAAAAGAAATCTCAGGAGAAACCATAGCTGAATGGTTTTCAACTCATCCTCCAGTATCAAAAAGAATAGAAAAATTAAAAGAAATAGCAAGAGAGATGGGGATATACATTGATTAAAATAAAAGTTAACGAAACTTTTATTTTTGAAGAAAAGTCATTTTTTTCTTTTAGTAGACTTTGGAAAAAGAAAATTACTACTTTAAATGTAAATGAAAATACAAAAATTTATGATATAAAAAAGATAATTTTAAAAAAATATAATTTAGATGATAACACAGATTTATTTAAGATAATTTATAAAAATAAGGAATTAAATGATAAAGATTCTTTAAATGATATAGGAATAAAGGATAACGAAACATTAATGATATTTTGTAAAAACAAAGCAAAATTAGAAGAAATCTTAAGAGAGAAAAATATTTTATAAGGTTAAATTATTTCTTTCTTGTGGCAAATTTTGCTAAATTATGGATTTGGAATCATGAAAATATCATTAATAAATTAAAATGGTATTATGAGGTATCATTAAATAAGAAACCTGCAAAATATTTGATCTGTAGAAGAATAAAATGTGAAATAGATTTGAAGAAAGCTTCAGATAAAGAATTATGGGAATATCATGAGAAGCTATCAAAAGAATTTTTAGAAAAATTCAATGCAATAAAAAACAACGAAGCTAAGCTCGAAGATTTTAACAGATACGATAAGAATTTCTTAGATTTAAAAGTTGAATTGGTTAAAAGAATGCTTAGGTCCTGTA
>JAVVGP010000086.1:0-3884 GCA_032249055.1 Thermoproteota archaeon | reverse complement strand
CTAAAGTACAGCCAGATAAACCTCCCCAGTGAGGAGAATCGGTAGTAATTTGAATAGCATAATAATGAGGTTTAGTTCTGCTATTTAATAACTTATATAAAGGAGCAACAATTGTGGATATTTGAACGAAATCCTTAGGAACTCCTCCGCCAATATAAATTACTCCAGTTCTTTTACTATATGCTATAATTTTTGCGATTTCTTCCAGATCTAGGGTAGCATCTAAAGATATAAGTTTTCCTTTATTTTTTTTAAGATTTACAAGAGCTATTCCATAACCGCTATCAGATATGGCAGGAGAATAAACAGGAACTTTTTTAATATAACATGAAGTTACAATACTGTAAATTTTTTTATTGAAAAGATATTGACCAAATTTCCAAAGAAAATCTCTTGAAGAATAAACTCCTTCAGTTAAAGTATCAGCAAATTCCATAATTAAGTTTTCCATTTGTCTATAATCATCTTCACTTGCAAATACATCATAAAACCTATCAATATTATATTTATATAATTCAGAATCATCTATGTTTGGTGAACCTTTCCAATAACTGAAACCCATTGCTTCATATATATCTTCTGATATATTAGCTCCTGTAGAAACAATAACATCAACGTAATTATTCTCGACAAGCCATCTTATTATTTTCCACATGCCTGCTGTACTCATCGAACCTGCTAAACCTAAGAATATGGTTGTATCTTCATCTTTTAACATTCTTTCCCATACATGAAATGCTTCTCCTAATTTTCTACCTTGATATGCAGTATCTTTTAAATCTCTTAATAATTCAGATATACTCCTCTCCCTAACTTCAAAGCTTTTTACTTTTTCTATAAAATATGGATTTTGCATTATTTTAAAACATTGAGAAACAATAAATATTTTTTTATTCGATAAAAAAGAAAGAAATACAAACAATAAATTCTGAAAGAAACAGGCTTTTCTGTACCTTAAAAAGGCTAGGTTTTTAATCTTTTATAAAGCTAAAAGTTGTACAAATAATTCCTGAATAATATTTGCAATTGCATTGCAAATCTTCTTTAATAGGATTTGCAATATTATTACATATGGAAAGTCAAAATCCTTGGTGGTTTGGAGAGAAAGATAAAAAATTTGAAGAATGGGAATCTTCTATATTATAGATATATAAGATTAGTTTTTATGACTACAGCTAAATGAAAATCTTGTCACATAGTTAGATTGAATTTATTAAATTAGAATATTGTTGAAAAGTTCAGAAATTATTGAATGTTCAAAATTGGTGAATTTATTTATTCAGCAAAAACAGAAATAAACCTCTGAGCCTTCACATCAAATAAACCTTTATCACCTATTTTAATTTCAGGAATAACAAGTAAAGTCATAAATGATAATGTAATAAACGGATTTTTTAATTTGCATCCATGTTCTTTTGCTTTTTCATGTAGTAAATTTAATTGGCTTGCCACATCATTGGGATTTTCTTTGCTCATCAAACCAGCGATAGGTAAGGGTAACAAGTATTTTGAATTATAATTTACTAAACATATTCCGCCTCCGCTTAAAATTAATTCATTTACAGCCTTTACTATAAGTTTATCATTATCACCCACAGCTACAATATTATGAGAATCATGAGATATAGAAGAAGCTATAGCACAACTTTTTAAACCGAAACCTTTTATAAATCCTATACTTACATTATTTTTTCCATATCTTTCTACAACAACTATTTTAAGAATGTCCTTTTCATTATCAGCTTCAACAAAACCATTTTTTGCTTTAATATTCTCTATTAAATGTTTAGTTATTATTTGATCTTCAACAATTCCTATTACGTTAATTTTTACTTCACCTTTATCAGTCTTGATTTTTATTCTTTTTTCCTCCAAAAAATTAGCTTTTACAGTATTGCCGGTTTGCTTTGGACTAACACTAAATAATGTTTTACCACTCTTGGCTACCAGAGAGCCATTTATATATACCTCTTCGGGAGAAAAATTATCTAAACTTTTAACTATTACAAAATCTGCGTAATCATTCTCTCTTAATAATCCTACAGGTAATTTATAATGCATAACAGGATAAAGAGATACGCATTTTAAAGCTTTAATAGGATCAATATTGTATTTTAAAGCCTCGTTTAAAAGCAAATCAATATGACCCTTCAATAAATCTGTTACAAGAATGTCATCTGTTACAAAAAAGCATTCAAAATTTTCCTTAACTAATTTTATTAATTCTTTGAAGTTTTTTGCAACAGAACCTTCCCTTATCATAATCTTAACGCCTAATTTAGCTTTTTCTAATGCTTCATCATAAAATACACTTTCATGATCCGTTGAAATTCCAAAGGAAACATATTTTCTTAATAATTCTCCCCTTAATAATGGAGCATGACCATCTATTACTTTACCTAATCTTTTTGCAACATTTATTTTGCGTAGCATTTCTTCATCCTCATTAATTACCGCATAATAATCCATAACTTCTCCTAAAGCTACTATTTCATTCATTTGTAATAACATCTCTATCTCCTTATGAGTTAATATAGCACCGTTGGTTTCAAATATTGTAGCAGGAACACATGAAGGGGCTGTATAGAAAATCTTTAACGGTGTATTTTGGGCATCCTCGATCATATACGTTATTCCTTCTATTCCTAAAACATTGGCTATTTCATGAGGATCAGATACTGTTGCAACAGTTCCATGAGGTATAACAATTTCTGCAAATCTACTTGGACAAAGCAAACTGCTTTCGATATGAACATGAGCATCAACATAACCTGGTAAAATATAATTTTTATATTCCAAGGTGCTTTTCTTTATCTTTAAAATTTTGTTTTCCTGAATAATTATTTTAGCAGGATAAATATTTTCATTGAAAACATCTACAACGTTGCCTTCTATTTCCAACATATTAGAGTTTAAATATTTTTCTAATACTCTTTAATACAAAATAAGCTGCTAAAATGCTTATAGAAGCTTGTGTAATATTTATAGGAATTTCTGCAATAGCTAAATAAACAAAGAGCCAGTATTCATATAAATAATAGCCAAGAATCATCTCAGTGCCTGCTATAATCATTGCACTAAGAATAATCATATCATTGACATACTTTGATTTCTTTACAGTAAGTATGAGACTAAGAGAACCTAAAGTACTATATATCAATCCTATAGGAAATACAAAATTTAAATAGTCTATATTTGAAAGATTTCTCTCAGGATCAAAATAACTAACATTATAAAAAACGTACAAAGAAGTAATTATAAGAATAGATCCAATAAATATTATCGAAGAACTTATCTGTATTGGTTTTCTTATCAAATATCTATAAACAACACCTGCGATAAATCCTTCTAAACCCTTAATAACAAAAGTACCAGGTACAAACATATAAGAGCTAAAAGCAACATCAGATAAAGCTGATCCTATTGAACCTGCTAAAAAACCTATCATAGGCCCAAAAAGTATAGCAGCAATGAATATTACTGCATCACCGATATTAAGATATCCTCCTGGTACAGGACTTTTAATAAATTGACCTGAAAAATATGTAGTAATGAAAGTTAATGCTATGAATAGGCCTGCAATTGCTATATCTTTACTATTCATCAATAACTTAATAATGAAGCAATTTTAAATCTTTTAAACAATTATTTTTTATAAAGAACATTATATATAATGCTAGATTTATTTAATTCAATAATTGATTCCATATTAAAAAGTCTTGAACAATTAGGACTTTTTGGAATATTTTTAATCTCTTTGATTGGAAGCCTTATCCCTTTTGTCCCATTACCTTATTTGGCCTTAGTTGTATTACTGGCTCAAGATTACAATGGTATAGAACTATTCTTGCTTGGACTTTCAGCAGGAATTGGTGGAAGCTTAG
>JAVVGP010000085.1:0-3893 GCA_032249055.1 Thermoproteota archaeon | reverse complement strand
TGATTGTTTATGTAAAAAATGGTAAACTTTATATTGAGAGTTCAGATACGGAAACTAATAAACATTATTTAGGTTTATTTACTGGAGCTTTCTTAATAATATTTGGATTAATTGGAGGTATCTATTTTCTAACAAACCCTGAAGATTTCTCAGAAGGATATCATTTATTTATGTCGAGAATGTTTGCTCTTCTTCTTTTGGCAGGCGTTTTTATATTTATATTTTCGATTAAATCGATATCAGATAAATATATGAAGCGTAGAAGTTTAACATCTAATAAGAATAATAAACTTTAGTTCATGATAAGTAAATCTAATAATGAATCGAGTCTCAAAGGTTTCATAAAAATTACATTACCTACTAAAATAAGTAAAGCATTTTACTATTTTGCTTTATTCATTAGTGTATTAGTTATAATATTTGCATCGATCGTGTTGATCGATTTAATAACAGGCATCGTTGATATTTCAAGAGTAAAATCAGAACAGCTCGGAGAGGCAGGTACCCGTTTAGCATTATTGGCATTCTCTATTCTTTTTATTTTAGCAGGCATCATTATAGCTATAATATCGGTTAAACATATTTTAGGCAAACCTGTTAAACTGGAAAGCTTAACCTCTACAAAAAAGTTTGACATAGGTAAGTATTTTATTATAGGAATAATTGTGATAGTTATTGCTTCAGCTATAGAATTTAATTTAAGAAGATTAGACGGATATATACCATCTTTATTGTACCCGCTTATTAGAATAGGCGCTTCCTTATTTTTCATAATATTTAGTTTATGGGCTATTAGATTATATGAAACTGGTAAAATCTTGGAAATTCCGTGGTATAAATTTAGACCGCATTACGAACTAACAAAAATATTAACTAAAAGCCAACTCAGACCTTTTAACTTACTGCTTAACCTGCCATGGATGCTACTTGGAATATTGATTGGGATATCTGCATTCGTATATGATTTCTTCAATTCTCCTATATTATTCTTAATTCTCTCCATCATATCCGTGTTATGGTCCATATCAAGTGGATATGTTATAAAATATAGAAGAATGTTATCGCTATCCCGTAATGAGCTCATACAATTATGGTTTACCCTTATACTTGAAGTTTTCTTTTGTATACTATTTTCTCTTATTTTCTTAACATCATACGGCTGGATTTCTCTTTGACTAAAAATAATTAATTTTGTAATTCCTTAACTTATGACATCTTCAAATTAAAATCTTTAATTATACCTAACAAGTATTCCTTAAAACTTCTTTATACTTATCTCTAAGGCATCATTTTCAACTTCAACTGTGAAGCTTTCGTAAAGCTTGTTATTCCTTACGTAATTCAAATAATCTTCCATTTCGTTTCTGAACTTCTTCACATTATCAGCTATTATTATTGCTCCTGTTTTCAACTTAGGTTCAGCCAACATTAAATATTTTAAATATTGTGATTTTTCCGCATCAATAAACATCGAATCAAACGTATCATTTAATTTAGGTATTATATCAAGAGCATCTCCAATTATAACCTTTATTTTATTTTCTAAACCAGCTCTTTTTATATTTCTAATAGCTTCTTTAGCTCTTTCTTCGTTAATTTCTATCGTAGTAACGTTCGCTCCAGTACTGCTTGCAATTAATATGGCAGAATAACCTACCAAAGTTCCTATCTCAAGAAGATTTTTTACATTATACTTTCTTAAGAAGCTAACCATAACATTTCCCCTATCTCTTCCTATAATGGGAAGATTATTTTCCTTAGCTAAACTTTCAATTTCTTTTAAAACAAGTTCAGCTTCTTTCATTAAAAAATTATATTTCATAAAAAATTAAAATATATTGAAACAACAATAAGAAAAGCAAGTTTATTAGATGTTGATGAGATTTTTAGAATAGAGAATATTTGCTTTAAAGAAGAAGCTTTTTCAAAACATTTAATAATAGAACTTTTGTTAAGCTATCCAGAGTTTTTCTTGGTAGCTGAGCACAAAGGAAAAATTTTAGGTTATATCTCTGCTACATTGGAAAATGATCATTGCCATATTTATAGCATAGCAGTTTTGCCTGAATTTAGAAATAAAGGAATTGCAACCAATTTAATGAAAGAATTGTTAAATAAAGCAAAAGAAAAGGGAATTAAAAAAGTAGTTTTAGAAGTAAAAACTAACAATCTTGAAGCAATAAAGCTGTATAAGAAATTTAATTTTGAAATAAAGGGAATTAAAAGTAAATATTATCCTGATGGTACTGATGCTTATGTTATGGAATTGAAGCTTTAAAGACCGTATATTATTCCTTCATCAGCTCTTTTATAGTTTATTATTTCATTATCATTGAACCAGAACTTTATTTCTTTTTCAGCTACTTCTTTGCTATCAGCTGCATGAACAAGGTTTCTTAATGGTCTCTTTAAAATGTTTGCCAGTTCAGGACTATCCGTTGAAAAATCTCCTCTTATAGTTCCAGGCTCAGCTTCATAAGGTCTTGTAGCACCAACTATTTTCCTTACAACTTCAACAGCCCTGTTACCTTCTATTACTATTGCTACGCATGGTCCAGAAGCCAAAAAATCTGCTAGCCAATCTTTTATTATTTTACCTATTTCCACAGGATCATCGGTACCAAAATCCTTCTTTGGATCTAAACCTAACTGCTTATAAACTGTTAAAGACTTATTTGCAACAGAAATTAGCCATTGTTCATCTGAAGGATAGAATTTTAAAGCTTGTTCTTTTGTTGGCTTAACCATTTTTAAAGCAACTACTTTTAAGCCAGTCCTTTCAATTCTTGCTATTATTTCTCCTATTAAGCCTCTTTGTACAGCATCTGGCTTTATTAAAACAAATGTCCTTTCCATACTTTATAAGATAAACATTACCTAAAAAAACTTTCCAATCCCTTTCTTTCTTTATAATAAACCTCCTTAATTTTCTTAAAATCTTCTATTAACTCAGATTTTAACTGAGGATTATATAATGCTGCGGCAGGATGATAAGTAGGTATTAAAGTAAAGTTCAAATTAAAAAGTTTAATTTTAAAAATTTTTCCTCGAACATGCGTTATTCCTTTAAAATCTATTCCTGCCTTTTTAAAAATGTAACCTGCAGAATGTCTTCCCAAAGTAACAATTATTTCAGGCTTGATCAAAATTATTTGCCTATCCAAATAAGGCGAACATGCAACTATTTCTTCTTCCTTAGGATCTCTATTTTCAGGAGGTCTGCATTTTACTACATTTGTTATAAAGACTTCTTCTCTTTTCAAATTTAAAATCTCTTCTATTAATTGAGTTAAAAGTTTTCCTGCAGCTCCTACAAAGGGTCTTCCTTGAACATCTTCATTATAACCAGGAGCTTCACCAATAAACATAATTTTTGCTCTTGGATTTCCTTCTCCTGGAACAGCATTTTTTCTATTTAAATGTAAAGGACATTTTGTACATTTTCTTACTTCATATGCAACCTTATCTAAACTATCGTCCATTTTAAAGCTAATTCCTTTTCCAATTTAACAATTTCTTCATAAATGAAGTTTATCAAATAAACATAAGGAAAAGTAAAAGAATAATAAAGATATGAATAACCTTGGATCAATCTTATAACATAAGCTTTATTTATATTTTCTAAGCTAAGAAAAAGATCCAATGTATAGAAGCTAATTGAAAAAATAATTAAAGAAGAAACTAAACAAAATAAAGTAACATATCCTAAAATCCTTAAATCTTTGTTTCTTAAAAAACTTTTATATAAGAAGAAAAATGAAATGTATAATATTACAAAAAAGAAAAAGATAAGAATATTTATACTCTTTATTAAATTTATATTTAAGTTTATTAGTATAAAATTAAGAATAAAAGGTAAAATTAAAAAAATTAAAATTAATGGAATAGAAATT
>JAVVGP010000084.1:0-4042 GCA_032249055.1 Thermoproteota archaeon | reverse complement strand
TATCTATCTTATATATATTCCAGTTTATTTGTTTTATAACTTTCATAGAAACATCGTTATAACTATCATAAATTAAAGGTATTTTATTAGCAAATCTAAATAAATTTATTTCATTCTCAACAGGTACTGGTATATTTCCTCCGTATGCTATAGCTGTTTCTACTATGAAAGGATGACCTTCGTAACTTGAGGGTTTCCTTGAATTATATGCTACAAATTCTGGATTAAAAATCTCTTTAATACCAATAACTAAATTTTCTCCAGCAGGTGATAAAGATTTTGCTGAAGGTTTTTTAAAATTATAACTTTTAAAAATATTATAAAGTTTTACTATTTCTTCATCTTTTAATCTTCTTACATTTAAATCTGGATTTAAATTAAGTTTATTAATTATATCTTCAGCTGTTTTATTACCAATTTTTTGAAAATTTTTAATTAAAAAATCTTTTAAACTTTCTTTCTTATTGAAAGATATAAGTCTTTTTAGTATTTCCAAATCTATTCCTTTAGGATGAAGAGGTGTTTCTTCAGGAATTTTTGGTATCAAAGTAGATTTTCTTTTAAAAATATATGAACCATAGTTATCAATTAAAATCAAGTTCATATAAGGAGTAAGAATTGAAGTTTGGAATAAATATTCTAATATCTTTTTTCTAGCATTATAATAATTCCCTAAAAATTTAAACTCAATAATTAAACCATGCCATCCTTCACGGTTTTCAAAGGTTTCATATCTTAAAATATTTGGTTCATTTTTAAGAATGTCTATTTTCATTTCAAAATAATGAATTAATTTATTTCCTAGAGTTGAGGTAAATATTCGAACAGGGCTATTAGTAGTTATTTGACCATAAAGTATAGCCATTTTTCCACCTAAGCCAAATATTCCTCTATGTTGTCTTAATGTAAATTTTGAGCCATAAAGAACTTTTCCAAAAGCATAAGGAACATTTTCCTTAGGAATTCCTATCCCATTATCTTTTACTTTAATTTTAATAATTTTATTTTCTTCTCCGTCTCCTATTTCCTTAATTATTACCTTTATATCAGGCAATATTCCTCCTATTTCACAAGCATCTAATGAATTTTCAATAAGTTCTCTAACAATAGTATAACATGCTTTAGTAGGATTTTCAAAACCTGCTATCTCCTTATTTCTATAAAAGAATTCCGAAGGTGATATTTCTTCAAACTTTAGCATAAAAATACTTTACTAAAAAGTTTAAAAATTATAACCTTTAGATCGGAGATAATTGTTTCATCTTTCTTTCTCTTATTACTTTTTCAAGATATTTAAATAATCTTGCATGAGGAGAGCCATCAACTATTATTTGAATGGCATTTTTAGCATATTCTATCTCATCATAACTTCCTATTAATGCTATTTTTGAATCTGTAATATAAATACTACATCCAGTAGCTTCACTTATCTTTTTCTTTATTTTTCCTTCCTCTC
Source organism: Thermoproteota archaeon (assembly GCA_032249055.1). Taxonomy (GTDB): domain Archaea; phylum Thermoproteota; class Thermoprotei; order Gearchaeales; family Gearchaeaceae; genus SCGC-AAA471-B05. The sequence continues at coordinate 2,586 of JAVVGP010000084.1, read as the reverse complement.
CTATTATTCTTGCAAGAATTCTAGGTATATCATCTTTTTTATCAATAATTGTTCTCAAATCAATTAAATATAGCATATATTCGTCAGTAAGTAACTTCTTTGCATCTATTTCATCTACTCCTAGGGTTAAAGAAATTAAAAAGTCTCTCATTTTAACCACATCGCTCCCTCTTCCTTTAGATATTATTGTTGCATTTAAATTCTCTCTGTTCAAAATAACCTCAGTATTTGTAATTTCTTTAGCTTCTTCAAGAAGGTTAGGATTTTTATTTAAATAATTGAAAAATCTTTCGTTTAATGGAACTACCAAATTAATTTGCATTATATATTAATTATATTTTTTCTTTTATTTTAATATTGTGAAAAGAAAAGAGAAAGATTCGGAGAGGTTCGCTACAGTAGAAGAAGTTTTTGATCACTCAACAGCACTTTCTGCTTATAAATTGATAAGGAAAGGAATCTTAGATAGGTTTAATGGTGTGATTTCTACAGGGAAAGAATCAAGAATTTATTTAGCCTTTGACAAAAATGAAAACCTTTATGCTGTAAAAATATACCTAACAACTTCTGCAGAGTTTAAGAAAGGTATGCAAAAATATTTAGATTTGGAAGAACTTAAAATTTATAAAAGAAGTTTTAGACTAGCGGTATTTGAATGGTGCAAAAAAGAATATAACCATCTTAAAATAGCTTATGAAGCTGGCGTTAAAGTTCCTAAGCCTATAACTTATATTAATAATATACTTGTTTTGGAATTTATAGGAAGTGAAGGAAAACCTGCTCCTTTGCTAGCTGAAACAAATTTACCCGATTACTCAGAAATTTACGAAAAAATAATCAATTATATTGAAATGCTTTATAAAGCTGGCATTATTCATGCAGATCTATCAGAATATAATATTCTTATTCATAACGGAGAACCGTATCTTATAGATTTTGGTCAATCAGTTAAAAAAATTCATCCCAATGCTCTTATTTTCCTTTTAAGAGATATTAAAAATATAAATAAATTTTTTAAACAGAAAAAGGTTCAAGTTATAGATGATTTAAAATTATTTAATAAAATAATTGGTTAGCTTTCTCCTTTTAATCTACTTAAATAGTTTAGCTTTTCTAGCTCCTTTAATTCAGATCTTTTGTATACATGTAATAAGTCTCCTCTTGTTTTTTCTTGCATTCCATACCATGGTAAAACTAGTACTATATCACCTTCTTTTAACCATTCCTTCTTTTTAAATTTGCCAGGTATTCTGCAAATTCTAATTTCATTGTCTTCACATCTAACTTTTACTCTATCATAACCTAGTGATTGAATAACTTCTCCTAACAATTCTCCTTCTTTAGGTATCCTAACAGATTTACTTTCTTCCTCTTTGCCCACCTACTTTCTTATTTTAAAATTAAAATATAAATTTTATTATCATTAAGAGAATTTGAAAAAGCTGATGAATTTTTATAATTTTTTAATTAGAATAAACGGAATGTTTTCACTTCAGATAATGACTTAAATTTGCTTATTATACATATTGAAACAGCAAATTCTCTATATAGCAATAATTATATAAGCCTATGCTACTTTAAATCTAAAAGTGTGCTTTAAGATCTGGAATTATGATAATAAAATTGTATATCTCTTCTTACCACCTTTTTTTAGTGAATAACTCTCTTTAATTTTTAAATTATGTCTCTTACCAAAATCCCTTGCAAATCTTCTGGCTTCATTTAAACCAATGAAATAAACGTCAATTCCGTAATTGTAAATCTCCTTCTTTAAAATAATGTTTGTATTTTGATATTTTGATTCTGTTTCTAAATTAAATTCATTTACCAAATCTGGATTCCTACTTCTCAATTGAATAATTGCATCATAATCTTCAATTTTATATTTTAAGCAAGAATTACATAATTTCTTTTTTACTTGAATATCAAAATCTTTGGTAATTTGATAAAACTCATCATATTCTGTTAAGAAGACCTTTAAAAACATGACACCATTTTTCATATTATCAAAATCAACTTTAATATCTAATTCATCAATTTCTACTCCTTCTTTTAAATAAACGCTTCTTTCCAATCGCTTTAAAATAAAGTTTATTAATTCCTTAGAACTTTTAACTTTTTTCCATCCATTATCCCAGTAAGAAAAACATGAAGGACATATTGTAAGTTTTATTTCCTTGATTTTCTCTATGAGATTTTCATGTAGAAAACAATCCAAACATATACCTCTAGAAAAAGAGATCTTATTTGAAAATTTACCGCATAATATGCATGTTCCCTGCATTATTCTACAATAGAACTAATTGCGCCACATGCCAAGCATTTCAAAAATAAATTCTTTCTTTCTTTTTCAAGCATAGTATCATTGGAATTGCATATAGGACACAATACATATTTCTTTATGTAATATTTTAAACTCATATTTACTTTTTCAAAGGAAAATTTACCAAAAAGAATCAAAGTATCATCCTCTATCATTCCATTTACTGCAAATTCTTTAAAGAAAAAGCTTGCAAGTTGTTGCTTATCTCTATTAAGTTTTTCTGAAATCTCTTTAAAGTTTGTAATTATTGTTCTATTTTTTAC
>JAVVGP010000083.1:0-4288 GCA_032249055.1 Thermoproteota archaeon | reverse complement strand
GTTTAGTTTTGAATTTCTTAGCTTTAAATTTAAGCTTATTTTTAAACTTATTTTCGATTTAAAATGGAAAACTTAAACGAAACAATTTTTGGTGTTATAATTATTTTAATAGTTTTCATATGGACAGTTAATAACATTATAATATATTCAAATATCACAGAAGAAAAAGAGATGGAAAATTTACTAAATAATTATGCCAAGATGATTTGTCAACGAATAATATATAACAAAGAATTTAAGAATCCATCTGATGACCCTCAAAATTATGGAATAAAGGAAAATATTAAAATATATATTCAAGTTAAAGAAATTGAATATACAAACGAAGGAATAAAGGAAAATATATTGTTTGAAAGCTTCAAAAAACCTTTAATAAACAAAGGAGAGTATGTAGGGGCTTATATAGACAAAACATTAATAATCGTTAGGGTAGTGGTATATGTATAAAAGAGCTCAAGCAAGAATAATAGAAGCCATATTAGCAAGCTTCATAATATTCAGTTCATTATTAATTAGTAGCAACTATTTACAAACAAATGCTGTTAATTTCAATAAAAATCAAGATGATAGGGAGCTTGCTTCAGGAATACTTTCTTATTTGATTCAAAGTGGTATCGCTACAGATGTTTATAATTCAAATTATAATAGAATTATAGATCTTTTAGAAAAAGCTATACCACCAGATTATGGTTATAGAATTGAAGTTTACGATGAAAATTTAAATCTATTATGGTATCACCAAAGAAATAACTTTGATAAAACAATGTGTAATTCATCTTATATCATATTAAATGGTAAAAACGGTACTGAATATACTAACATGTTAATTATTGTTCTATGTATAAGCAAATGAATAAAAAAGCACAGGTTTTAATTCCTATTTCAGCTATTATAGCAGTGATAATAATTCTTTCATCATTTTATATTACAACATTAAATATTCAAACAATAAATAAAGAAGAAATATTCCTTAAAGAAGTTAACATTTCCTATTTTTGTATACAATCGATATCCTATGGTACTCAAAGAAGTTTTAACTATAACATAAACGAAAAAAACACTGAAAATGTAGCTAAGTTTGCAGAAAATTTAGCAAATGAATATTTAAATAAATCTTTAATTAAAGCTGAAAAAATAAGCAAAAGTAAGAGTATAGTCAAAATATTTATAACAAACAATAATAAGAAAGGAAAGGATGCATTCTTTTCTGTTTATTGCCTATATGATAATCAAATTTTGTTTAATGTAACTTTAAGCATTAGCACAACAGAACTTTTTATTGCTGCTGAAAGCGAAAATGTATATTATAAAATTGAATTATCTCTTTTTCCCTTTTTTAAAAAGCATTTCTTTGTTAACTATCAAGTAGAAACTTATTATAGCAATTCCAAAGTTGATTCATTGATTTTGACATCAGACAATAAATTCATAATAATAACAGAAGGTAGATATAAAGACAGGCTATTAATCAAGATTGTTAATAATTTTGGAATAATATTTTGGCTTTTAGCATGAATAGCGAAATAGTAAATAGCTTTTTGATTACTTTAAGTTTGCTAATAATAATTGGAATAACCTTTGCTTTAGGCATAACACCAGTGTATTTTTATAACGAATTTACCTCAGAAAAAGCTTTGGAAATTGCTTTGAATAATTTAAATAATTCTATTCAAAAAATTTATGGTAATCCATTAGAAGCTACAAGGTTAGTAATAAAACTTCCACCTAATACATGGATAAAAATCTATAATAATACGATAGAAGTTAGCAAAAACATTAGTATTATTCTCTATGATCCAAATAAAATAATAAAAAACATTTACAAGAATAAAGTAGAATATTACGTAAATTTTACATACATAGAAATAAATAAACAAATTAATAAGTTATACTTAAGTTATGATATTAAGAAAAATTTAATAATTGTAGAGGAAATTACTTAGGTGCCTTTTATATTTTTTTCATAATAATTTTTGATGGATAGCCTATACTTTAAGGCAGCACTATACAAATCGTTGCTTGAACTTAAAAAGGCTACTGTAGAGGATATAGCAGCTTATCTCTTAGCTAAAGGAATAGAAGCTACCCCACAGAAAATTAGCCAATATTTAATAAAGATGCCTGGAGTTAAATACAAAAGACTTTCTTATAAAACAATATACTTTTTAGAAGAAAGTAATGCTTAAATGCGAAAACTGCGGAGAAGAACTAAAAGAGATTAATAATTCAAAATACTTAGTATGCACTCAATGCGGTCTTGTTAGCAATTACATAATTTTTTCAACAATAAATTTTATAAAAGAAGAAGAGAAAAAACAAAAGTTTAATAGAAAAAATTTATATTTTTCTAAAACTTTTTTAAAATTAAAAATACCATCAAAATATAAAAACAAAATAAATGATAAAATTTTATATTTAATAACAGATAAAAATATTAAAAATAAAAAAGAAATAATTAAAATTATAAGAAATGAAATTAAAGATAATTCTTTAATTAATAAAAAAATAGTAAAAGAAGCAAAAAAATATATTAATATAATCAAAGTATTTTTAAACTATAGCGGCATAGAAGAGATTTTTCTAGGTGTAGCAATAATTTTTTATTGCAAAAGAAATAATATCAATGTTTCTTTTGAAACGGTAGCCAAGTTTTTAGGAATTTCGAAAAATAATCTTTTTAGAAGATATAAAGAGTTTGAAAAAAGAATAAAACTTTATACCAAGTTAAATTTTAAAAAAGCTCTTATACTTAAAATAATCGGTCAAAAAAGATTTAAAAATTTATCTCTCAAAGACATTTCTTTAATTTATAACATAGATTACCAAAAATTAAAGAAGAACTATTTGAGATTATGTAAAAAGTTTAAAGATAAAAGTACTGAGGAAATTATTAAAGATTTTTTAATGAACAATGCAGGGGGTGGGATTTGAACCCACGCTGGCCTTAAAGCCACGGGATCTTGAGTCCCGCCCCTTAGACCTGGCTCGGGAACCCCTGCTACCAAATATTAATTATTTAAAATGATTTAAAAAATTAAACCTAAAAAGCTAAGAACAGATACTTTAAAGTTAAAACGTTCTTTAATAATATACTACTGTTCCTATATCTTCATTCTTTATAGCCTTTATAATATTTTCAGGATTCTCTCCATTAAATACCCTAACAGGAATCTTTGATCTTTTTAATATTTGCAAAGACTGTAAATCAAATAATTTATATCCTCCAGCATAAAACTCCTGGTTTTTTTCAAAAATCTTGATTAGCTCATCAATATGTATTCGAGTAAAAAGTTTTGCTTCTTTAAATTTTTTAGGATCTTTATCATATATTCCTTCAACATTCGTAGCATATAATAGCTCTCCATTTGTAAGCTCAGAAATCATGCAAGCAACAGTAGTTGTTGAAATTGTAGGAAAGAAACCTCCACATATTATAGCTTTATTTAAATTTGCCAATTCAATTAATTTATCCAATTCTTTAACAAAATAGATTTCATGATATTTAGAAAGATATTGATGAAATATTAAAGCGTTCACATGACTTATTAAAATTCCCAAATAATCTAAGAAGGATTCACTTAAGTTAAGAGTTCTTCCAATTTCAATAAATTCCCTTGCTTTATCTCCACCTCCTATGACAACTATTAAATCTTTCTTTATCTTTATTGCTTCGTTTAAAGTTTCTGCATATTTTTTAAAATATTCATTTTTAAGCAAATGACCTCCTAATTTTAAGATGGTTTTTTTCATTAGTATTTTAATATTCCTACAATACCTCCAAAGCTCTTTTTAATTGAAGAAGCTTCATTTAAATTTTTACTTAAAAGTATCAAATCTGTTCCAGATTCAAAGATTTTTTCTAGAATATTATCGGTTTCATTTATTTCTTCAAATTTTAAATTAGTTGAATTACATTTACTGCATTTTAATTCGGATTTTAATTTAATAATTTCTTCTGAATGAGTAAGAATTTCTCCTTTATTTCCACAACTTAAACATTCATATATTAATTTGATTATTTCTAAATCTTCAGGTATTAAGATTTTCAAAAGTAAATTTTTATCTAAAGCTGCTAAAGTTTCATTTAAGCCTATACTGACCTGTTTAGGATTCTCAGTTAAATATTTTAAAAAGTTAGAAATTTCCTCTTTCTGTTTAACAATTTCAACTTTTTGCAAACTTTCCTTTCCTCTTTCAACCAATTCATAAATTCCTTCTTCTCCAGAATATCCTAAATCTATAACATCTATTACTTTTTTCTTCAAATCTGTAGGTAAATAATCTTTAT
>JAVVGP010000082.1:0-4338 GCA_032249055.1 Thermoproteota archaeon | reverse complement strand
AGTTTACAGCTCTAACAATATCCATATTTCTTTGAGCATATCTAATAATTAATCCCAATTCATGATCGTTAATACTTTTAATAACTGTAGGCACAAGAACTACTCCAAGACCAGCTTTTCTGCATGCATCTAAAACATAAGGAACTTCCCAATGATTCTTTGGATTTGTTCTTGGTGTAACTCCATCAAAACTTAAATATAGATTTGAAACACCTGCTTTTCTTAAAGCAATTGCATATTCTGGACCTTTTAAAGCTATTGTAATTCCATTTGTATTTAATTGTATATGATCTATTCCTTCAGCCTTTATTGCCTTTATTATATCTATTAAATCTTCTCTCAATGTTGGCTCTCCACCTGTAATTTGTACAGAGTTTCCTGGTACAGGTCTTTCACTTCTTAACATTCTTACCATTTCAACTATTTGTTCAATTGTTGGTTCATATACATAGGCTCCTTCCAATCCTTTTTTAACATAGAAGAAACAATACCAGCATGTAAGGTCACATCTATTTGTTACAATTATATTAGCTAAACCTGTATGGCTAAGATGGTTGCTGCATAAACCACAGTTATATGGACACATACATCTTTCCATTGGAACATTAGGAGCATGCGTACCTTTTCCATCTTTCCAGTAAGCACTAAATCTTTCATACATTTTATAAGAACCAAAGTATAGTTCTTCTATTTCTCCATGATCTGGACAAACTTTTCTCATAAAGACTTTATTTTCTCTTTCAAAAACAGCAGCTTCTAATAATCTGTTACATTCAGGGCATATACTTTGGGTATATCTTATCAATCTTTCATTTTCTCTTAATGAAAGTCTTTCTGAAATTAGTTTTTTAGGCTTTATTTGTATAAGTTGTGCCATTGAATTAACATTTGTTTAAGGGTTTAAAAACCTTCATTAACTTTACATCTGTTAAAAAGGTTAATTATTTTACTTTGTAGTGCTTTCAATATGTTTATCTTTTTATCATTTTAAATAGTTGTTTTTTGAATTAATTTGTAAGTTTATAGTTTATTCAATAAATTTCAAAATCTTTTACTTTCGCATTAATAGAAAAATCAAAGTCTTAGAATATTTAGACTTTAAAATTTTTATATAACATAAGTTATAATAATCCTATGGGTTATTTTAGACCTGAAGTTTTGGTATCTACAGAGTGGGTGCAAAATAACATAAATAATCCGCAAATAAGAATAGTAGAAGTAGACTACGACCCTTCAAATTATTATCAAGGACATGTACCAAATGCGGTACTAATAGACTGGAAAAAAGATATGAATGATCCTTTAATTAGGGATATTGTAAAGAAAACTGATTTTGAAAAACTTATGAGCAGATTAGGAATAAGTAATGATACAACAGTTATATTATACGGTGATTTCAATAATTGGTTTGCTGCTTTTGCTTTTTGGGTATTTAAATACTATGGCCACAAAGATGTTAGATTAATGAATGGTGGAAGGAAAAAATGGTTAGAAGAAGATAGACCAATAACAAAAGATATTCCAAGTTTTCCTCCAACAAATTATGTTGCTCAAGAGCCTGATGAAAAAATTAGAGCATATCTTGATTATGTTAAGTCATCCTTACCATATGTTGGTGTAGATAAAATATTAATAGATGTTAGAAGTCCAAAGGAATATACTGGCGAGATACTTGCTCCTCCTGAATATCCCAATGAAGGCGGACAAAGAGGTGGGTATATTCCTAAGGCTATAAATATTCCTTGGGGTGTTGCAGTTAGAGAAGATGGAACGATAAAAACCTATGAGGAACTTAAGCAAATATATGAAAGTCAAGGTGTAACTCCTGATAAAGAAATAATAGTATATTGCAGAATAGGAGAAAGAGCTTCATTTACATGGTTTGTACTTACACAATTGCTTGGATACAAAAACGTTAAAGTATACGATGGTTCTTGGAGTGAATGGGGTAACATTGTAAGATTACCAATAGAGAAATAAGAATAATTAACCGAATTTTATTTTTTTCTTACAAATATATACCATAAATTTCCTTCTTTTTTTGCATCTAAAAACTCATTTTTTGTTTGATCAGTCCATCTTATCATTTCTACATAAGCTGTAGGATCATCTGAAACAAGTAAAACTATTTCCTTTTCTTGAATTTTAGAAAATAATTCATTAAGTTTTGGTATTACCGCTGCGCATTCAACACCTATTTCGTAAAGATGATAATCTGGTACATACTTTAAACATTTTATTCTTAAGGTTTTTATGAGATTTTTTATATTTTCTTCTTCATTTTTAACTTCTTTAAGAATGGTTGGTTTTTCTATTGCTTCAATCAAAGCTAACCAACCTTCATTATAAGGATCATCGTTAACAATTTTTGGTTTGGATAGTATTTTTTCATTAATTTCAATTAATTTAACTTTGAAAGGCAATCTGATTCCTTCATATTTATTTAAGCTTTCAATTAAGCAAACATTCTTTCCCTTTTCTATTATACTAAGAATAGGCTTAAAATTTATTCTTACTATTTTTCCTAAATAAGACGAAAACAAGCTAGTTATACCAATTTTGTATATATTTGTCTGTATTTCTTTAAACCAGACATTAAAATCTGGAGCATATAATAACTCTTCGGGAAATAAGCAGTCTTCTATTTTCATAAAAAATATATAATCTAAAAATGTTAAAATACTAAGCTTGAACAATTTAACAGAACAAATAGTATCTTTGTTAAAGGAATTAGAATTTAATGATGAAGAAATAAAGGTATATTTGTATATTCTTAGAAAAAAGGAATTTGTTGAAAAGGATATATTCGAATTAGGAATAACTGAAAATAAAATTTTGAATATAATAGAAAAATTTAAAGAAATGGGACTTATAATTGAAAGTGCAAATAGAAAATTTAAGTGTTTACATCCCAGAATGGGAATAACTAATGTTTATAAAATGTTGGAAGCAAAAGTACTAAACAGTTTAAAAGAAAAAAGGAAAAAGGCTGAATTGTTGGTAAGATTTTTAACTCCTTTATATGAAAAATGAAAATCTCGCCCTTTAGTGCGGGGTTGTATTTAAATATTTAAAAAATATTCTTTCTTAATGACTAGGAGGATTAATGCGATAAGAGCTACTGTTTCGATGAATATCGCAATAACAAATACCCTCCTAGTCTTTGCTAAAAACTATTTAGAAGGATTAAGATATGTCCTTCATTGGTTAAAAGAAAGAAAAATTAATCCAAATAAAAGCAATATTTTAAGCATAGTTCATGAAGAATTATACGATGAACTTAAAAAAGAATTTAATCTTCCGCCAAGAGTAGCACAAGATTGTAATAGAAATGCTATTTCAATATATAAAGGTTGGTATAATAATCCTAAGAAAGGAAGATTTCCTAAAATATTTAAACCAACTGTTTGGTTGACACCAAAACACTCATATAATGTAAATTTTAAAAAAATGCTAGTTAAAATTTCAAAAATTGGTGAATTTGAAATTCTAGGTTATCCTAGAAACTATAAAGAATATTTATCTTGGAAAATGAAAGAATCAAGGCTAATATTTCGTAATGGAAAGGCTTTTCTTAAAATAACCTTTGAAAAGCTTATGCAAAAAATTGAACCTAAAGAAAGTATAGCTGTTGATATAAATATGAAGACAATTGTTATTGGTAAAGATGAAAATAATTATGTTAACATTCCAACGAGAATTTCTGAAATTCATCATTATAAATCATTAGCAGAGAATTTACAAAGAAAATATCCAAAAAGATGGAAAGAAAATAGAAATATTAAAAGAAGAATAAAGGCTTTTCATTTAAAAGCAAAAAATATTGCTGAAGATTTTGCAAGAAAAGTTGGCAAAAGAGTTGTTAATGAAGCTATTAAAATGAATACTAATGTAATTATTTTAGAGAATTTAAAGAACCTTATTAAACATGTTAAAAATCTTCATAAACAACTTAGAGATAAATTATATTTAATGCAGTATAGAAAAATTCAATACTGGATCGATTGGCAAGCAAAGAAGCATGGCTTATTAGTAAAATATGTTTATTCTGCTTATTCTTCAATAAAATGTCCTAAATGTAATAGAAAAATGAAAGAAATTTATCATCGCTGGTTTAAATGCAAATGCGGTTATGAAAATGATCGAGATATTATTGCAATAATGAATTTAAATGGGAGGGGTTCTCTGAGCCTCTCGACTGCCCCTCAAATGCGAGATGTAATCCCGAATCAATTGAGGGGAACTCTCATCCTTCAAGGAGGGAGGAAGTCAGGAAAAATGAGGGTATGAGCAAGAAGTGTGAACATGTTATAACTTATTATAATGCAGTTAATTTCC
>JAVVGP010000081.1:0-4389 GCA_032249055.1 Thermoproteota archaeon | reverse complement strand
CTTATGGAGATTACATTGGATTAGATATAAGGCATTTAGGTAAAAAAGTAATCGAAGAAAAATTACCAACAGTAAAAGAAATGGCAGAAAAATTTGCAGGCGTAGATCCTTTACATGAGCTAATACCTGTTAGACCTGTTGTTCATTATTTCATGGGAGGAGTTCATGTAAATATAAATACAGAAGCACCTGTAGCTGGAGTATTTTCAGCAGGAGAGGCTGCTTGTGTAAGTATTAATGGAGCTAATAGACTAGGTTCAAATTCTTTATCAGAATGCTTAGTTTTTGGAGCTATAGCTGGAAGAAACGCTGCAATTTTTGCATCTGAACATGGTTTCTGCAACTTTCCTCAAGAACTAGTTTTAAAAGAAGAAAAAAGGATATTTGAGGGAATTTTGAAAAGAGAAAGAGGAATAAATCCAGCAGAAATAAAATATGAATTAAAACAAACTATGGATGAAAAAGTAGGAATAGTAAGAAATGAGGAAGGATTGAAGGAAGCATGTTCAAAAATAATGAAATTAAAAGAAAAATTTAAAAATGTTTCTGTTGAAGATAAAAGCAGTATTTATAATACAGATTTTATAAATATTCTAGAATTAGATTTTATGCTAGATGTAGCAGAATCAATTGCCTTTTCAGCACTATATAGAAAAGAATCAAGAGGTGCACATTACAGGTTAGATTATCCTAATAGGAATGACGAAAAATACTTAGCACATACATTAATTTATAAAACAGATGGAGAACCAAGAATAGAATATTTACCTGTAGTTATTACAAGATGGAAACCAGTTGAGAGAAAATATTAAAATGTCAGAAGCAAAAATTATCGTAAAAAGATTTGATCCAAAAACAAGCAGATTTTACAATAAAGAATACAAAGTACCTTATAAAAAAGATACGATGGTTTTAGATGCTTTAATTTATATTAAAGAAAACATTGATAGAGATTTAACATTTAGATATTCTTGCAGAATGGCAGTTTGTGGAAGTTGTGGCATGGCTATAAATAAAAGACCTGCTCTTGCTTGTGAAACACCCGTAGCTAGTCTATCTCAACCTATTTATATTGAACCTTTATACAATTTTCCTGTAATTAAAGATTTAGTTGTTAATATAGATGATTTTTTGAACAAGCTTGCTAAAATTAAACCTTATATAATTAAAAAATCTAAAGAACCTGAAGGAGAACATATAATCTTTTCAGAACAGCAAGAGCTTTTTAGATATGCAACCGTTTGTATAAATTGTCTTTTATGCTATGCTGCTTGCCCAGTATACGGTGCAGATGAAAAATATTTTGGCCCAGCTGCTTTATCTTTGCTTTATAGATATTACATGGATCCTAGAGATGAAGGAAAAGATGAAAGAATTAAAATTGCCTTGGAAAAGGATGCTCTATGGAAATGCACATTTATTGGAGAATGTTCGGAAGTTTGTCCTAAAGGAGTAGATCCAGCATTCAACATTCAAAGATTGAAGCTCATAGTTTCCATGAATACATTAAAATCATTGATCTTTCCAAAGCTAAAATGAAGAATAAATTAACTTATTCCCATAATTTAAAATACACTTTTCTATTAATAAGAGAATTATCAAGCTTCATAGTTGCACTCTACTTTATTTATTTTCTTATAAAATTGTACATTATATCTATGGGAGAAAATTACTATAATTTTTATTCATTTTTATTCAGTGGTAGCTTAAATTTAGTAATAACTGTAGTAGCTTTAATTTTTGCGTTGTTACATACAGTAACATGGTATTTGTTATTGCCAAGAATACAGCCAGTAAAAATATCAGGCAAAAAAATTAAAAATGAAGTTATATTTTCCTCGATTCTTATAATATGGATTATTTTTATGATAATCTTTATTATCTTCGTTTATTAACATGGGTAAATTCCACGCTCTTGCTTGGTTATTGTTTGCAACAACAGCATTTATTTCAGCAATATTTATTCCTATACATTTAATTTCCGTTGAAATTTTACCGTCTTTAGGTTATAAAAGCATAAACTATGAATATTTTAAGAATATTTTTAGCAATCCATTGTTTAAAATTTATTTATTCATTTTAATTTCTTCAGGATTATATCATGGTTTTTATAGATTTAAAGCAATACTAGAAGAAAAATCACCCAAAAATGAAAAAATTATAGATTATTTAACATTTACAATAACATTTATTTTAATATTTTTGACATTAGTTTTAATTATTATAGTTTAAATTTTTAGCATTTTTATAATTACTTTAAAATTTTAAATTAAATTGAAAAAGTATGTTGTAACTCTGAAATAACGATATCATAAGAACCAAATAATTCATAAAATTTTTCCTTTATTTCTTCAAATTTTTCTTTATTTATAAGACCATGTACAGCTTTTCCTATCATATTTTGGGTCGCTCCTACAAATCCTAGTTTTATAAATTTTTCAATTACACTTCTTAGTAAATCATCTAAAAATCCGCTTTTTTCAGCAAATATTCGAGAATATTTTAATAATGCCTCAGCCGTTCCTTCTTCTTCAATTTTCTTTAACAAATTTTCAGCCACCCTATCCAATATGATCTTTTTTTCTTCGGAAAGAATTATAGAATCTTTAGGTATTGGTGCGAAAACAACTGAAACAAATAAATAATCATCATTTACTTCAAGTTCTTTAATTTCGCATATACCAGGTGCTCCTTCCTTTGTAATTAATCCAGCTGCTCCTTTAAATGAAGCAAGACCTGAAACTGTTCCTAATCCTGTTAGCGATAAAATCTCAGCTTCATGAGCTATGCTTGCAAGTTTATAAAAATTATCTTTTATTTTAAATAGATCTGCTATAGCAAAAACTGCTCCTAACGAACCTGAACCGCTGGTACCAAATCCGCAACCTATAGGTACTTTTATTCTATGAACTATTCGTATATTCTCATTTATTTGATACCTTTGCTTCATTAGTTCTATTACTTTATAAGTTGTTTTAGCATTTTCCCTTTTACCATTTATTATAACTTCATCCTTTTCATTAATTTCTGCATATGTGTATGTTCCTAGTTTGATCCTAAAGCCTCCTCCCTTTGCTCCTTCAAAAATTAGATCTCTATTTTTATAATACTCAATCTTAAAGATACTAGATACACCAGCTGGAACATAAATTACTTTGGATCTATACATTATTTAATTTGCTTTGAATATTTCAAAGCAGATAGAAGAAACGGAACAAAAATTACAATTAAACCTGTGCCAAAAGTTAATAGAAATAAGTAAGTAATACCAAATTTAACATCAATATTCTGCATTATGCGTTCAAATGGAAGTACTTGAGTTATAGGAGTGAAGTATAGTATGAAAGCTATAGCAAGAAGTATTATTCCCAGAATAAATCCTTTTGGAACAATTATTCTTGGTTCTTCCAAAACTAGCTTTGATACGTAAGGATATCTTCTTAGCAGAGGCGATAGTGCTTTTACTAATGGAGGGAATGCAAATAGCATTACAGGCAACATTGTTAAAAGCCAGAAAAGCAAAAAGCCTAAAATTAAACCGACCTTCAAGTTTAAACTTTCATGTAATAATGCTCCTGAAAATGTAGCCCAAGGATGATTTAAAGGAAATAAAAATCCAATATAAATCACTACGTTTAATGCAGCTATAAAATTACCTATTAATAAGGCTATAAATGAAATTAATAGAAAGCTTCCCCAATTCCCATATTTCTTAATTAAATAACCAAAAATAAAGAAACCAACAAAATTTGCTGGTACTCCTGCAAATAAAGCTAATATAGGATCAGTTCTTCCAAAAGGAACTAAACCAAATATATCCCCTAGAAAACTACCTATTGCTGCTCCTACACCTGCAACCCAGGGACCTCCTAACAAAGCAAATATTGCAGGAATTATTATACCTAGCCTAAGATGACCTACTCCCCATGGCGTAGGAAGATAGGCTGTTAATATTATTGATATTGCATATAAAGAAGCACAAATAGAAGTTAAAGATACAAAGTATGCTGGAGATAGACCTTTCATATGCTTACCATTTACTTTAATTAATTTAAATTTTTGATTAAATTATTTAAATAGATTAAACATTAAGGAAGAAAAGACTTAAATAGTAGATAAAAAGTTTAGAAAGCAATGAGCGAAGCTGAAAAACCTTTAAGAAGAAAAGGAAGACTAGTACAAGGAGAAGGAGGAGCAATAATATTAATTAATGAAAAAAATGAAGGTTATAGGGTTAATGAAATTATCGCGTTCATTTGGTATGAATGTGAAGGAAAAACAGAAAATGAGCTTGTTGATTTGCTCTCAGATATGGTTGATCTAGAAAAAGAAACAATAAGAAAAGACGTACACGAAATATTATCTAAATTAAAAGAAGTTGAGCTTGTA
>JAVVGP010000080.1:0-4439 GCA_032249055.1 Thermoproteota archaeon | reverse complement strand
TCTCATTTGCAGGAATGATGAAAGCCTTGCATCTTAATTGCTTCTTTTAATTTCTTGTTAACTCCTAAAATTTTGCCAGGCGTAGCAATAGACTTTACCTCTCTGCCTGTAGTTATAGCAGGATTTTTTGGAGGAGCTATTGTGGGGTTAATTACAGGGCTGATAGCTGGAATTATACCAGGCATCTATTTTGGATTCATAGGAGGAATCTTAGGAATAATGGGACCAATTTCTTTAATGTTAGGAAAGGCAATTTCAGGTTTTACAATAGGATTTTTGAGTAGAAGAATCAAAATTAAAAAACATCCAAACATAGGAGCCTTTTTAGTTGTTATATTAGGATTTATTCCAGAAGCAATATGGATAACTGTTTTATTTTTGTATATAGTTCCGTTTTTAGCTTTTCAAGGAATACTTGCAAGTAAAGCAGCTACTCTTTATCCTCTTATATTGGTTCCCGTTCTAAGCAAAGCTACATTTGAATTTATCTCCTTTGCATTAATTACAAGTGGACTAAGCGGAAATGCTTACTTTATACAAAGTGTAAATTTGAAATTTAATTTGGGTTATTATACAGAAGTAAAAACAAAATAAAATTTTAGTTTTTTTATTAGTAGTTCATTCTACACAACAACTCATTTTTGATATATCTCTTATAAAAGATTGTGAAGCTAATTTTAATCCTTCGCTAAGAGTAGGAAATACATGTATTGTATCAATTATATCCCAAATTGTTAAGCCATATTTGATTGCTAATACACCTTCAATTATAAATTCTGTAGCAAATGGAGAAAGAGCATGTACACCAACTATCTTATCAGTATTAGGATCTATAATTATTTTTATTAGCCCTTCTTCTTTTAACATTTTTCCTTTAGGTATATCTTCTAAGCTTATTATTCTACAGCTACAAGCTCCTGTTTTCTTAACATATTCTTCTTCTAAATATCCTACAGAAGCTATTTGAGGATATGTAAAAATTGCCCAAGGAACATAAGTATAATCTATTGTTTCCTTTCCTCCAAAGGAATTTATTGCAGCAATAACTCCCTCTCTTGCAGCTAAAGTTTCAAGCATCAATTTTTTCTTTATAACATCTCCAGCTGCAAAAATATTTGGATTGCTTGTTCTTAAATTTGAATCCGTAATTATAAAACCTCTTTCATCCGTTTTAACCATAGCTTTTTCTAAATTCAATGAATCCGTGTTTGGTCTTCTTCCTGTAGCAACTAAAATTTGTTCAACTTCTATTTCCTTTTTCTTATCATGCAAAGAAACTTCTATTTTCTTTTCCTTAATTTTTATTGATTTAACTCTAGTATATATTTCCATTCCTTCTTCTTTTAATATCTTTTCTAATAACTCAGAAATTTCAGGTTCTGCAGTATAGGCTATTCTTGGAAGTATTTCAATTAAAGAGACCTTTGTTCCAAAATGCAAAAAAGCTTGGCCCAGCTCTAAACCTATCGCTCCTCCTCCTATCACTCCTAAACTATAAGGAAGTTTTCTTATTTCCCAAACATTATCACTTGTTAATACTTCAACGTTATTTATTCCTTCAATATTTGGTATCGTTGCTCTTGAACCTGTTGCAATTATAAATTTATCGCCTTCAATTTCTATTTTTCCTTCTTCTGTTTTAACTATTATTGTGTTGGAAGAAGTAAAAGTAGCCTCGCCTTTGATCAGATCTACGTTATTGTAACTTTCTATTACTTTTTCATATTTTCCTTTCCTTAAATCTTCTACCAACTCTTTTACTCCTTTCATTACTTCTTCAAAATTTAATCTTTTTGATACTATGTACATTCCTGGCAATTTATTTGAGTAAAAATATTTATGGGAAATTTCCAATAAGTATTTCGAAGGGATGCATCCCACATTGACACATGTTCCACCTATATTTCCTTTTCCAATTAAAGCAATTTTTGCATTTCCCTCTGTAATTTCGCTTGCTTTTATTGCAGCAGCAAAACCAGCAGCTCCGTAACCTATTATTACTAAATCATATTTTTTTTGTTTAATCATATATGAAATATTTATCATATTTAATATTTAAGTCTATCTTTAAAAATATAATGAAAATTATGTAAGAATTTATAGGATCTACCAAGTTTTTCTTTCTGTAATTAAGTTAAGATTTTTATATTTAATGCAGAAATAAAATATCGTGATTGAGGATATAAGGATTCGTGTTGCATTTTTCACTTTATTGATAACTTTCACTGTTTTAACTTTAAGAATTTTTGCTTATTTATTAAGTGGAAGTTTAGCTATTTTAGCTGATAGTTTTCATAGCTTTACTGATATAATAGCTGGAATTTTAGCAGTAATATCATTAAGGGTAGCAATAAAAGAACCTGATCTTGAACATCCTTATGGACATGGAAAAGCTGAAAGTTTAGGAACCTTGGGCATTTCATTAGCTTTGGTAGCAATTTTTGTGTATATTTTATATGAAGCATTTAATAGATTATTTCAAATAAAATATGAAATAGAATTCAGTGAACTTGTAGCATTTTTCTTAGTTTTAACTATAATGATTGACTATTGGCGTTCAAAAGTTCTTTTAAAATATTCCAAGAAGTTTTCTTCACAAATTCTTGAAGCTGATGCTCTTCATTATAAAAGCGACTTTTATGCTACATTGTCAATATTAATTCTTTCATTAGCTGTTTACTTTTCAATAATAAAAGAAAGTTTAGTGTTATATTTAGATTCAATATTAGGAATATCTATTTCATTTTATTTTGCTATTGCAGGTTTAAAGCTTGCCAATAGAGCTATTAATGAATTGATGGACAGAGCTCCCATTGAAGCTATTAAATATTTTGAGAAATCCTGCGAAGAGCTTGGTATAAAATGCAAAAATACAAGGGCAAGAAGGGTTGGAAATAAAGTTTTTCTTGATTCTACGATAATTTTGCCTGAAAAATTGAGCATTGAAGAAGCCCATGATTTTGCTAATAAAATAGAAGAAAAGATCAAATATTATCTTAAAGATGAAAAGTTGGATATAACAATTCATATGGAAACTGAAGAAAGTGAGAAAAGATCTGAAATAATGAAACGTATAGGAGATATTGCGAAGGAAACTAAAGGAGTAATAGGAGTTCATGATATATCTGTTATCAAAGAAAAGGATCAGTACCATGTTAGGCTTCATGTTGAGGTAAGCCCTACGGTTACTTTAAAAGAAGCTGGCTTAATAGGTAAAAATATTGAAGAAAAAATTAGGACTACAATAAAAGAAGTAGCAAGTATCGTAGCTCATGTCGAACCTAGAAGAGTAAGTTCTTATGATATAAATATGTTGGTATTAAACTTAATTAATAAAGATCCCAGACTTAAAAACAATGTAAAGTTATTATCTGTTAAAACTTTGAACATAGAAAATAAGGTAATTGTTGATATTAAATGTTTGGTAAAGGGTAATTTAAATGTTGAAGAAGCCCATAGGCTTATAACGATATTGGAAGGAATGATTAGGGAAGAGCTTGGAAGCAATTGCTTAATTACAATAAACTATTCATGTGAGTCTTAAGAAGGTTTTAATATTTTTTAGCTTGTTATTTTTGCAAATTATTAGTTTATCATAAAAATATTAGTTCAAATAATTAGAAAATATATGACACAAGAAAAAGTAGACAAAATAAAAGATTCAATACCAAAGTTTTATGAAGAATTGAATTATGAAATTTATCTCAACTATGCAGGCTTTAAAGATACTCTTAATACTTCTTCGATTTATGAAAAATATTCATTTCTTATAGATAAGGAATTGGCTTTAAAGATTAAGAATAAAGATCGTGGATTAAATTACATATCTTCTTTCATTCAAGAAATGTATATTAATAATAAAGTAAGCAAGATCAAAGATAAAATAGCTACTCTTGAAGCTAATTCCTTTATAGAGCATGATGGTAAGAAAATAAACTATAGAATGATCCCAGTTATTATAGCAAATGAATCTAGAAGAGAATTTCGAAAACAAATATACGAAAAGGGAATTAAGTGCTTTTATCCTATAAATAAGTATTATATAAAGCTTTGGAAAACTATGCATGATATTTCTAAAGAACTTGGATATAGAAATTATCTTGAATATTGTAGCTTTGTGAATTTGAAGGATTATGAAAAGCTAAAAAAAAGTGCTTTAGAATTTCTGGCAAAAACTAAAAGCTTGTATGTTGATTTAATGAGCGAGAACTTCAAGAAAATGAATTTGGATTTTTATAATAGCGAAAGACATGACTTGGCTTTCTTTTTCAGAGCAACTAAGTTTGATCACATTTTTTCTAAAGAAAGAATGCTTGAATTATTCAATAAATTCTTAGATAACTTTGGCTTAAGTCTTAACAATTTTCCTAACATAATCTTAGATATTGAATTTAGGGAAAAGAAAGTAACAAGAGCCTTTGTTTCTCCTGTTAAGATTC
>JAVVGP010000079.1:0-4454 GCA_032249055.1 Thermoproteota archaeon | reverse complement strand
TATAGTTAGACAATCATTACTAGGTGTGCAGGGAATTAATCCTTTATTTATTGATCATTTATATTTACTATCATTTGCTTCCTTTTTAGCAACCTTAGGAATAGTATTATCTTGGAGATATCTATCTAAATAAAAGTATTTCACATTAAAAATTGCAAAAAATTAAATTATTAAAAATTAGCAGGATCTCAAGTTATTCAGGCTCACACTGAGGTGTAGTGTAATTTTTCAACTACATCAAAACCCTCGATAACCGGCGCAACATCTTTCAGAGACATTAACTAGCTTCTCTCTGTTCATGTCCTTTGGTCTGTTCACGTAGTAAAGTCTATGTTGAAGCATTTTGGCAACGTAATCTACTATAGATCCTAACTTGTTCTCCTTATATATTCACTCGAAGTACCCTTTCCACTTATCTTTAAAATAGTTAAAAATGTTTGTGTTAACTGCCTATTATCTTGTCATTTAACTAAAAGCGAATAAATTTTTAAGCGCTTATTCATAAGGTTTCGTACATTGCAATTTTTCCGAAAACGTCAAGGTCTATCCTTTATAAGTTTTATAGATAGTTAAATAAATTTATAAAAATTTGTGGAATATTAAATATAGGGATGGGTGATATATTAAACTTAGATTATGGAAACATTAAAGAGGAAGAAAAAATACTACACAAGAAGTTTAAATCAGTTACAGAGGGTTTAGACTGGAACACATTTCCTATGAGACTTCTTGAGTTGAGCCAAAAGTTTAGGTGGAGTGCATACGAGATAGATTTCTCTAAGGACAGGGAGGATTGGAACAAAAATATGAAACCTTCAGACAGGATGCAGACCAAGTTAATATCTTCCCTCTTTCTTGCAGGAGAGGAATGCGTCGCAAGGGATATAATACCGCTAATCTACGCCATGGAAGAGATGGGCTTAATTGAAGAGGCCCTCTACTTGACCCATTTTGCTCAAGAAGAAGCCAACCACACAGTAGGGTTTAGAAGATGGTTTGAAAGTGTAGGGGAAACCCAAGGCATTTATGAATTTACGCTTAAGAACGAGCCATATAGGAAGTTGTTTTATGAAATAATACCTACCAATATGAAGAAACTTTATTCTGACCCCTCACCTGAAAACGTAATTAGAGCAGTAACTTCATATATGTTCATAGTAGAAGGGATACTTGCTGAGACTGGCTATTATGCTTACAGTAAGAGTTATGAACAGATACTACCAGTCATGCCTGGATTATATAAAATGATTAAACTTATCGCGAGAGATGAATCCAGACATATCTCTTTCGGAGCTTACGTAACGGCACTAATGATATCAATGTACGGCGAAAGCTTATTTGAGGAATTCAATAAGTATTTTGAATCATTAGCACAGGAAATCGCCTTTCCCCTAATCGAAGAAAACAGAAAAATACTTTTGTCTAATAGTTGGCGTGAAGAGGATAAAGGGCCATTATTCAATTATTTCACTTTAAGTGATGAAGGTTTTAAAGATGTAATGGATTTTGCCATGAATATGTTCCAACGAAGGTATTCGGTGATACAGAGAGCGGTTAAAATGAAACCAGAGCAAGTAAGGAGGCTCCACTTAAGAGAAATGAACATCGTCGAAGAATAGGAGAAAATAAAGCTACATGCGTTTCTTATCTCTATCTAAAAAAGAGCTTAAGAGAAAATTCAATAATTTTCATATTCTTTATTAGATCATTTTTCCTTCCATTCTCTAAAATATAGTAAGTCCATTATAGCCATTTGGATCCCAGAATTTCAAGGAATTAAACTTACCTCTACTTTTCGCAATTAATGCCTTTTATCCAAATAGATATAATTCCTAATAAATGAAGATAAGAAAGATTTATATTCTTATTAAACATTTATAAAATATGACAAAATATATATTTGGATCTAAAGAATGGCTTGAACATTTTGCTAAGTTATTAAACGAAGATGAAAATTATAGAAAAGCAGCTAAAGATTGGGAAGACCCTATTACATTAATAGTAACAAATTTGCCTCCTAGAGTAAAAGAATATTTTAAAAAAGAACAAATAATTGTTTGGTTTGATCTTTGGCATGGAGAATGTAGAGCTGTGGAAATTTTAAATGATCCCAATGAAAGAAAATCAGGAATAACTTTGACAGGAAGCTATTCTACTATAAAAAAGATAGCCTTAGGAAGCTTAAGTCCCACAGTTGCAGTTATGACTGGACAGCTTAAAGCTAAAGGAAATGTAATGAAGCTTATAACAAATGCAGGAGCTTCTGCTGCCTTTGTAAATGTAATAAAGAAAGTTCCTACCGAATTTTTGGAATGAAAGCTTTAAAATGGTATGCTCCCTATGATTTAAGGGTAGAAGAAGCTGAAGAACCTAAAATAATAAAAGAAACTGATGCTTTAATTAGACCTACCTTAGTAGGAATTTGCGGAACAGATCTACATATTTATAGAGGATATTTGCAAATTGTTCCAGGAAATATAATAGGTCATGAATTTATTGGAATAGTTGAAGAGGTAGGTAAAGAAGTTAAAGAGTTTTCGAAAGGAGACAAAGTAGTAGTTTCGTGCTGGGTTGCTGATGGTAAATGCTGGTATTGCAAGCGAGGATATTATACGCAATGTGTAAATATTAACATATTTGGTCTTGGTCCTCTTTACGGTGAAACATTACAAGGTGCTTTTTCTGAGCTTGTTCGTGTTCCTAATGCTGATGTTGTTCTTTATAAAATTCCAGAAGATATTCCAGATGAGAAATTAGTTATGTTAAGTGATGGTCTTCCTGCTGGTTATGCTGGAATTGTTGAAGGAGGAATGAAACCTGGCGATTCTGTTGCAATTTTAGGCTTTGGACCTATAGGAGCTGTAGCAGGTATGTGTGCAAAAGCGTTAGGGGCATCTTTAATTATAGCTATAGATGTTATTGAAGAAAGACTTAAATTAGCCAAAGAACTAGGATTTGAAACATTAAATGCAAAAGAGGTAGATATTGAAGAAGAAGTAAGGAATTTAACAGATGGTAGAGGAGCAGACCTTGTAGTTGAAGCTATAGGAGGTTCTGAAGAAATATTAAGAAAAGCTATAGCATTAACTAGAAGAAAGGGAAATATAAGCGTATTAGGCTTTCATGCCCATGATTATAATCTTCCTGCTGGACAATTATGGGTATCTGAAAAAAGAATGATCTTTTCAATAGGAGATCCTATAAAATACAGATATGAATTATTGGAATTAATAAAGCACAATAGAATAGATATAAGCAAAATAATAACCCATAAATTAAGTTTAGATGAAGCACCTAAAGGATTCGAATTATTTGATAAGAAATTGGCATTTAAGGTTGTAATAAAACCATAAATTAATCATCACTTTTAACTTTAGAAACAAAGGGATTTCCTTTAATAAAAAATCTAAGATCTTCCTCTAAATCTCTTTTAACTCCTATTCTTTTTGAAGAACAAATTTCAAATTTTTCCTTTTCTTTATTTAATGCAAGGAAAAGATTTGATTTTGTATTTAACAGACTTTTTTCATTAAATCTCTTATCTATCTTTAAAGCTTTAGTAATTCTTCCTGGGCCTCTTGTGTTTGCATTAAAGTTTAAAGGCTCAACAGCTCTTATAAGAACAGCTCCTATTTCATTTTTTGGATGAGCTACAACGTTTAAAAGCCAATTTGAATGAACCATGTAAATAAAAGCTATACCAGGATCCATTATCATTGCCCTATTATATTTTTTTATTCCTTTATAGGCTCTTGAAGCTGGATCGTTATAACCATAATAAGCTTCCGTTTCTACTATCTTCGAAATTAAGAAATTTCCTTTAATTCTTCTTACTAAAAAATTACCTAATAATTCTATTGCTACGATTTTGGGATCTCTTTCAAAGAAGTCTTTATTAAAAGCAATAAATTTCATAAAAAAATTTAAAATAAAGGTTATATAAAGCGTAAGGAAAATTTAAAATATGAAAATAAAATATATCTTTAAGAATTTTTTAGATTTCCTTTTAATAGGTACAACTCCAATTAGATTAATTGAAGGAATAATCTTGAACATTTTGGTTTTATCATTTTCTCTTTCTTTCTTTATTTTTGGTTATTCATTTATCCTTATTTTACTTTCAGCCACATGTTTAGTTGCATTTAAACATCTAAGAACATGTAGAATTCTTTATGAAGTTAGAATAGATGAATTAGAAGCATTTCAAAGTAAAAGTTTGAAATTCCATAAAAGCGTGGATTTAATTATAAAAATCTTTGAATATTATCTAATAGGCTTTGGCATATTCTTAATTTTATTTTTTATTAGCTTATTATTGGGCTTCACAGAATTACCTAGCTTTTTAATAATTTTAACTCCATTTTTATATGCTTTTGTAACAATGTTTGGACATTTTTCAAGAGTAAAAGCCATAAAAGAAGTTAGCATAATTAATCGTAATTTAAACATTTAAA
>JAVVGP010000078.1:0-4522 GCA_032249055.1 Thermoproteota archaeon | reverse complement strand
CTTCAAATCCGCTCTCTAAACTTTTTTTAAATAATTCTTCTATTTCATTAGGATTCTTTATAACAAAAAATTTTGCAAAGGAAATAGGTTCTTCAAAGTTTAACTTATTTAATATTTCTTTCCTTTGTTTTAAGGTAAGATTTACACAAGGATTAGTTTCAAAATATAAAATATCGAAAATAACCGCAGATAAGGGTATTTCTTCTATTAAATTTTTGTCTATGTTTTTTCTACGTAATCTTCTTTGCAGTATATTAAAAGGTAAAGGTTTTCCATTTTTAAATGATAAAATTTCTCCGTCAAGAATAAAATCTCCACTAATCTTTTTAACAGCTTCCTCTATTTCAGGTACAAAAAAAGTTATATCTTCTAGTTTCCTTGAAAAAATTTTAACTGTATTTCCTTTTTTATGAATTTGTGCCCTTATTCCGTCATATTTGAATTCCACATATAATTGCTTATTAAAGTAACTTGTTATCTCTACGCCACTTTGCATAGCTTCTGCAAGCATAAAATTTGTAGGTTTAAGAGGAGTTATACTTACAGAACTTAGTTCATCTTTTTTAGCTAAAACTGCAATTTCGCTTAAATCAGGCAATATTAAAAATGCTTCTTTTATTTGTGACAAAGTTTTGTTAAATGCATATGCTATTGCTTCCTCAATTAATCCTTCATGCAAGCCTATTCTTAGTTCGTCTGTAATTACTTTTATTAAATATTTTATTTCAATCGGTTCAGAATTTAAAAATAATTCTCTTAATATGCTTTTTTTATAATAATAAGAATTCTCTCCTTTATATTCGCTTATTTTTTCAAACTTTTCATAAATTTCTTTTAAAGTAAACTGTTTCTCTATTAAAGGTTTAAGCTTTTTTCCTTTATTAAATACAATGAATGCTGTCTCGCCTAAATCTCCCTTTTTTATTAATAAATCTAATATGTTTTTCTTTGATTCTCCGCTAAGCTCAGAAATGGTAGATAAAATTGTTGAGTAACCAATTTGTAATTCTTTACTGATCCATGGTGGAAATATTTTTCCTGAAAGTAACTTAATTGAAATTTTTAAATCTTCCTCCTCTAAGTCCTTTAAAAAATTTCCTAACAAACTTGTCTTTTCTAATTTGCTAGTTGTTGATTTTATCTTTTCACATAATGCAGCAAGATCTTTAAATAAGATTGGCAATTTTCTTCAAAAATATTTTGGAGTAGATTTAAAATATTTTACGCCCGCATGCTAAATATTTAAAGATTTAAATAATTAATTGTTATAAAAGGGATGGTTTCAAAAAACAAATTTGTTTTTACTTTCGAAGAAGCAGACCACAATAACAAGAAAGTATTTGGTGGAAAAGGGGCAAGCTTAATATTTATGACAAAGCTTGGAATGGAGGTTCCACCAGGCTTTATAATACCTACATATGTTTGTAAAATGTATTATGAGAATGGAAGGAAGCTACCTGATGGATTAATGGAGGAAGTTAAAGAAGGTATGAAATATATAGAAAGCAAGACTGGTAAAAGATTTGGAGATCCTTCAAATCCTTTATTAGTTTCAGTACGTTCCGGGGCAGCTGTTTCAATGCCTGGAATGATGGATACTGTGTTAAATCTAGGTATTAATGATGAAGTTGCTGAAGGGTTAGCTAAGATTTATAACGAAAGATTTGCCTATGATGCTTATAGGCGTTTCTTAAATATGTTTGGTAAAATTGTGTTAAAAATAGATGAAAACTTATTCAAAGAAAAATTGGAAGAAATAAAGAATAAGTATGGTGCTAAATATGATTCTGAATTAAGCAGCTATGCTTTAAAAGAATTATGCTTAGAATATAAAAGAATAATAAAGGAAGAATTAATAAAAAAAGGAGAATATAAAGAAGAGGAATTAGAGAAAATTTTAAACGATCCATGGAAACAATTGGAATTATCTATAGCTGCTGTTTTTGACTCTTGGGAATCTCCAAGAGCGAAATTTTATAGAGAAGCAAACAAAATAACTCCAGATATAGCTGATGGCACTGCTGTTAACATAGTAACAATGGTTTTTGGAAATTTAAATGAAAACTCAGCTACAGGTGTTTTATTTACAAGAGATCCTTCTTCAGGAGAAAATGAATTATATGGTGAATATTTAACATTGGCTCAAGGAGAAGATGTAGTTGCAGGAATAAGAACACCTAAACCAATTCAAGAATTAAAGAAACATATGCCTGATGTATATGAAAAACTTTACAATTATGCTAAAACTTTAGAAAAAGTTTCCAAAGAAGTTCAAGATATTGAATTTACCATTGAAAACGGTAAGTTATACATGCTTCAAACTAGAGATGCAAAAATGAATCCAATAGCTAAAATTAAAACAAGCGTAGATATGTATAAAGAAGGAATCTTAACAAAGGAAGAAGCAATATTAAGAGTTAAACCATTTGATATATTACAATTACTATATCCTAGAATAGATGAGAAAAAAGTTAAAAGCAAGCCAATAGCCAAAGGTTTAGCTTCTTCTCCTGGAGCTGTTTCTGGAAGAGTTGTTTTTGATGCAGATACTGCAGTTGAATGGAGTAGAAAAGGAGAAAGGGTAATTTTAACTAGAGAAGAAACTAAGCCTGATGATGTTCATGGATTTTATGCATCAGTTGGGATTCTAACTTCAAGAGGTGGAATGACAAGTCATGCAGCAGTTGTTGCCAGAGCTATAGGCAAACCATGTGTTGTAGGATGTGAAGATATAAAAATAGATTATAACAAAAGAATTTTTGTTGTTAAAGATATCATAGTAAAGGAAGGAGATTATATTACAATTGATGGTTTTACTGGTAATGTTTATTTAGGAGAACAGCCTACTGAAATTCTTAAACCTATAAAGGAATTTGAAGAATTTATGAAATATGTTGATGAAACAAGAAGACTAGGAGTAAGAGCTAATGCTGATACTCCTGAAGATGCTGAAATTGCAAGAAAATTCGGTGCTGAAGGAATTGGTCTATTAAGAACTGAAAGAATGTTTAGAGCTCCAGGAAGACTAGAAATATTTAAGAGGGTAATTATGTCTGAAAATAAAGAAGAAAGAGAAAAAGCTTTAGAAGAACTTTTACCTATGCTAAAGGAAGACTTTAAAGAGATTTTAAAAATCATGTCTCCTTACCCTGTAACTATAAGATTATTTGATCCTCCTCTTCATGAATTCTTACCCAAACCTGAGGAAATATTGATTGAATTGTATGAAACTAAAGATGAAAAGAGAAGACAAGAACTTAAGAGGCTATATAATATAGTGAAAAGGATGAGCGAAGCTAATCCTATGATGGGTCAAAGGGGAGTTAGAGTTGGAGTTCTTTATCCTGAAATATATAAGACTCAAGCTAAAGCAATATTTTTAGCAGCTTATGAATTAATGAAGGAAAAAATTCCCGTAGATATAGAAATAATGATACCAAATGTTTCAGATTATAATGAGTTGCTATACGTAAAATTAAATGCAATTGAATCTGCTTATGAAGAAATAAAAAGAATTTACAGAATTGAAATTCCTTATAAATTTGGTACAATGATAGAAACAGTTAGGGCATGTCTTACTGCTGATAAAATTGCTACTATTGCAGACTTCTTCAGCTTTGGTACCAATGATTTAACCCAAGCATGTTTCTCATTTAGTAGAGATGATGCAGAGAATAAGTTTTTACCAGTATATCTTGAAAAAAGAATTTTAAGCAAAAATCCTTTTGAAAATTTGGATATTGAAGGAGTAGGAGAATTGATAAAAATTGCAGTAGAAAAAGGAAGAAAATCTAATCCAAATCTTAAAATAGGAATATGTGGAGAGCATGGAGGCGATTACGATTCAATATTTTTCTTACATAAAGCTGGATTAAATTATGTTAGCGCTTCGCCATACAGGATTTTAGTGGCAAAGTTGGCTGCAGCTCATGCAAAAATATTATTAGGTTAAAAATAATTTTTTCAATACTTTATTGATAAATTTACTTTAGTAATTCCTTTTATATTTGTTTTAATCATATCTTCAAACAATCTTAATGCTTCTTTTAATTGCTGAACTTTTATTTCTCCATCAACCTCTACGGTAATTTCTGCAATAATACCTGTTCCTAGTTTTCTTAATTTTATTTCTCCTATACTTTTTATTAATGATATATTTTTTGTTAACGCCTTAATTTTTTCATGCAATGCAGGATTATGACATGCATCAAGTAATACTAAAGAACTCTCTTTCATTATTATGACGCTCGCATAAAAAACTAAGCCCGATATTACTAGAGCTGCTATTAAATCAAATATAGCATAGTTAAATCCGGTTAACGTTAATCCAAATATTGCTACAATTGATCCTAATGAATCTTTAATAGAATTGATTGCATCAGCTTTTAAAGATAATAACCCAAATTTTTTTGCTAAAGTTAATTTATAAAATGCTATTACGAATGCTGTAATTGCAGATATCAAAGTAGCAATAAAAGCCAAATATATGTTACTAACTGTATGGTGTTCATAAACTCTTAAT
>JAVVGP010000077.1:0-4538 GCA_032249055.1 Thermoproteota archaeon | reverse complement strand
TGCAAGTTATCATTATTTAATTGAGAATGGTGAAATGAAAAGAATTTGAGAGTTTTTAGCTTAAAACAATAAAGCAATATATTGCCAAATGAACTTTGTATATCATAAGAATTAAGTAAAAATGTTAATAAGTATAGAGTTTTCTTAAGTTATTTCAATAAGTTATAAACAATTATAACTTGTTTATGATAGTATACTTTAATATGGGGTCTTCTATGATGTACTCGCCATTAATTTTCTTAACATAACCATACTTAACCATTTTCTCTAAAAGCTCGCTGAATCTATTATCTGGTATCGAACCTGTTCGTAACTCTACGTATGCTTTTATATCTTTCCATCTTCTTAGTCCTGAGACAATAGCCTTTAGAATTGCTACATATCTAGCCCAAGAATTCTCAATTATTTTTCTAAGTTCTGAAAGTACAATTGCGGAGCCTTCTTCGATAACGCTATTAAGAGTTTCTTTGTGATTAAGCTTTCTTACGGTTCTATAGTAACCATAAAGCGTTAACCAACCAGGAATACCATCTAATTCATTTATTATTTCTTCGATTTCCAATTCTAGTATATTCATTCCTACCTCAGCGAATCCTCTCTTAAGAAATTCCATGCTTTGTTCCTTAGTAAATCTATCTAAAAATATTTCCCTCCTTACCCTACCTCTTAATGGCGAATCCTCAGAATCTAATTTAAGAAAATCGCGAAGCAGACCAACTTCGCTACCTGTAATTACAAAAAATATATTTTTTAAATTATCAATTGACCAAGATAGCAGGAGATCAAATCTTTTGTTAGAGAATCTAAGGTATTGTGCCTCATCAAAAGCAACTATAAATATTCTTCCATGTTTATCGCACCAACTGTTTATTTCATTTAACATAACTGTTAATCGAGGTCTTTTGCTCTTTTTTACTTTTATTTCTAGAGGACCAGCGCTAATTGATTCTATCCTTGATATTAGCTCAGCTAATTTATCTCCTAACTTCTCAAATAATCCCTTATATTCCTTAAGCTTCCTGAGAAATTCATCAACAAGAATGCTTTCAGCTGAAATTTTAAAACCGCTTTCAAAGTACAGAGCTCTAACATCAATTATTACGAATGGTTCTCCAAGCTCTCTTAGTGCTACGTTGATTAGACTAGTCTTGCCAACACGCCTAAGACCGTAAATGACTATCAACCTTTCTTTACTCTTAATAGCATTTGTAATCTCTTTGAGTTCTTTTTCTCTATCAAAGAGGTCTTTCTTATTTATCTTTACATCAGGATCGAAAAGCATAACTTATGCCCCGTAAGTCCCTTATATAATATTCCTTTGTTATATTTAAATATTTTTATAACTTACGCCCCCTAAGTAACTTACGGTTATAATAAAAAATCAAATCTTTTGCTGCAAAAAATAATTATTTTTAATTTTTAGAGACCCTAATTATTGATTCTTTTTTTATTCTTCAACTACTTTCTCAAGGGATTTAACAAAGCTCAAAAGTTCAAATGCTAACTTTTTTCATCAACTTGTAGCACGAATGGATTTTGAACGCCAGATAAAGCAGTAAGTTTTAAGAGAGAGATGCCATAAGTTCGCTGTAAATTTCTGGTGATAGCTTTTTTGTAGTTCAGCAGTAAATGAGATAGCTCCACAAATTGAGGATATTTTGAGAAGTAAGCTAACATAGAATATTATCCTAATAATTTAAACTTATATACTTGAGGTAAGCATCCTTATATTTAATTATTAAATTATAAAAGTCATTTTATGAACAAATTCTAGTTTTCAAGTTAAAATTTTAGATTACTTCTTCATAAAAGCTTGTTTAATGCATATTATTGTATGTTTAGTTATTCTTTTTGATAAATTTAAATATTTTTAGGATATTATTTAAACATGAACAAGCCTAATGAACATAGCAAAAACCTTAAAATCTATTCTATTATGAAAAGAATAAAATTGGAAAAGTTATTTGCTTTAGGAATAATCTTAATACTTCTAACTTCAACATTCTTAATCTTTATTCCTAAAATTGAAGCACAAAATCGTTTTAGCGGTAAAGGAAGTGGTACACAGAAGGATCCTTATGTAATTACAAATGTAAAACAGCTACAAGAAATGAAATATGATCTTAAAGCTCATTATGTTCTTGGAAATGATATCGATGCTTCAGAAACAAAATATTGGAACAATGGACAAGGATTTGAGCCTATAGGAGATAAAGATAACCCATTTACAGGTTCATTTGATGGAAGAGGATATAAAATTTACAATTTGTATATAAATACAACGAGAGATTATGTGGGACTTTTTGGATATGTAGCCAACGCACCATATGCAATAAAAAATGTAGGATTGGAAAATGTAAAAATATCAAGTACAGGAAATTTTGTAGGTGGATTAATTGGAGTTAATTATGGAAAAGTCAACTATACTTATACAACTGGATCTGTAAATGGAAAGAAAGTTGTAGGTGGATTAATCGGAGTTAATTGGTATTGGGTTAATAATACTTATTCAGCTGCATCTGTAAATGGAAATGTTACTGTTGGTGGATTAATTGGTACTAACTATGATTCAGTATATTATAGTTATTCAACTGGATCTGTAACTGGGAACTATTATGTAGGAGGATTGATTGGATATGGTGATTATAGAGATAGAGATAAAAAGATACCATCCAGTGTTTTTAATTGTTATTCAACCGCATCCGTAAATGGAAATTATGCTGTAGGTGGATTAATTGGATATGGTTGGGGAGTAGCTATTAGCTACAGCTATTCAACTGGATCTGTAAATGGAAATAAGAATGTAGGAGGATTGATTGGAGAGATTTGGGGCTACCTCGTAGAGGAAAGTTATTCCAATGCATCTGTATATGGAGAAGAGAATGTAGGAGGATTTGTTGGATTTGCTGCTGTGACTATTCGTAATTGTTATTCAACTGGATCTGTAACTGGGAAAGGTGATTATGTAGGTGGATTTGTTGGATTTAATCAGGCAAGCATATATTATAGTTATTCAACTGGATCTGTAAGTGGGAAAGGTTATTATGTAGGTGGATTCGATGGAGGATATAATACTATTGGTTGGGCAAAGAGTTCCTTCTGGGATATACAAACCTCTGGATTAACAAGAAGTGCTAGTGGAACTGGAAAAACAACTGAAGAAATGAAAAACGTTCGAACATATACTGATAAAGCATGGAGCAAAGGTTTAGATTCACCATGGGATTTCGTTGGTAATCCTTACGATGATAAAGGAAATGAAGATATTTGGGATATTAATCCTAATATTAATAATGGTTATCCTTATCTTAAGCATATTAGGCCTATACCCCCACTAGTCCTAACACCATCACCTATCCCTACTACTACTGTAACAACATCACCAATCACTTCACCTATAACCACTACTCAAATGCCAACCACAACAACTTCACTAGTAACATCACCAATAATAACAGAAGAATGCCCTCCTACGACAACACTAACCAATACAACTTCACCAATAACATCACCAACTATTCCTAAACCATGCCCTACAACAACCACAACACTAATCACTACAACTCAAACTCCTTCAACATCTCCTTCAGCAGCAATACCTATTAACATAGAATTAATTATTATAATAATAGTTATAATTGTAATTTTGGGATCCTTAGTTTTAGCTATTAGAAAAATTAAAACAAAGTAAATTTAAATAATTTATTTTTTTACTTGAATAATTAATTTTTTTAGATTTATATAAAATGATCATAACATCCAAACCACAGAAAGATAAGTCATATAGTTACTAGTCATCTTTCTCTTAAACTCTTCGTTATTCCTACACTAATAGTACATTCATGCTTGCTAATTAAAACATTATTAAAAGTTCTTTCTTATCTTAAAGTTTTATAAAATTATTGTATAAGTATTAAAAATAAATGTACATCTTTAAGTTTAAATGCAAGAATTGAAGAAATAATTGTATAAAAAATGGAATTAAAAAATAAGAGGTATATAAGATTTGCTGAATAATTTGATTGCAATAATTTATTAAAAGACTAAATTAAAAAATTAAAGATTATTTAAGTAATATTGTTAAAATTATAGCAACAAATGTTGATATTTGCACTTCTAAGAGCCAAAGGAATCGATTATTCAGCTTTCTATCAATCTTGTTTATTCCATTGTTCATTTCACTCCTTAAACTATTGATTTCACTTCTCATTTAATTTCTTAAAGATGTCATTTCATTTTTTATCTCATTTCTTAAAGATTCTATTCTGTTATTTATTTCATCTCTCAAAGATTTTTTCTATTGTTTGTTGATTTTATTCTATCATTTAAAGAGTTTATTGAAAATTGAAATTTATACTTCAAAAAGTTTCTCTTGTTAATTTTAACTACTCAATTCCAAGTTTTCTTTTTACAAACCCCTCAGCAACCTCAAAATCTGTTAATTCTGTTAAAAGAAATGGCTTTAGTTCTGCTTCCCATTTTGGTTTTATTTCCTCTATCTTTCTTTTTACTATCTCTTTATCAAATTTCATCTTAAA
>JAVVGP010000076.1:0-4562 GCA_032249055.1 Thermoproteota archaeon | reverse complement strand
CACCAATATCGTAATTAATTTCATATTCTAATAAGAATACTCTTGGTTTTAACCAAGAATTAATATTCCTTCTTATTATTCGTTTTATTAAATAAAGCATAAATTATTTACCTTTTCCTAATCTAATATGGGCTTGAGCAAGATGTCCAGCAGCTAAAGCAGCTAATAATGATATCTCTCCTGCTAATACTGTAGCAGCGATTATTTCAGCAAATTTTTTAGCATTCAATCCAGCCTCTTTTCCTCCTCCTTCACATCCTAAAATCCTGAGATTTTCTCTTTGAGTAGGCAATCCTGTTCCTCCTCCTACTGTACCTATTTCTAATGAAGGTAAATATACCGAAACATACAAATTCTCTTCCTCATCAACTTCTGCATAACTTATTCCCATAGCTGATTCGGTTATTTGTGCTGCATCTTGTCCTGTTGCTAAGAAAATTGCAGCTATAATATTAGCTATATGAGCATTTAAACCATATGCATGAGCAAATGCGCTTGCTAATATATTTTTCTTAAAAGCAACTTCTTGTGCTTCCTCAGGCGTAGTTTTAAGTTTTTCTTTAACTATATCTCTTGGTATTGTTACTTCTGCTAAAACTGTTTTACCTCTGCCTAATAACCAATTTATGGCTCCTGGTTTTTTATCAGTGCATAAATTACCGCTTAAAGCTATTAATTTAGCTTCTTTAAAATTCTCAATAATATATTTACAAGCTCTATCTGTAGCAATTGTTACCATATTCATTCCCATTGCATCTCCTGTTTGAGCTTCAAACCTTAACCAAACATTTCTTCCTATTATCCATGGATGAATATTTATTAACTTTAAATGTCTAGAGCCTTCTTCAAATTTTATTTTAATTTCTTCAAATTTTTCTTTTACCCATTGAACAAATCTTACAGCTTCTGATATATTTTTCACTTTAAATAAAGGAGCCCTTGTCATTTTATCATATAATATTTTTGTATAAGCTCCTCCTGAAGCAGTAATTACAGAACATCCTCTGTTTATGCTTGCTACCAATGCTCCTTCCGTAGTAGCTAATGGTACATAAAATAATCCGTTTGCGTATTCACCATTAATTTTTAATGGTCCTGCAATGCCTACTGGAATTTGGACGCATCCTATTGCATTTTCAATATTTCTGTTTAAAGTTTGATTTAAATCAATTGAATACCTACCTAAATGTTCCAGCTTAATATTTAATTCTCTTTCTAAGAATTTTCTTCTAATTTCAGAAGCCTTATTTACATCATTATCAGTAAACTTTTCTATTTCATAAAGTTTAACCAAGCCTGATCTGACTTTCTCTACCAATTCTTCTGGTTCCATAATATAATTAACGTTAAAATAAAATTTAAACGAATAATTTTTGTATGGCAATATATGTTTTAGGAGCTGGTATAGCTGGACTGGAAGCTTCCATTGTCTCTTCGAATGAAGGTTTTGATGTTTTTCTCTTTGACAAGCTAAATATTGGAGGAAATTATCTCAATTTGACATGTATTCCTTCAAAGCTTTTAATTGACCTTTCAAGTAAGGTAAAGGATTTTTCTTTAATTAAGAAAGAATTAAACGCAAGAATTAAATCTGCTAGGGCTTATTATGAAAAAATATTATCAAAATTAAATGTGAAGTTTGATAAAAAGGAAGTAAATGTATATAAAGAGTATTTAAAGATAGAAAATGAAAAGATATTTTTAAATAAAGAAGATAAAGTAATAGTTTGCCTTGGTTCTAAGCCTATTACGCCTAATATACTAGGCAATGAGAATATTCTATACAGTTTTTCAATTTTAAACCTCGAGGATCTACCTAACAGCGTAACAATAATTGGTGCTGGGCCTGAAGGAATAGAAATTGCTGAGATATTCTCTAATTTAGGTGTAAAGGTTATATTAATTGAACAAAAAAATAGAATATTAAGCATTGAAGATGAAGATATTTCTTTTTACTATTATAATTATTTAATAAATAATAAAAAAGTTGAAATTTATACTTCTCAAAAAGTTATAAAAGTTGATAAATATAATAAAGAATATTTTGTAAAAACTGATAAAAATTTAAATATTAAATGTGAAGCTGTATTTTCATGTGTTGGCTGGAAACCAAATTTAGAAAACATACATTTATTTAATAATGGTAATTTGCGATATGATGAATTTTTATCTTATAATAAAAAATTCTTTTTTGCAGGCGACGTAATTGGTGCAGGTGTAGCCAATTTAGCTAAGTTTCATGGAAAAATTGCTGCCTTAAATGCTATTGGCAAATACAATAAGTTTGAAAGAAAAGTTATTCCTTATACTATTTATACTCAACCTCAAATTTCTTCGGTAGGCATAAAAGAAAAGGATGTTAAAGATAAAAGTGAATATAAGATTATCAAAGTAAATTTAAACGAAAATATCAGGAATGTTTTATTTGGCGATTATGGCTACTTAAAAATCATTTTAGACAAGGAAAATGTGATAAGAGGTGCTTCATGTATTTCAAACAAAGCAAATGAAATAATTAATATTATTTCTTATTTAATTGAAAAGAAAGTCAGAATAGATGAAATTTCCAGCCACATATTCTCTCATCCTTCAATTTATGATGTCTTAACGGAGATAAAATTATGAAAAAAGATACCATAATAATACTTTTAGCTATTTGTATCCTTGCTTTTTTCCTGAGAATATATAATTTAAACTTTAGACCTTTTTTCCTACCTGATGAAGAAGTTTATTATAGAACAGCTCTTTATTATGCTTATGATCAACGTATTCCCTTATATTCGCAATTTGTAAATAATGTTTTTCATATAGAATTTCCAAATCATTTAAATTACGAACATCCTTTACTTGGAAAGCTTTTAGTAGCTCTTTCATTATTAATCTTTGGAAACACCGTCGAAGGTGTAAGATTTTTAAGTGCAATATTGGGAACTTTAGAAATACCCATAGTTTATAAGATATTTAAAAAATATGTAAAAGAAAGTTTAGCTTTAGTTTCTTCACTAATTTTTGCATTGGAACCACTAAATCTTTCTATTTCAAGGAGTATCATGCTGGATGGTTTTGCTATGTTTTTCTCGCTTTTAGGATTGTTTCTTTATCTTTATATTAATGATTTATATAAGAAGCTTTTCTTTTTTTCATTATTTGTAGGTCTAAGCATATCCACAAAGCTTACTTTTTTTCCTTTAATTATCTCGATTATTTTATTATGCATATTTAACTTTAAAAAAAATAGTGAAAGACTTCTAGTTTCCTTTTCTTTATTCATAACCATTTTTCTAATATACTTTTTATCTTACATTCCTTACTTTTTTCATTTTGGTTCTAATGAAGGGATACTGCCACCTGAGTATAGATTCTTAGATTATGGTTCGCATAATTTTCATGATTTCTTAGCTCTGCAAAGTTGGATGCTAAGTTATCATTTACTTTGGCATTTTAATTATGATTTTTATGATTATTTAATAATAAATCCATGGTTTTATTTGGTTTATGATGGTAGAGCTTATCAAATATTTACAGCAAATCCTATAATAGTTTATTCAGGAATAATTTTATTAATCATTTTTCCTATATATTTGAAATTATTTAAAATTAAAAAATATTATGAAATTCTTGCTTTATTTTTACCTTTTTCATTTATACTTTTTATAAAAGGATTATCATGGTATTTAATTTTCTTTAATTTTTTATCTTTATTAATAATTGTTTTAATTTATAACTTTATAAATAAAAATGATGATTTATCATTAACATTATATGTAGTATTTTTAGTTAGTATTATAATAGCTAATATAATAATTATTTTTTATTATTTTTATATTTAATCATTTTAAAGTTGTTTTTAATAGATTCCAGACCACAGCATAAGAACCATTTATAGCTCCTTTTTCATTATTTGAAAAAGAAATTATTATTAAAGCTTCTTTTATTTCTTTTGTAAAGTTGGATAAGTATTCACAAGCTTCCTTGTACTCGTAATTCAAAATGTAACCATCAGGAAACATAAATTTCCCATCTTTATATATTATAGAAAGTAAAGCTTCCGAACCAAATTTTAATGCAATATCTCTTTCCTCTACTCCGCTTTTAACTTTAGTAATTAAATTTTTAAGAATGATACAGTAATTTTTCTTACCTAATGATAATTTTCCTAATTTTTCGCTTTCTAATTTGCTTTCATAAATAATTACAGAGTCCAATATATTGAATATTTTCTCTCCCTTTTTGGTTAAAATAGCTCCAGATTTTATCGTAGTTATGAAACCTTCTCTTTTTAATCTTTTAATCATTGTTCTTACACTGCCTTCTCCTATTCTTAATTCTTCAGTAATAAATTTTCTTGAGACAATCTTCCGCATACCTATGATTCTAATCATTCTAATAATTTCAACATAATTGAATGAAGGTTTAGCTCCCTTTTCTGAAGGCTGAGCAATTTCTTCCAATTTTTCCAATTCCTTCATCATCATATTTATGTATTTTAAATTAATTACCAATTTTAAAAATATTTAAATATTGGATAAAATATCCTATCATTATGGATATGGCTTATTTTC
>JAVVGP010000075.1:0-4617 GCA_032249055.1 Thermoproteota archaeon | reverse complement strand
TTTAGTTTTTATTGATGATATTCAAAATATACCTGCTGAAAGTATAATAGAAGTATTAATTAGAATAGGAAATAATAGTAGATTAATTGTAGCAGGGGATCCTGTATTTCAAAGATTAAAAAGAGTTGAAAAAGACCCTTCTTCAATAATTAGGGAAATATTACTTAGTGAAGAAAAAGCTAAAGTTGTTGACCTTGGCCTTAAAGATATAATAAGACCAGGAGCAAAGAA
Source organism: Thermoproteota archaeon (assembly GCA_032249055.1). Taxonomy (GTDB): domain Archaea; phylum Thermoproteota; class Thermoprotei; order Gearchaeales; family Gearchaeaceae; genus SCGC-AAA471-B05. Next base: position 4,386 of record JAVVGP010000075.1, on the reverse strand, counting down.
AGGTTTAAGGTTACTTGTAGAATTAATGTTAAGAAGTAGAAATCTTGGTAATGAAGATAAAAAAATTATTGAAACAATATTAACGCATGCACCAGATGCAGATATTGTAACTGTAATGGATACTTCAAAGTTAAAAAATAGCTTAAACATTAAAGGAGAAACATGTCCTGAAGTTATAATATTTACAAAAACAGCTGGAAGACTTATTGGCAAAGGAGGTGAAAGAATTCAAAAAATAGAAAATAGTCTAGGTAAAAAAACAAGAACAATAATCTTTAGTTTAGATTTTAAAGAATGGATAAGAGCAATTCATCCAATTCCTTGGATACATAAGCATATTGCGGAGGTTGATTTTGCAGGACCAAGATTAAGAGTTAAAATTAATAAAGAAGAAGCAGGAGCTTTTTTGGGATACGGAGGTTCTTACATAAGGTTTGTAAATCAAATATTCGAAGAACTTTTAGGTATAATGGTTGAAGTTGAACAGGTGGAAATGAAGGAAGAGAAAAAGGAGGAAATAAAGAAGAAAGAAGAAGAGAAAAAGAAGAAGAAATAGTTAAAGCTTTTGTTTAATTTCCTCTATTTTATTTAAAAAATCTTCAATACTTTGCGAATATCTATTAAATATTTCAAGAATTTCTTTCAACAATTTTTCCATCTTTTCAATTTGAATTTTTAATTCTTTAACTTTTTCATCGGAATCCATCTCTTCAATACTTTCTTTCAAAATTTTTAATTCTTGGTCATAAATTTCACAGAATTTTGCTAACAATAAGTTCGCTTCATAGAAATCATATTTTGCAGCCTTAAGAATTTTTAAAGCTGTCTCAATTTTTTCTGTTAAACTTTTCATTTAACTTTTAGCAATATTTCTTTTGTTTTATTAATTATTTCTTCGTGTGGATATATCCATTTTTCTTTGTATAAGTTAAATGGAATATATTTTGTCTTTGAATTTACTACATCTACATCAACAATTTCAAAATCTGATAAGACTCTATTTTCACTTAGTATAATTAAAGTTCTAACAAGATTCTTTAATTCTCTATGAGGAATTATTAAGAATGAACAAACTACAGGGGCATTTTTAATCGTAGCCATCGAATATATAAATGGTTTTGTTTTTACAGCCTCTATGAACATATTTCTATATTCGTAGCTTTCAAAATTAAAGATAGCAAACAAGTAACTTAAGTTCTTAATATCTTCTTTACAATATGGTAAGAGATATATAAAATCTATCAATATTTTGCTCGGTATTATGTGCTTTGAGTAATGATACTTAATTAATGGAATAGATACTTTAATTTTTTCAGATATTTCCTTAAATTTTATTAAAGGATTCTGATGTAAGAATTCAAGCAGTTTTATATCTGTTTCATCATAAGGATACAAATATTTTAAAGTAGTTTTATATTCACCAACATACTTTTTAGATGTGATGTCTTTAACTAATTCTTCCCAATTAAATATCGATGTTCCTTTTTTGTAATCATACCAGTCAAATCCAACAGATTTACCTATATTTTCTTCAACAGAATAATCTTTAAATGATTTAACAATTTTGGAATTTTTAATTAAATGCATAAATTCTTCAAACTCCTTTTTATTTTCCAAAGGAACAAACGATTGAACAACATAAGTATTTTCTCCTGCTATTCCTCTTAATAATCCTGTTACATATGGATTGCTATCTAATATTTCTTCAAAAGCTTTAGTTTGGCATGGAGAAATTTTAAAAATAGTTATAATTTCTTCTAAACCTAGAAGATTTAAGTCATAATATAAATACATATCTAAATATTCTTTTTTTAAAAATTGGTTAAATCTATATTTTAAATCAGTATAAGTTATTTTTACTTTTTTACTTTCTAATTCTTGGTATACCTTGAGTATGCTTTCCCTTATACCTTTGTTATATAAAAGATTAAGTGCTTCGATATCTTCTTTGGCTACCTTTGTAAATCTACCACTTAGTTTAAATTCTTTTATACGAAATTTCATTTTAATTAATTAAACAATTTATTTTTCTATTATTTAAAACTTAATTTAAATTTTGTATATATAAATACTTTTGTAATACCAAAAAAACAAAAATACGATTTTAAATAGTATTTTTCCTAAACTTATTATGTTCGAAAATAAAATGATCACCCTAAATTTACAAGTAATAGATAAAACAAAAGAAGAAGAAATATTAACAAAATGGGGTTATAAGAGACATTCTCAAGCTATTTGTAAAAATGGCTATGAGACAATCATTTTGAATCTATGGGGTGAGCAAGTAGATAAAGTAGCTGTAGGAGATAAAATTATAGTTACAGGTTATATAAGAAAAATAAAAGGACAAACACATCTGAATGTTCCAAGAAATGGTAAAATTTTAAAAGTTAAGCTTTAAGAAATTTATAAATTTTTAAAGAGTAAAATTGGTAATTTTTATACCTTTTTGCTAAAATATTTCATGAAAAAGATATTAAAAAACAAAAGAGGATCTCCTTTAGTAGAAGAAGGACTTTTGCTAGGAATTGCAGCAGTTGCTTTTACAATAATATTAAGCATAGTTGCAGGAATTTTAATGGGCATACAAAGTTACTTTAATTCTGTTTCAAATAATGCAGTAAATTCCTTTAATGATTTCTTAAAACAAATAAATGATATATTAACTGAAATAGCAAGAAAACTTGGAATAGTTTAAAGAATAAAAAGAATAATTTAAAAAATTTTCTTTTTTTATTTTTATATTTAAATTGAATGCGTGAAGAAATTTTGGTAATTCATGGAAATGAGACTTTATTGGTAAGTGGTCCTGCATCTGTAAGAAGGTTTGAAGGTGAAGTTTATTGCTTAGGAAGGAAAATCAAAGATTATCCTGTTATTGTTAGAAAGGGAAGGGTATTGCCCTTTGAAACTCCAAAATATGCATCAGTTAAACTTTTATTGGGAAGCGAGGCTTCTTATGAATTTCAAACAGAAAATATAGGCTGTAAAATATGGGAAAATGATGTAAAAAAATATGTGGATAGTTTCGGTAAAGATATAAAGAAAATATTGATTCTGGGCAGCACAGATTCAGGTAAAACAACCTTAACTTCTTATTTATCAAATTTAGCCACAGAAAAAAATTTAAAGGTTGGTATAATAGATGGAGATGTTGGACAAGCAGATTTGACCCCTCCTGCATTCATAGGAAGTAAAATAATTAAAGAAGAAATATTTGATCTAAGAGATGTAGTTGCAGATAATATATATCCAGTTGGTATAATTAACGTAGCTGGCTTTGAAAAGTATGTTATTAAAGGAATAGTTGAATCTTTAAATTACGTGAAAGATTCAGATTTGATAATAATAAATACAGATGGTTATGTTGATAACGGAGGAATAGAATACAAATTAAATTTGGCAAAGGAAGTTAATCCAGATTTAATATTCATTACATCTGGTAATAATTTAGCTAAAATATTTGCTGAAAAATTTGGAAACAAAATTGCAGTTTTAAAACAGCCTGTTGGAATTAACAAAAGTAAAATAATTAGAATTGCCAGAAGAGAAATGCAATATTCTAGATATTTGGTTATGGCTGAAAAAGCTACAGCGAATTTAAACGAAGTAAAAATTGGTTTCCTGGGTATAAAATTCGATGGAGAGTATTCTTCCAACGTTTTTAGTTCTTATGAAGAAATAATAATATTTGATTCTATTGGTAAGAAAATAGGAGTATCTACAAAAGCTCTAGAAAAAATGTTTATTGGAATAGAAAAAGAAGGAAAAATTAAGGGATTTGGTGTAATAGATCATATTTATCAAGATAAATTAAGAATTAGAACATCTTTGAAACCTCCTTTTGAAACAATATGGCTTACAAATATAAAATTGACTGATATAGGTGAAAGGAAAATAAAGGTTAGCCTGATTTAACTACTTCTTTAGCAAGATCAATTAATTCTTTTTTATCTTTTATTCTAATACCGTGATTTACATTTAGTTTAAATATAATATCATCAAAAATTGTTTCAGAAGCCCATCCAAATAGTTCTTCTAAACATACCAATACTTTATCTAGATTATTTGAAATTTCCTCTTTGTTAAATTTTTTTCTTATACAAATATGAAAAATTAAAGCTTGTGTGGTATCATAACCAAGAATATCATTTAATGATTGAATAATTACTTTAGCGAACTCATCTTTCGTTATTTTTTCTTTCATTCAAGTTTTTTAAAAAAATTTTGTATAAAAATTTTACTTTTTTTGTGAAAATTTTTATATATAATTCATTTATAATTCATTCAATTATTCTAAGAATGGAATCTTTATTCTTTGAATCAAAATGAATATAGAACAATTAGTGACTTTAGAAAATATTATGAATATTTCTTTTATTTAAT
>JAVVGP010000074.1:0-4622 GCA_032249055.1 Thermoproteota archaeon | reverse complement strand
TAAGAAAAAAAGCGATTATAATGAGAACAATAATCAAATTCCTAAACAATTTTCTCTTTCTCATTAAGTATATATTTTAAAAAAATTATGATAATATAAATTCTATAATGAAAATAAAGCTGATTTATTCAAATGGCTATTTTATAGGATTTAATGAAAATGAAGCGCCTTTGCTATACAAAGAAAATTTTTATGGAAGACCTATAGGCATTGGAAAACCTAAGACACCTATATTTACAGCTAAAATGCAATTTAATTTTTATGAAGTATTATACTTAGTAAAAACAAACAAAGTAGAAGTTTATGATATTGAAGGTAAAAAATTAAGTGAAAAAGAAATAATTGAAGAAGGAAAAAAGTATATAGAACTCTTTGAAGAAAAGTATTTAGTCTATGAAGATCTTAGGAATAAAGGTTATGTAATAAAACCGGGCATGAAATATGGAGTAACATTTATGGTTTATGAATATGGACCTGGCTTAGATCATGCACCTTTTTTAGTAGATGTATTAAGAAAGGATAGCTCATTTAGCGATGTGCAAATAATTAGGGCAGGAAGACTAACTCATAGCGTAAGGAAAAAGCTGTTAATAACCTCGGTAGACACCGAAAAAAAGAAAATAAATTATTACTTATTCGAATGGTTTGAATAGTTCAATAATGGAACCCTTGAATATATCTGCTAAATTCGTGCTAATAAGCAGCATTAGAGATCCAGCCTCAATTAATATAAAGGAATCAATTATTAATGAAAACGGTTATTCAGAGTTGATACATTTTAACGAAAACGAAAAAATCTACAAAATAACAAATGAAATAATAATTTTTGAAACAGATAAAGAGTTAATATTTTACGATAATTTGGATGAGAAAATAACTGGAGAATATTTTATCTTTTTATCTAAACATAAATCCGAAAGCAAAATTCCAGGATTTTATCTACATGCGATAGGAAATTTTTCAAGCGAAACACTGTTTGGAGGTAAAGAAAGAGAGTTATGCTATACCTCTGCCATTTTGATGAAAAATATCTTTTTAAAAATTAACGAAAATTTTGATAAAAGGTTAAACAAATGGAGAATAGGTTTGGAGGTGACCCATCATGGTCCGTATATAGAAAAAATACCCTGTATATTTGTAGAGATAGGAAGTTCTGAAGAAGACTGGAATAACAAGTTGGCAGGAAAAATTTTAGCAAAATCCATTTTTGATGCAATTTCGAATATGAATTTATCTTATATTCCTACTGTAGGCTACGGAGGTCCTCATTATGCACCTGCCTTTATTTCACTGCAAAAAGAAAGCGAATATGCAATAGGACATATAATTCCTTCTTATGCTTTAGAAAATCAAAAGCTAGACGAAGAAATCATTTTAAAACCAATACAAAAAACTAAAGAAAAAGTAACTAAAGCATTAATAGATTGGAAAGGTATTAGATCTCAAGAAAAACAATTCATAATAAATAAATTAAAAGAAAAGGGAATAGAAACAATAAAAATATAAGAAAGTAAATTACAATCATTTAATAATTGGTTTGAGAAAGTGGAGAACAAATATTTGCTTGATTTGGATGTAATAGATATTGATAGATTAAAAGAAGTATTGTATGATATAAACGCAGAAGGAAAAATAATCATTCATACAGTATACTTTAAAAATTTAGTAAATATCGAAGAAATAAGAGGGTTAACTGCTTCATTATTAAAGTTATCAGAAATAGCTCAAGATTATCCAAAAATAAGTATAGAATTAACAAGTTATTTGCCTAAAAGTTTAAATTATGAAGATTTTCAATCAAATAAAGCCCATTTCTTAATAACTTTAGCAATAGAGTTAGGTGCTCAAATTGTAACCTCAGATCCTATATTGAGAGAAATGTGTTATGCCTCAAGAATCAGATGTTTATTCATTGAACCAAGAAAAAGAATTCCTACATTTGCTCAATATTTTAAAGAAGATGTTATGAGTTTACATTTAAAAGAAGGAACATATGCTTATGTAAAACGTGGAAAACCAGGTAACTGGAGATTGGAAAAAATTAGCAATAACATTCTAACAAGGAATGAAATAGAAAACATTGCAAGAGAAATTTATGAAATAGCAAAATCTTCAGCAGATCCAAGCATCAAAGAAATAGAGAGAAAATCATCTTTGATTGCCCAATTTGAACATTATAGGATAGTTTTAACTAAACCACCTTTATCTGATGGAATAGAGATAACAATAGTGAAACCTATAAGAAAGTTAAAACTTGAAGATTATAACATTTCTCCTAAATTGTTAGAAAGATTGGAAAAGCAAGCTGAAGGCATATTAATTGCAGGAGCACCAGGTATGGGAAAAACAACTTTTGCACAGGCACTTGCAGAATTTTATTTCAGGAAAAATAAAATTATAAAGACACTAGAATCTCCTAGAGATATGCAATTACCTCCTGAGATAACCCAACTATCTAAAACTCATGGAACATCTGAAGAACTTCATGACGTTTTATTATTATCTAGACCTGATTATACAATATTTGATGAAATGAGAGATACAAAAGATTTTGAATTATACACAGATTTAAGATTAGCAGGTGTAGGAATGGTAGGTGTAATTCATTCTACATCAGCAATAGATGCAATTCAAAGATTTATAAATAGAGTAGAATTGGGAATGATCCCTTCAATAATTGATACAGTAATATTTATTAAAAATGGAGCTATTGAAAAGGTCTATACTCTTGAGACTGCAGTAAAAATACCTGCAGGTTTAACTGAAGCAGATCTAACAAGACCTGTAGTTTTAGTAAAGGATTTTGAGACAGGAGAAGTCGAATATGAAATATATGTTTTTGGTGAAAGAACCTTTGTTGTACCTATAAAGAAATCAGAAACGGATGAAAAAATAAAGGATAACATAATAAACTTAATCAAAAAGTATGTGCCAACAACGGAAATGGAGATCGAGAGAAGAGAGGAAGGATTCTTAGTTAAAGTACCTATAAACTACTATTCCAGAATTCAACATAAAGCAAGGAAAAAATTGGAAAGAATAAGTAAGAAATATAATGTAAAAGTTGAACTTATTCCACTTTAGGAAGTTATTCTAAAAAGATTTTAACAATAATTATAAATTATTTATTTTTTATTATCATAATTATAATATGCGATGATTAGTTAGAGTTGCTCAGAATTTATGAAGAAAAGGCATTTGGATGAGCATGTTAAATTTTTATTATGATTAACTAATTTTTATTTTAGAGCGGGCGTCGTCTAGCCTGGTTAGGACATCAGCCTGCCACGCTGGGAGCCCGGGTTCAAATCCCGGCGCCCGCATAAGCTTTAATTTAATAAAAAATAATAATTAAAAATATGCTATACTTTGAACTTATTATTTTCTTAATCTTCTTAACTTTCATTACATTTCTGTTCCAACAAAAATGGATAAAATTAATGTATAAAAAAGGTAAGGTGGGCAAAGATATTCATAAAGAAGGAAAACCTGAGGTTGCAGAGATGGGTGGTATTCCTTTAATGATAATGATAAGTGCTTTTTCATTTTTTGCATTTTATCTTGAACCCAATTACTATAGCAAATATTTAATTATAATATTAACAGCACTAATATCAGGTATAATAGGTATAATAGATGATATTAAAGATTTAGGAGGTAAAATAAAGCCTACTTTAACTTTATTAGCTTCCATACCTATACTAATTACAGGAAGTTATGATCCGCATCCTTCCTTACCATTTATTCCTAAAACATCACTTACAATAATTTATCCTTTTTTAATACCAATCGGAATAGCAATAACTTCAAACGCTGTTAATATGTTAAACGTAGTAAACGGTTCTACTCCTTTGCTTGTAATACCTATTCTTTTTACTTTAATATTTGTTTCTTTAATTTCTAACAAAATAAGCCTAATTCCTTTATTAATAGCATGTATCATTGCTCTTTTAATTTTCTTTTATTATAATAAGTATCCAGCCAAAACATTCATGGGAAACTGCGGTGACTTTTTCATTGGAGGATTATTAGGAGCGATAGCAATTGTTTATAGTTTAGAATTTATAGTAGTTGTAGCAATGTTACCATTTATAATGCATGGATTCTTTGTCATTTCATCAGTTAAAAATTTCTTAGAGAAAAAGCAAATTAAAGAAAAACCTGTAATAATAAAAAATGGCTTACTTTATCCTTCGCTAAAAAAAGAAGCACCTCTAACTTTAATGAGAATATGTTTAGCAGAAGGTCCTTTAAAAGAAAAAGATGTCGCTTTGATATTTTTTATATTATCCCTAGTATCTTCAATACTTGCATTTTTAACTTATTTTTTAACTCAAATTAAATTAGCATGAGAAGAAATCTTGCATATATTTTAAGTTTATTAATTTTATCTTGGGTTCTATTAACTTTTTTTTCATTCATTATAGCTATTATAATAAGCCAAGTTTCTGAAATAAAAGGTCTAGTATCTAGAATTTTAGATCTAACAATAGGTATAACTATATTTGGTTTTTGGTTATTAATTTGGTATTTAATTATTAAAAGAAGCTTTTATAAAAAAATAACTAAATACATGAAATAGATCTTTTAATTCATTTTACTTTCAATTCCCTTTATGGGAT
>JAVVGP010000073.1:0-4662 GCA_032249055.1 Thermoproteota archaeon | reverse complement strand
CAAAAAATGATGCAAGAAATTATGATAAATGGAGGGAATTTTGGAGCATATTTGTAGATTTCTTAGATTTTTTGTCGCTTAATCCTCCCTTATCTCTTTATGAAATAGAGGAGATCTTTAAATTCTTCAAGAAAGTTAATCTTGAAATTAAAGACATAGAAGTAAATGAATTTCTAAGGGTTTTTTTATCGGATGCCAAAACAATTTTAGATGAATATTTTGAATCTGAAGAAGTTAAAGCTTCTTTGGTTGAAGATGCAATAATAGGTTCAATGTTGTCTCCTTCATCTCCTGGAAGCGCATATTTATTAGCCCATCATATAATGGGTGAAGTTAATGGAATAAAAGGAGCGTGGGGGTATGTGAAAGGAGGAATGGGAGGATTAATAGATGCATTAAGAAAAGCTGCAGAAAATTTAGGAGTCAAAATATTTACTTCTTCAGAAGTAAAAAGAATAATTGTTAAAGAAAATAAAGTTGAAGGAATCGAATTAGAAAATGGAAAGATAATTAATTCTAAGATAGTTGTATCCAATGCAGATGTGAAAACTACTTTTCTAAAGCTTTTAGAAGATGTTCCTAAAAAACTAAGAAAAAGAATTGAATTATTAAAATCAAGAGGTGTATGCTTTAAAATTGTAGGAATAATTGAAGAATTGCCAGATTACGTTGGATTGGGTAAAAACCTTGGCCCGCAACATGTTTCTTCAACCCTTATATTACCTAGCTTAGATTATCTTGAGAAGGCTTATAGAGATGCTATAAATAACAAACCTTCAAAGGAACCCTTTGTTTCAATAAACATTCAATCAAGCGTAGATGATTCAGTAACGGTTAAAAATCACCACGTTTTTTCTTTATTTGTTCAATATACTCCTTATAGAAAAGATTGGGATGAAATGAAAGAAGATTATGCCAAAAACGTAATAGAAACTATACAAAATTATGCTCCTAATTTTAAACCTTTGAAATATTTTTCTTTATCTCCTTTAGATTTGGAAAGAAGATTTGCTCTTCCGCAAGGATGCATATTTCACATAGATATGACTCATGATCAACTTTACAATTTGAGACCATTACCTGAGTTAAGCAACTATTCTACATATATTTCAGGACTTTATTTATGCAGTTCATCAACACATCCAGGCGGAGGAGTATCAGGAATCCCAGGATATAATGCAGCAATGAAAATTTTAGAAGATATAAAAGCAAAAAGAGTAAATATTTAAACAAATGGTAAGCTTTTCCGAAGAAGAGTTAAAATTTATATTAAGCAATGAAGTTTGCAGACTAGCAACGGTAAGTAAAGATGGAAAACCTCACGTTGTACCTGTTTGCTATATTTATGCAAATAATGCTTTTTATATTTTTACAGATTACGGAACGAAAAAATATTATAATATAAAGAATAACCCTAATGTAGCCTTAGTTATAGATGTTTATAGAGCTCCTTGGAATAAAGCTGTTGTAATAGAAGGTAAAGCTGAAATATTAGAAAGAGGAGAAGAATATAAAGAAGTCTACAAAAAATTTTATGAGAAGTTTTTATGGGTAAGGAAAGATCCATGGAATGAAGGAGAAGCTCCTTTAATTAAAGTTATACCTGAGAAAAAGATTAGCTGGGGTTTAAAAAGGAAATAAATTTATACAAGATAAAATAATCCTTTATCATGCAAGAAAATGAATACAGAGAAAAATTATATTCTTGTAAAAATTTTGGTGATATATTTGAATTAGTTAAAGAAATTGTGTATAAAAAATTTAAAAAAAGTAGAGGCGGATTATCTTTATATCTTGTTAATGCTCCGAAATACATTTTAGCTTATCATATAATGGGTTCTAATTTAATAGCTATTAATAGAACTATATTAGAAGCATTATATCAAATAACAGATGACATAAGAAAAATTAATTCATATATTTTTGTTGTACTTTTACATGAATATTTACATAGTTTAGGAATATATGATGAAAGATTAGTAACTAAGATTGAATTTGATATTTGTCAAGAATTTTTTGGCGAAGATCATATAACAACGCAAATGATAAATAAAGGAATTTTAGAAATATTTCCTGATTTAAAATATTTACTAATAAAAATTAAAGTAAAGGAGGGATATGAATTGGTTAGAGACTTTGATAGATCGAGCACTTCTAAATATATTTTCTAAAGTATTTTAAGGTACCAACACTAAGTTTCCTACAGCGTCCGAAATTCCTACAGCATATCCGGAAACCCTTCTAAATTCCCTACCCATCATTGAATAGCTTACAGCATTTCTTTGTGAAACTTTACCTGTAAATAAATAGTTAAGCAATTCTTCTTCTAGATTTCTCTGAATACCCATCAGTCTTATTACATTTGTTGCTAAAAGTATATCCTTTTTAACTAGTGCGTTTACCGCATCGTCTCTCATTCTGGCAGCATGCTCAGCCATTTTAATTATATAATCGTTTGCTACATCATCTTTAGCCTCAAGTCGCAATAAATGATTGTTGACAGAAGCAGTATGGTATAAAATTCTATATAAATGTGAAGCAGCAATACCATAAATTATTGTATGCCTATAATTATTTATTCCGATCTTTCTAGCAATAGGTACATCCTGTGAAGCGATAGCTATTTGTCTAATCATAAACCTATATTTCCTAACACCATCTCTTACCCTGTCCAAAATTTCATTTGCCAATCTTTTATTAAATTCCTGTATTGCAGTTACCGTATCATTGTGGATATCTGAAATAAAACTATTAAACCCTGTTATTGTTTCATTTATAGGATGTGCAGATATATCCAGTAAAATTTGATAAACAATAGAGTCGCTTTTGTCTTGTATTATATCAGCACCTATAAGCTCATTTTTTAAATCTCTAAGTCTTTTTTTGATGTTCAGATCTATTACATCTTTTGAAATAACAGAGATCTTATCTGCTCCTTGCATGTAACTTGTTAATACACCATATTCTAATGTTGCAGGATCCTTAAACTTCTCGACCTCTATTATGACATGTTTTTCTTTTTTTGTTAAAGGATTAATTATTTTTAAATTCCCATCAAAATCTTCAATTATGTATATTTCTTCGAGCTTATTTTTTTCTACCCAATCCTTTGGTAAAGATGTTATATAGCTCCCTCCCTTTATTCTCCATATTCTCCTTTTAAATATACCTTTTTCCCTTTCCATATATATTATTATATTATTTTTTTATAAATATAAATATTTCATTTTAACTTGAAATAATGAAGTCCCAAATTAAAGAAATAAGAAAAAGGAAAATTATTCCATAAAAGAAAAAAAATTGTAGAAAAAAGTAAAAATTTATATATAAGATAAGAAAAAAGTATGCATATGGAAAAAGTAAATTTACCTTCAATTCCAGAAGCACCTCAAATACAGCAACCTAATGTATTTCCAGTTGAATGGAATATAGAAACAGTAGAGCTTGAAGAATTATTTGAAAAAGCTAAAAGAGAACAATGGAATGCTTCAGATATTAACTGGAATTCTCTGGATCCTAGAGATTACGATGATATACAAAAAATAGCTATAAGTTATTGGTTCTCTGTTCTTGCAACATTTGAAAGAGCAACTCCTGTGTTTGCAAAAGCTCTTATAAAAGCTTATGAAACACATGCAGAACAACCTGTTAAATTTTTATTTGTAAGCTTGGTATTTGATGAAGGAAGACATGAAGAATGCTGTATGCGTTGCGTTAATAGACTTTGTCCATTTTGGCCATGGAAATGGAAACCAAGAAATGATCTTGAGGAAAAAGTTTTAAAGGCAATTAATTGGATATATTATAACGGATCAAGATACTGGACTGCCTTTGTAAAAGCTGCAGAGGTAAAATATCCTTTACATATACTATTTACTTCTTTTATGATGGCTGAAACAGGAGCAACAACAATATTCAAAAGCATGGCAGAAAGAGCAAGACATCCTGTATTTAGAGATGTATTTTTAAATATACATAGAGATGAAGCAAGACATCTTGCTTTTACTTGGTATATGTTGAAGAAAAGATTACCTACATTAAGCGAAGAAGATAAGAAGTTTGTAACAAAACAATTACGTGCAGGTTTTGTTTTTCTTTCACCAATTTTATTTGAACCAATAAGTGAATTCTGGCAATTACCTGAAGGATTTTTAGATATTCATAGGAAAATGGAAGAAATAGCAAGAGATGCAGGTCTAGGTGTATTAACATTTGAAGAAAAAAGCAGAATATGGGGTAATGCTGTAAGAACTGTTAAAGCAAGAATTAAACAATATGATATACAATTCCCAGATATGCCTGAAATAGGAATATACGGAGAAGAGTCTGTTGAAGTAAAAGAAGAAGATATAGCTTTTCTTGGTCTTTAAATTTAACTAAATTTTTTAAATTTATTTATCGCTTAACTTATTTTTTTAAATATGACAACAGTAAGTATTGGAAGCGATGATCTTTATCCTGTAGCTAAATTTTTAGTCGAGGAATTGAAAAGGAGAGGATATAATGTAATAATTCATGGTTCTCTATTAAGCAATAAAGTTGAACCCTGGCCTGATGTAGCTAAAAATGTAGCAGAAGATGTAGTTCAAGGAAGAGCAGATACAGGTATAGTAATATGCTATACTGGAACAGGAGTTTCTATTGCAGCAAATAAAATAAAAG
>JAVVGP010000072.1:0-4686 GCA_032249055.1 Thermoproteota archaeon | reverse complement strand
GTTGTAAGAAAGGCATTAGAAGAAGAATTAAGGAAGAAGAAAATTGAAGAAGCTAAAGAAGCTGCAAAGAGATTAGGAGAATTCTTCTCTAAAATTCCTGAAGAGGATATCGTTAAATGTATAAAGATATCGAGAAAATCTTATTAAGGAAAGGTTTTAACTATTGAGTAATTTTAAACTTGTTGAAGTCATATGAGCTTCGATTGAAAACTTAAGTAAATGCATTATAGCATATTTGATGACTCGCCGACGGCCATCAAAACAAATTTATTTTGTAAGCAAATAAACATAGGAATTGTAATTCAAAGTCAATTATAAGTTAAGCATTAATATCAAAATTTCTCGGTTAGATTACACAATAATTAAACTATCTCAAATTCTATTGGAACCTTTCTCGGCTTCGGGCCTTCTGGAGCAAATATGATGTCCCAAGCATCTATTTCTGGCCTTCCTATGATCAAATCCAAATTTTCTCTTAAATTTTCCGCAACTTCAAACCTCGCTCCACCAGCTACCTCAACTCCCTGAAATATTATATCTAGATTACAGTAACCTATAATTCTAAGCTTCTCCTCTTTATCAGTCGTTCTTAACTCATAAGGCTTTTTTAAAGGAGTAAAGGCTCCAAGCTGTTCTGCAATCCTCTTTGAAATTACACTTCTGCTTGCACCTGTATCTACAAGACATTTAAACTTAACAGTCTTTTCACCATATTTGAGTATAACTTAGGCAATAGCCTGTTCGGTTTTCATTTCTTAATTTAAATATAAGATTTCAAATTTTTAAATAATTAATTAATTTATTTTTCATAAATAATCTTATACGCTTCTTCAAACATCTTTTCAATTTTTTTAATTCCTATTTTAACATAATCTATAGATAATTTTCTTTCATGAAAACCCCAAACATGCAGATCATATGCGGAATTCCAACCATCGATAACCCAATCACCTAATTTCAATGCAAGAGTTTTGCTGGCCTTGCTTAATAAATAAATATACCAACCACCTTCCTTCAGAAATTCTTCATATTCTGTTGTTTTAAATTTCTCAGCTAAAGCCTTAACTATCTCTTCTGCAATTTTATAGGCTTTTTCTGAAGCTTGAACCGGATCTCCCTGATTCAAATAATCATTGCATTCTTTCATTAACTTTTCAACTAGATTAATCCTTTCTTTAGCACTCTCGCTCGGATCTACTTTACTTAAAGCATCTAGCAAAACATCTATGGCATCAATTCCTCTTTCTTCAAGTTTCTTTATTAATTCTTCCATGTATATTTTTTAATTAAAATTTTAAATTTATAACAATTTTATTGTTTCATTAATAAAAAATTTAGGAATTTTTCATTCATAGAAATAATTAATACCATAAAATTTTCTTTTAATTCCCTTAATGGAATCGCTAACTTTTGAATCGGCTTAAACTATAAGCTTTACGCATTGGGGAAGCTAATTTTGCAAAATTCCACGCTTAGAGCCTAAAATAAGAGGGGAATTCAAAAATATGAGTTAGATTTCGATAATGGCTAAAATGCGCGAATTATTTGAAAAAAATTATTCAAGGTTAGATTCGAGCTGTGTTTACAAAGAAATTGTAAAGAATCTTAGCAAATAAGTATTGTTTTAATCTGATAATTTTTATATTTTTGGAAAATTTTAATTCTAATAATATCATTGCAAGAAAAACCCAAAGGTATTTATGATTGCTTCAGTTCTTAATACCCGACAAGATACACCCCTGTTACTTAGTAACACCCCCGATACATAATTTATTCACTAAATACAAATCGGTGAATTAAGATAAACTTTGACGCGAGTTTAGCTTTTAGTACAATCAGAAATGGTTAAAAGTACATCATAAAAATTGCTTTATACAACCTGTATGTAATATATTTAAGTTAATGGAGGATGAAAAGGTATTAATAGATAGATATGCTGCTTCTTTAAAATCTGCAGAGATATTGATAAGTAGAGAGAAACTTAGAGCATTTGCTTCTCGTGCTGAATCACTTCTTCCAAAAGCTCAACGCCTATTAAATGAAGTAGATGGTATAATAGCCAATCCTGAAATAGAAAACCTTAAAAAATTGAAAAGAGAAAGTGTACGTCTTAAACAACTAGAGGGCATCCTTCTAGCAATTTCTTTCTTGATCTCGCTATTCATATCATTTACCAGATTTGGTGAATTTTTTTGGATATATTTGATTGCCACAATATTAGTTCTATTAGTCGCAATAACTACGTTAATTTCATTTATAATTAGTAGAGATGGTAAAGGTATAATTAAGGAGATTAATTCGTTGATAAAAACTACCAATAAAATTGTAAATGAACTGCTGAAAGAAGGTATTTACATTCCTTTTGTAACTCCTGTTGAAGCAATAGGCGATGATGATGCGAGCCTACGTTCTGCACTTAGTTCTGGAAGGAATAGGCTTTTGGTCATTATAGGATTTCTTCAAGCATTAAAGAAGTATAAGGAAGGTAAATAAGAAGAGTCAGATGATTAGTTTATTTCAATTTTAATTCTTTAATTTTATTTACCTAATTCTTACTCGTTAGAGCATTTTTTATAGTTTTCAGGATTAAGAGAAAGAAGGTTAAAAATCGCTTTGAAGGATAACTTAAAAGAGGTTAGACTCGTGTGGCGGCTAAAAGCTGTGAGAAAACCTAATTACCTGCGCTACTTAAGGACTGTCTCACTTTATTTAATACTTAATTTAACTTATTTTGTTCTACACCCACCAATATAATGTACTTACCCTCCTTCTCAAATTTATACTTTTCTTCAATTCTATCAACAATAGTTATTTTATCTAAATATCCTTTGACCTCTTTCTCTGAAACTCCTTTAAGTCTTCCATACCTTCTTTTTAATATTCTTAAGATTAAGTCTAGCGCAAGCTGACTTTTTAGATCGAAATCTTTAATATCAAACACTATCAGCACATTAGTTTTGCGACAAAGAATTATTGGAGTATGGACCCCTATGATGAAATCGGCAACTGCTTTATCTTTAATCTTTACTACATTATTCCAAACCATTGTAAAAATCCAATGATATCTTGAAACGATTATTTCTTGATTTGAACTGGATATAAGCATTATAGGTTATAGTCTTCAGGCTTATAAAGATCCCATTTCCAGTAAAAATAATGAATTAACGGTTTATCCTTCTCTACGAGAACCTTCTCCGGATCACCCTTTCTTATCCATATTATTTCAGATAGAGTAGATAGGTTTCCCCTCAAATTCGCCTATCTTTTTAAGCTTCAATTCTGTAGATAGATCAATTTCAAGAGACATTGCAACTTCAATAATTCCTTTGGCTGTATCAATAAATTGTAATAACTGATTAATGTGGCTTTTCTTTTTGGAAGGCTCATCAACAGCTAATATTTTGAACATATATTCTGATAGGCCTGTTGCGATAAGCCTGTATGCTCCCGTAAGATTATATGTTTTAATTTTAAAATCCGTAGCCCGTTCCTTGAAATATTGATTAACTGCATCAAGTTCACCTATTTCAAGCATTTTCAATACATTTTCTAATTCCATACGTAGTGAGTTAAGATCTTTAATATCGATCATAGATGGTTTAATCTTAAACATGACCGACTCTATTTCATAATATCCTTTTTCTGTTAATCCTATCAACGGATTTCTTTTGCCTATTCTTATGATTAAGCCTTTTGCTTCAAGTTTTCTTAAAGTATAATATGCTGTAATTTTATTCAGATTTAATTCTTTAACTAAATCTGAGAAATAAACAGGTTCCCCTCTTTCTCTTAACCATCTTAGAATCTCAATTGGTGTAACCGTTAAGTATTTTCCGTATTTTGAAGATACGTCTTTTACTGAAAGCCACTGGCCTTTAACGTATACTTTTTGTTTTTCAGGAATAGCCTCTAATGGAATTTTTGTTGTCACTACAATCTAACTAACTAATTAATATATAAATATATAAATTTTATTAAATTTTAGAGCAATGACTTCTCCTCGCCACTTCTCACCACGCCCATACGTTATAAATGCTACTTCCCATCCATACTTCCTAATAAGCTTCTTAAGATTCTCCTCTATTCTTTCAACGAATTTCTCAGCCTCAATTTTAGCGATACGGTCATCTTTAACTTTAACCACATATGCACCTGCTTTTGAATCTCTAATTAAATCTACAATACCTAACTGATAAAGGATATTAAATGCTGCTTCATCGCCTACCGTTCTTCTTCTTGGTTGTTCACCTGGTATTAGAAATTGAATTGGATATGGGTATTCATCTACATACAGCTTATAATATGATTTATAACGTGATGTTGCATAAGCGTGTAGTAATAATCTCCTAGCTCTTTCTCTATATTCCAAAAGAGAACAATAAAAGTTATGTATTTTTGCTTTTTATAAAATAATCGTAAGAAATGATTGTTATATGTAGATATACAATTTTTTGCGCCAATAATTATTCATAAACAAGTGTAAAGGGTAAAGATTTATATAAGAATTGTTTATTATGTAGCGATGGCAACATCTAAGAGAATCGAGATTATTAAGAATTTGTTAGCTGAAGCTGAAGAATATTTGGCTAAGAGAGATGCAGTTCAATCTTCTGAGAAACTTTATAAAGCTGCGGAGGAATGCATTAAATTATTATCTGAGCGCTTTAACCTTCCTGAAGTAAAAGA
>JAVVGP010000071.1:0-4897 GCA_032249055.1 Thermoproteota archaeon | reverse complement strand
CGATTTTTTTATTATAGGCATATTCTACTGCACTATAAGCTACAGCTGTAGGAGAAGCTCCGTATTTATGTTTTATATATTCCACGTTTAAATTTTTAGCATGTTTTTCAAGCTGTTCTATTGCTCCTGCTCTGAAAGTATCTGAACAAGCTAGCAAGCACTTTAGGTTATATTCATTCTTTAATTTATAACATAATTTAGCTATAGAAGTTGTTTTTCCATTGCCATTAATTCCAATGAAAACTATAACAAAAGGTTTTTCTTGCTTATCTTTAATCATTTTAATAAGATCATATTTAGGTAATTGTCTAAATGTTTCCTCAATTAAATTTTTAAATACGTCATCAATTATTTCCTCTATTTTTGTAAATCTTGGGACTTTTTTATTTAATAATGCAGACTTTATATCTCTAACTATTCTTTGAGCAATTTCTTCAGATACGTTATTTTCTACTAAATTAATTTCAAATTCCCATAAAGCTTTATCTAGATCTTTTTCATCGAGCGTCGTTGTTGCTATCTTTTCTTTAATTTTACTTATTGCTTTTTTAATGCCACTAAACATTAACTTTTTTCGGTCAATTTTGCTATTTCTCTTTCAACTCTTGAAATGATATTACTTAATTCTTGGATTATTTTGTTCAAATTCTCAATATTTTCCATTAGTCTTTTCTTCCTTCTGTTTATAAAATCAATCGATTCTTCTAAAGTATATTCAACATATATTTTACTGCCTACATGAACCAAAAGTTTTGTGTTTGGTTTATAATTTATTAAAATATGAGAACCGCTTCCTATTGATGCAAACATTTCAACATTTTCTTCTTTAAGTTTTTTTAATTCTTCAAAACAATTTGAAGTAACTTCCATTTCATTATATGCTGCTAGCATTAAAGTTAACTGGCTTTGATAGCTTTCTAATAATTGCTTGTAATATTCATATTCTATTAATTTCCTATTTAATATAGCATCCTTACTGCTCATTTTTTATTTCTTTTATTTCTTCAATATAAATATGACTTCTCTTAACTTTATAATTGCTTCCTAAAGTAGAAAGCAAAATATCTATAGCATGCTTTAACGAATATGCTTTTATTCTTTTTTTAAATTTTAAATAAAACTCGGTACCTTTTCTAATGTATCCTTTAGCTTCAAAATCTTTAACTACTTTTTCCAAAGAAGATTTGGTCGATTTTCCCAATTTCAACACCCGTCGTTAACCCGCCTACAATTCCTCCTTTATTATTACATATTAAACCTAATTTAATAATTTTACTTCCTCTATTTACGCTTCCATAATCTCCATTTGTATTGAAAGTATTTTTGAATATTTCTAATGCTTTTTCACTAAAATAATTTGAAGCCAAAAATCCTTTGTCATTAACATATAAGAAAGATGCTAAGTAATTTTCTCCCTTAGGCAAGAAAGAAATATTTTTAACTTTTAAAGTCTCCTTTATTATGTTTATTTCTTCTTCATTAAAATTAATATGAAGAACTGCACCATTCGAATTACAACTTATTAAATTACCTAACACATTGTATTTAGATTTTAAAACTTCGACGTTTTCAAAATATGAAGTCATTTTATCTCTTTCTTCTTTTGTAGAATTCCATGGTAGCAATATTCCTTTTTCATTGAAGGCTACAAAAATTCCTATTAGGTTACTTTCTGCAATTGTTGTTTCATCAACTTCTACTTCAAGTATCTCTTTAAAAAATTCCTTTGTTTTTTTATCTATTCCCTTTGGTAAAAAACAAACTTTATTTGTAGCTATAGAAAAAGCACCTATAATTTCCATATTAAAAATAAATGCCCTATCTATTCCTGCCATAAATTTAAGCAGAAAATACTAATGCCCTATCTTTATTCGTTATTATAATTTTAACTTTTATTTTTCTAGGAGGCTTTTTAATTCCTCTTTTCCATATTGTTTCATTAACTTCTTGACTAATCCATACTTCCTTTTGTTTTGTAAATCTTTTTACCAGTTCTCTTAGAAGCTTTACAGCCTTTTTACTTCTTTTATATAATGGAGCCTTTTTAGCATCTCTTAAATTTATAGTCATAATTCTTTCTTCTTTAATACTTTCATCTTCATAGAGGAAATCTTCTATTTTAAATTTTTCTTCTACAGATTCCTCCTTTACTTTTTCTTTAATCTCTTCTTTCTTAACTTCTTTTTCTTCACTCATGGTTTAATGGAAGAAGTACGCCAGGTTCTTCTTCTATTATGCCTTCTTAATCTTTTACCTCCTACTTTTGTTTTTGCTGTAACCCATATAGGAACAGCTTCTGCTAATTTGCTTTCTCTTGCTAATTTCTTTTTTCTATAAGAGGTCTTATTTCTAGCCATTATTCTTTTCTATAAATTTTGAACCTTAATTCCCTTGTTGTTTGAATAGATCTTAATAGTTCTTTTACTTGTTCGTCTGTCAAAGGTTCTTTAATTTTACCAGCCAATGCAAGTTGCATCAATTGTAATTCAAGTTGATTTATTAATTCAGGTTTAACTAGTTTAACTGTATTAATTCTATTTCTTGCTTCAGGTGTTAAAATTTTCCTTAATATTTCTTCCTTCTTTAATTCAAATTCTCTCCTCCTTCTTTCTTCCTCATATGATTCTTCCAATCTTTTTCTATATTCTTCTAATTTTCTTCTTCTAATTTCCTCAAGTTCTAAATCTTCGCTCATTTTCTCACCTATATTTAGCTAATGCGGGAATTTCTTTCACTATTTCATTATATAATTTATCAGCTATTTTATATAACAATGATTGTCCTTCACTAGTTAATATTCTTCCTTTAGGAGTTTTTTTAACATATCCTGCCATTTCCAATTGTTGCAATATTTTTCTTATTATTGCCCCACTAGCTTTAACATGGTGTTCTCTTCTTTTACTAAACTTTTTTCTTCCTCCATACAAAACTCTTAAAGTTTTAACGCTAACAGGTTGCAATAAATATACTTTCCTCAATATAGCAGCAGCTCTAATATACCACCAATCATCTTGAATTGGTAATCTTTCTCTTGAAGGAGAAGTTTTAACAAATATGGACCATGGTGGAGGCTGAATTTCTTTAACATTTTTTAAATATTTAGCTAACTCAGCTATGAATCTATCAGCAGGAATTATTTTAGGATCTACCATATGTGTTAAAATTTAAGTAAGAATTATTAATATATTTTTCTTTCAACTTCTTTTCTAATTACTCTACCGCAATCTAAACAGGTAGTTATTATTTTAATTTTTTTCCCTTTTCCTTCAATTCGAATTCTAGCACCATCAGGAGGTAATAATAAGTTAAAACAGCTTTTGCAATAAAGAGATCTAAAATCTTTAGGGAATTTTAAATTGAATCGTGTTTTAATTTTATATGCGTGATAAACACAGTTTTTTGAAAATTGTTTATTTATTTTGTAATATTTTAGGGCATAATCTAACAGTATCTTAATTCTTTGCTTAGCTAAATCTATTTGCTTATATTTTTTCACATAACTTTTTAAGATTTTTTAATAATATTTATTTTGGAAATGGCCCGGATTGAGTAGCCTGGTAGCTCGTAGGCCTGTGGAGCCTATTGCATGGGTTCAAATCCCATTCCGGGCCTGCTGTTAATTTTATTTTTCTCTCTTTAGTTTATTTTATTGAAGGGCCGGTAGTTCAGTGGTAGAATGTCCGCTTCGCACGCGGAAGGTCGAGGGTTCGAATCCCTCCCGGTCCATGAAATTCAACTATTTTAAAAACAATTTTTTAGATGGTTAAAATGACCATAAATTTTGATCAACCGAGTTAGTAAAGAAGCCAATAAATAGATTTGGCCAAAGTAAAAATATCAAAATAAATAAAAAAATTATTAAAGGAAAAATAGAGACATGGTAGAATCAAAAATTACAGAGGAAAATTTTGGACTTTGGAAAAATTGGAAGATTTCTAACGAGGGATATGTCAGAAAACTGAGGAAAGAAAGTAAAAAGGCTTGAAAGATTGGGATAGAAGTATGTTTTTCAAGCTGATAAGAAATCACATACAATGAAGGTCTTAATGAAAGAGTAAAAGTTATTGTTGTTAATTTTAAATTGTTTAAAAATGTTAAACTTTTAAGGCATTTTCAAATATAATATATACGTTTAGTAGGTGAACTTTATGAATGAAGATAATACTAACGAAATAATAAGGCTAAGAAGATTATTGAAAGAATTAAAGAAGAAAGAAGGTAAAGGAACTGAACTTATTTCTTTGTATATACCTTCTGAAAGACAGATGAGTGATATATTAAATGTTTTAAAAAATGAATATTCACAAGCAGGCAACATAAAGGATAGAAGCACAAGGCATAACGTACAAGAAGCGTTAACTTCAATTATTCAAAGATTAAAATTATTTAATAAAGCCCCTCCTAATGGTTTAGTTGTATTCGCTGGTTATGTAGATAAAGGAATACCAGGTGCAGAAGAATTTGAAATTCATTTAATAGAACCTCCTTATCCTATTAATGTTTATTTGTATAGATGTGATTCTCGTTTCCATACCGAAATATTAGAAGAAACTATTAAAGTAGGTAAAAAATATGGTTTATTGGTATTAGATAGAGAAGAAGCTTCTTTTGCTATAGTTTATGGTAATAATATTGAAATACTTGAAACAATTACTTCAGGAATACCTGGTAAACATAGAGCAGGAGGACAATCTGCAAGAAGATTTGAAAGAGTTATTGAAGTTATGACCAACGAGTTTTATCATAGAGTTGCTGAAAGAGCTGTAAAATATTTTCTTAGGGAAAACGTTGTTGATGGTTTATTAGTAGGAGGACCTGGACCAACAAAAAATGAATTTCTTGATAAAGATTATTTACCTACAGATTTGAAGAAAAAAGTAATAGATGTTATAGATTT
>JAVVGP010000070.1:0-4988 GCA_032249055.1 Thermoproteota archaeon | reverse complement strand
TTAAAACAACCGTTGGACCTTTATTTTCAAAAATTTTAATTTCTTTAGAAATTTCCTGAGAAAAATCTATCTCATCGTATTTTTTAACGTTTTTTATTTCCTTTATTAATTTTTCTACATTAATATCTTCATAAGATACTTCTAAAATACCCATCATTGTTCCTTTTTTCCTAATCCTCTTAATTATTTCCCTTGTATCGATATCCTCGATCCCTGGAACCCTTTCTTCATATAACCATTCGTTTAAACTTTTTACTGAATAAGGATGACTTGGATAAGTACAAAGTTCGCTTACAACTAAACCTTTTATTTGAATGTTACCAGATTCAAAATATTTTGGCAACCCCCATTGATCTGTTAAATTATAAGAAGGTACTCCATAATTCCCTATTAACGGATAGCTCATAACTAAAATTTGTCCTTTAAATGAGGGATCAGTTAAAGCTTCAGTATAACCAACCATACCTGTTGTAAAAACAACTTCTCCAACTACTTTACATGGAAAACCAAAACCGCGACCGTACCAAATACTTCCATCTTCAAGAATTAAAACAGCTTTAGGTTTATTATTTTTCATCAATCTTAAAAAAACTAAAACACTATTAACTATTTAAAGTTTTTCTTGAATAAGTTTCTTAATTTTGATTTTCTTACTTAAAAATTGGAATATTTGCTAAATAAAAATTTGACTTGTTAAAATCTAGAAATTTTATTAAGTTATTTAATAAGCCCCGGGCGGGATTCGAACCCGCGGCCTCCGCATTACCAGTGCGGCGCTATAACCAGCTAAGCTACCGGGGCATCAATCTCTATTCTTTTTATTATTATTAAAATTTTTTAAGGTAAAATTTTTAATAAAATATTTGGTAGCGGGGGTTCCCGAGCCAGGACAAAGGGGCAGGTCCCGTAAGGGGGCCAAACTTAAGATCCTGTGCGTAAAGCGCTGCGTGGGTTCAAATCCCACCCCCCGCATACTTAGCTTAAAAGAAATTTTTGAAGTTAACAATAATTATTTATAATATTGCATCTTCAATTAAAAGCGGGCCCGCAGGGATTTGCACCCTGGACCTTGGGTTCCGGAGACCCAAATCATATCTACTAGACCACGGGCCCTAAGATTAAAATTTCTGAAAAAAGTATAAAAATAAATGAAAAAAGGTTATCCAAGAAATGAAGATGTTAGAGAAGCTATAATTGAAGCTTTATCTAAATTTTTTGATCATCCTTCTTTATTTCCCTATGCAGTATATGAAATTCTTGAGTCAAAGGGATTTAATACTAAATATTTATCTTACAAGCGAATATGGCGTTTGTATGAGGAAATGGTTAAAAAAGGCAGAATTTATGATGTTTTAAACGTTATAAAAGAAAAATAAAACTAAATAGTTTAATCTTCATTAAATTCATGTGGATAGCTATAAAATAGAAAGGTTATCAACAGGTATTCCTGATTTAGATAAGATTATTGAAGGAGGCATTCCTAAAGGTTTTTTTATTTCCTTAACAGGAGAACCTGGCTCTGGCAAAACTATAGCATGTATTCATTTTATAGCTCAAGGCATTAAAGATAATGATAAATGTATTTATGTTACAACAGAAGAAAGTGCTTCTTCAATTATATTGCAAGCAGCTCAGTTTAACATAAACTTCAGTAAAGCAATACAAGAAAATAAACTAATAATTATTGATGCATTAATGGGAGGAGAATCTCAATGGAGTTTAAAATCTTTAGATTTGGAAAGTTTAATAGATAAAATAATCGAAGCTAAAAAAGCTTTAGGATTTGGTAGAGCTAGACTTGTTATAGATTCTTTATCAGCATTTTGGTTAGATAAACCAGCAATGGCAAGAAAGTTTTCTTATCAATTAAAAAGAATATTATACAAATGGGAATTTACGATATATGCTACTTCCCAGTATGCAATAACAACTTCTGAGGCTTTTGGTTGGGGTGTTGAACATGTAGCTGATGGTATTCTAAGATTTAGAAGAGTAATAAAAGCTTCTAAATTACATCGCTATATAATGGTAGAAAAAATGAGGCAAACACAACATAGTCCTTATTTATATGAAATTGATATAGTAAACGGAAAAGGAATTGTTTTTATTGGTAAAAGTGAAGAAAGAAAAGAAGATATCGCTTTACCTCCAAGCATAAAGAAAAAGATTTTAGAAGCTAAGGAAAAAGAAAAAGAAATTATTTAATCTTGTGCTTAACTATTCCTGTATAGATTTTTCCCTCTTTTGCTTTATATGCTGGATATCCAATGGCTACAACCATCATATTACTTTTATTTGATGCATGAGGCGAGAAAAAGTTTGTTATATCATCATCGTAAAAAGTCAATCCTGTTGCGCCAATATTTAAAGAATAAGAAGTTAAATAGATTTTACCAGCTATAATACCAGCTTCAATTTGAGCCATCCTATATCCTCTATTGCCAAATTTTTTCAATGTTTCATTTAAATTGTTCATTAAGAAGAATACAACGCTTGCTTCATAACCAAGATCTTGTTCTAAACATAAATAACCCGCTGTCTCTCTAAATTTGCCTTTTTTCAATAGTTCTAAACAGTTTAATTTTTTATTATAATAATAAGCTCCAGTCTCTAATCCTTCAATAGCATTTACTATTAGATAAATTTCAATAAGAGTATCATTATAATCTTTTAAGAAATCACAGTTTATCCCTGTAGTTGAAAACTTAAGAATTGTATAAAGATGACTTGCTTTAATTGGTTTTAAACTAAACCTTCTCGTTGAACCTCTTTTTAGTATTACTTTCCATAAAGGAATTTCTGTTTTTTCTTCACCTAATAACTTAAAGTCACATTTATCATGAACTTCTTTATAAAAACCAGCTTTTCCTTCATTCCTCAATTCTATGACTTCATCTATTGTATAAAGAGAAGAATTTTCATGCATTTCATAAATTTCCTTATATTCTATTTCTTTCTTAGATAAAGGCAAAATTTGATATTTAATATCTTCGATTGTTCTTTCTTCTTCATTTTTAAATTTAGGAGCTCCTATACTTACTAGAGCTAAAGTACATTCTTTTTTTCCATCGATACCCAAGAACCTATTAATTTCTTTATCTACAAAGTTCATAATCAATTTTGTTTCTAAATTTTCAGAATTGGCTACTGATAACAAATTAGCTATCATTACACCTGAATCCCAAAACCAATGTCTATAAGACCTAATTCTGTATTTCCAAACATTTCTCCATCCAATTGATGTAAAAATAAATGTTACAGGTGAATAAGCAATATTTATATCATTACCGCAAAATTTACTTATAGTATACCTATAATCACCTTCCCTTAATTTTGTTATAACAAATTCTCCAGGATCAAAATGATAAAGACCTGCTTTTAAATCTTTTAGATCTTTACACATAAAATAAACTTCAGTTGAATATAAAGCACCTGTAGCTGGAGCAACTCTAAAATAATAAGTCTCTAAACCAAATTTCTTAACTCTTGATATTCCAGCAGTAAAGTATAACAATTCGGTAATTTTTTTAAGGTCAAGATCTTCCTCTGAGAATATTTCAGGCTGTTTAAAGCATTCTAAAGCATTTTTCTCAGGTTTTGGAAAATCTTTAGGAAGGGGGATTTTAGGTAAATCAACATAGACTTTAAAAGGATAAGGTTTTATCGACCAATCTAAGTAGTACCTATCAGTTCTTACACTTACATAGGAATGTTTTGTTATTTCATGAAAATTTAAAGCGTGAGATATATTCCTATTTGCCATATTATATTTTATGCTTGAAAATATTTATTATTATATTAAAATTTTTATTCTAAATAATTTTTTAAAATTTTTAATATTTCATTTGAATAAGAAATTGATTTCTTTAAAATTTCATCGCCATTCCTATTTTTATTAACAAACTTTATAATTTCATAATATATTTCTTTCATAAATTTTAATTTTATATATGAATTTAAATTCTTTTCAGCTTGTATTTTTTGTCCTCCTTCATAAAATCCTTCTGCAAAATACCAATCTTTAAAATTTATAAAACCTATTTTAAATAACTTAAAGCCAATCCTAGTAGAAATTATAGGATAATTCCTTTCCAGTTGTTTTACTGTTTCTTTATCTTTGTAATATTCTATAAACAATTTTCCTTCATTTTCCAAGTAATTATAAAAAAATCTTAGAATTTCTTCTTCAACTACGGAATCAAAGAAATTTAAAAAGCTTAAAAAAGTATTTATATTGTATATTTCTACCCATTCTTTATAAAAGTTACCACGGCCATAAAACATTTTCAAATTAAAAAGAAAATCTTCTTTGTCTCCGCATTTAATAAATATATTCATGTTAGTTTCTTCTTTAAATCTTCCTCTTATTTCTTTATTGCAATAAATCTTAAAATCTGCAATATTTATTCCGTTAATAAGTTCTAATCTTGCTTCTTTTAGCATTCAAATTCATTTATTTATTAAAAATAATATTAAAATTATGTCAATACAGGTTTATGAAGGAGCAACACTTGAATGTTTAAGGGAAAATCCTGTGGAAATTTTAAGAAAAATGCTTTTAATTAGAATATTTGAAGAAAAGGTAGAAGAACTCTTTCTAGTAAAGGGAATGCTTATTGGGCCAGCACACTTATATTTAGGACAAGAGGCTATTGCTGTTGGGATTTGCTCAAATTTAAAAAAAGAAGATATTGTGGTAACAACTTATCGTGGACATGGACATGCAATAGCTAAAGGTGTCTCTATTAAAAAAATAATGGCTGAATTGTTTGGCAAAAAAACAGGAACATGCAAAGGACTTGGTGGGTCTATGCATGCTGCTATAGATGTGGAAAACGGTATTTTATATGCTACTGCTATTGTAGGAAGTGGTATTCCAATAGCAGCTGGAATAGCTCTAGCTAATAAGTATCAGGGCAAAAATTTGGTAACCGTTTGCTTTTTTGGAGATGGAGCAGTAAATACAGGAGCTTTTCATGAAGGATTAA
>JAVVGP010000069.1:0-5020 GCA_032249055.1 Thermoproteota archaeon | reverse complement strand
AATACAAGTAGAATGGGCAAGATATATCTTTAATTATGTTGAGTAAGGAAAAATTAATTGAAATTTTTAAAAATAAAAAGATTTTAATAACTTCTGATGCAATTGATTACATTTATAATTTTTTAAATCAAGAAAAAAAGACAATAGATTTTTTAAATAGCATAATAGAAGAATTATCTGAAAAAAAAGAAATAATAACTAAAGAAATAGCTGAAAAAATTATAAAAAATAGATCTTCTTTAAAATTTAAGAACGAAGTAAAAACTACATTAGTTGCAGAAAAGTATGAAGAAATAGAACCATCTACTAGTGGTTATTTAGGTATAATTCAAGATAGGTTGTTAAAAACTAGAAAATTGATTGAAAAAATACATAATAAAAGACCAACTGTAGATTTAGCACATATAGAAAAATGTCCTGAGAATCAAAACGTTTCAGTATTGGGAATGGTCTTTAGTATAGAAGAAGGAAGATTTGATTCGTTGATAGTAGAAATAGAAGATTTATTCGGAAGTGTTAGAGTTATAATTCCAAATTCTAAGCTAAAAGGAATAGATAAAATAGAAGAAGATGATATAATTCTAGTAGAAGGAAAAGTTCGCAAAGGTAAAACAGGAATTTATATTTTAGCAGAAAATATAATTTACCCAGAACTTGAATTTACAGCAAAAAGTGAAGAAGGAGAAGATATATTAATTGCAACAACCTCTGATATAAGGTATGGTAATGAGAACTTTTCAGAAGAAAAATTTATGAAGTTTATAGATTTCCTAAACGGTCATTTCGAAGATCATAAAGAGATCGCTAAAAAAATAAAATATTTAATCATATGTGGAGATCTAATAGAAGGAGTTTCATTTGAAAGTAAATATTCTGGATTGGTTGATGATATCGAAGAAGAATATACAGCTATAGCTAAAATTTTAGATAAAATAAGGAAGGATATCGAAATAATAATAATTCCTGGAGAAAGGGATGTGATAATTCCTTCAATACCTTTATCTGAGCTTAGTAAAGAAATAGCACAACCTTTATATGAAATTAAAAATATAAAAATTCTTACAGATCCTAATCTTATTTATTTAGGAAACAGAAAAATTTTACTTACACATGGTTTTTACTTTGAGAACATAGCAAGAAAATATATGCTACAAACTTTCAATGGTGAAAGAACCATTGAACTTACCATAAAACATATATTCAAGAGAAGAAATCTTGTACCAAATTTAAGAATAAATGGTTTATTGCCAATTGGCTATGACCCTTTTATAATAACAGAAAAACCTGATTTATTTATTTTTGGGCATTTTGATATTCCTACATCTTTTATATATAAGCAATGTCTGGTTGTTTCAAATTCTTCATGGGTAAAATATAACAAGGAAGAAGATATAATAGTATATTTAATAAATATGAAGGACTTAAAGGTAAGTGCTCTTCATTTTTAAAAATTGTTAGGAAGATTTTTTAGTTTTTAATTTATAAATAGCATAGCCTAATAAATGGGCAATCCTTAAAGGTTCTGGTAGTTTACTAAAGATTCTTGTTTTATTTATTATTTTAATTGCTTCTTCTTCACTTATTCCTATAGCTTCAAAAAATATATCTTTATAACTTTTTACAGGAGGTAATTTATTAATTATTCCAATTCTTATTTTATAATCTGGAAAATGTTTAATTAATGCATCAAATACTTCTTGCATGTTTGGTAACTTTTCTAATACTATAAGTGATGGTATCTTTAATTTTTCATATATTTCAACAAAGTCTATTATATTAAATCCTCCAAAGGTTATACCTTCAGAAAGAATTAATTCAGCTTTTCTTTCATTTAATATTTCTATTAATTTTTCAGTAGCATCCAATCCATCAATTTTTATTTTTTTAATTTTTATATCAATTAAATTATTATTTTTAAAATAAAGAGCAATTAATGGAACGTATGGTTTTTCTTTTAAGAATTTGAAATCAGGTGTAAAACCACAATCATCTACTGCTAAGAGATTCATAAATTAATCTATGAAATCTTTCATCAGCACTCAACGCATTTAATAAATCACTTTTAGTTATTCTTAAAGAAATATATTTCGTTCTTCCATATCTTCCTTTGCTTGTTAAAACAGATCTAATTAATCCAGCAGAATCTAATTCATTTATTATATCACTGATGCGTCTTGCAGTTAAAGGTTCATATCCAAATTCTCTGCATAATCTATAATATTCATCATAAACTTCTCCTGTAATACAATCTCTTAAAAGTTTATTTTGTAGCAGATAAATAGCATATAAAACTAATTTTGAATGAACAGGTAAAGAGTTTATTACTTCATATACTTTATCTCTTTCTATTATAGATAAAGCCTTCCTAACATGTGATTCTAAAATTTTAGGAGAATCTTCTCTTTCAGCCAATTCTCCAGCAACTCTAAGCAAATCCAAAGCTCTTCTAACATCACCATGTTCTTTTGCAGCTAATGAAGCAGCTAATTCAATAACTCCAGGACCTATACATTCTTCATATAAAGCTATCTTTGCCCTAGCCATTAAAATGTCTTTAAGTTGTTCTGCGTTATAAGGAGTAAAGACAATTTCTTCTTCTCCTAAACTACTTTTAACTCTAGGGTCTAAATATTCCTTAAAGTGGAGATCGTTAGTTATTCCTATTAAAGAAACCTTTGCAGATATTGGTTCTGAATTTATTCTTGTCAATTTATAAAGTATTTCATCTCCGCTTTTTTTGACTAAGTGGTCTATTTCATCAAGAACAAATATGAAAAATTCGTTTCTTCTTTTTAATTCTCTTACAATTCTTTGATATAATTCAGAAACTGCCAAACCAGTATGAGGTGTTCTGAGGTTTAAAAATTCATTAAGAGCCTTTAAAACGCGGTAATTAGTATCATCTATTTTACAGTTAATTATAAAACTATTAACAGGAATAGGTAACTTTGGAACAAGTTTTTCCTTCATTAACTTTAAAACATGTTTTGTTGTAGCTGTTTTTCCAGTTCCAGGATAACCATAGATAAAAATATTTGAAGGTCTTGCTCCCTTTAATAATGGAGCAAATAAAACTTCTGCGATTTTATATATTTCTTTATCTCTATGGGGTAATTCATCAGGAATGTAATCAGGTCTTAAAGTATCATAATTTTTAAATATTCTTGACTGTCTTGAGAGTTTTTTAATTAACTCATCAATTGAGGAGGACGACATAAGGAGGTTTTATATAATCTTTTTACTAAAATTTAAATGTTTTTCTTTTTATAACGGTTGTAAAAGAAAAGCTCATATTTCCACTGGATTTACCATTAGGAGAAAAGTTTTATTTTTTGTAATTTAAGATAAAAAATCTGTTATGCCTATTAACCCACTTCTTTGTCGCTAAATCCAAGCTTTAATTTCTTTGTAATTACGAACAATAAAAATACGATGAAATGCTTCGAAAACATTACCCTAGATCTTTTCAGAACGGGAGAAATTCAGCATAACTTGGAATGACACCTACTCATATAAACTTTTTAGCATAATTTACAGCATTTTTAAAAATAAAAAGACCATCTCCTTCCTCTTTTAAATTAGGAAATCTAGTCCAGCATGGATGCATATATTTATGAATGAATTTTTCAGGATGAGGCATTATACCTAAAACATTTCCATATTCATTACATATTGCCGCTATATTATATTTAGAACCGTTAGGATTTGCCTTTTCATCTACTTTACCATCAGGATGAGAATATTGATAAACTATTTGATCTTCATCAAAAAGTTTCTTTATAATTTTATCTTCTGCTACAAATTTTCCTTCTGCATGATTTATTGGAAGATATATTACATTATTAGAATATTTTGTAAAGACACATTTTCTTTTATTTACATATCTTAAATAAACCCATCTATCAATAAACAATCCTGAATCGTTTATTGTAAGAGAAGCTAATTGTTTACCTTCACTTGAAAAAGGCAAAAATCCAGCCTTTAAAAGTACTTGAAAACCGTTACAAATTCCTATCAAAGGTTTTTCTTCATCGATAAATTTCTTAAAATCTTTTTTTAAATAACTTTTTATTATATTAGCTAATATTTTACCAGCTGAAATATTGTCTCCATAAGAAAATCCTCCTGGAATTACACATAGCTGAAAATCTTCCAAATTTACTTTCTTTTTTAATAATTCATTTATGTGAGCTAAAGTTACTTCTGCTCCAGCTACTTTTAAAGCTTCGACTGTTTCCAAATCACAGTTTGTTCCTTCAGCCCTTATAACTAGAGCTTTTACTCTCATACTAAAAACTTAAGGGTTCTTTCCATGCTTTAATTATATCATTCAAAGAAAGTTCTATAATGTTTTTGTTATTTAAACCTTTAATTATTAAAAATTTATCGCTTGTTACAACACCTATCTTTGAATAAGGTATTCCTTTAATAATATGCTCAAATTCTTTTTCATAACCTTGGGCTACTTCTACTATAAATCTTGAATTGCTTTCAGAAAAGAGAATCTTATAATCCTTTTTTAAATTTGTAGGTACTTTGCTTAAATTTATTTCCGCTCCTAAATATCCTCCTATACACATTTCTGCTAATGCTACAGCTAAGCCTCCTTCAGAACAGTCATGGCATGATTTAACTAAGCCTCTATCTATAGCTTTTGTCAACTTATCAAAAATAGATTTGGCTAATTTGATATTAGGAACAGGAACGTTTGTGTCCTTTATTCCATTCATTTCATAATATAATGAACCTCCCATTTCATCTTGAGTATAACCCAATATATAAATATAATTTCCACTTCTTTTAAAATCCATTGTAACAGATTTTCTAACATCAGGTATGATACCAATAGCAGTTATTACTAGTGTAGGAGGAATTGAATATGATTTGCCATTTTCAATATATTCATTATAAAGGCTATCTTTTCCTGAAACAAAAGGAGTCTCATAACCAATTGCTCCATCATAACAACCTTTACATGCCATAACCAATTTTCCCAATTCTTCAGGTTTTCTTGGATCAC
>JAVVGP010000068.1:0-5034 GCA_032249055.1 Thermoproteota archaeon | reverse complement strand
CATATATTTATACTATACCCCATTTGGGTAATTTAATAGGTTCAGTTTTATCAGCTGATGTTATAGCTAGATATCATAGATTAAAAGGAAAAGAAGTAGTTTTTGTAAGCGGCTCGGATGAGCATGGAACTCCAATAGAAGTAGAGGCAATAAGGCAAAATAAACATCCTAAAGATTTAACCGATGAAAATCATGCGATAGTAAAAAAATTATTTGAAGAATGGTGGATATCATTTGATAATTATACAAGAACAGAAAATGAATATCATAAAAAGTTTGTAAGAGAATTCTATTATAAGCTTTATAAAAATGGCTATTTGTTTAAGAAACAAGTAATTCAGCCTTTCTGCGAAAATTGTAATCGATACTTACCTGATAGATTTATTTTAGGAACATGCCCTTACTGTGGTTATGAGAAAGCAAGAGGAGATCAATGTGAAGAATGTGGAAACTTATTAGAACCAACTCAGCTAATAAATCCTAAATGTGCAATATGCGGTAATCAACCAATAAATAAAATAACTGAACATTTTTTCATAGATTTTCCTAAATTAAGAGATAAGGTTATTAAATACATTCAGGAAAATGCATACTTTGACAAAAGAATTAAAACAATTAGTTTAAATTATATAAAAGATGAATTTAAAGCTAGAGCATTAACCAGAGATAATAAATGGGGAATTCCTGCTCCTTTTGAAGGCTACGAAAATAAAACAATATATGTTTGGTTTGAAGCAGTATTAGGTTACATTTCTGCAACCATTGAATATTTCAAAGGTAATGATGAATGGAAGAAATTCTGGTTCGATAATAACACTTTAACTTATTACTTTATAGGAAAAGATAATATACCTTTCCATTCAATTATATTTCCCGCTTTATTGATGGCAACAGGAGAGAAATACAATTTGCCACACATAATATCAGCTACAGAATTTTTGACTTTCGAAGGCAAGAAATTTTCTAAAAGTCAAGGTATAGGAATATGGATAGATGAAGCTTTAAAAATTTTAGATGTTGATTATTGGAGATACTACTTAATTTATATAAGACCTGAAGAAAGAGATACTGAATTTACAATTAACAATTTTGTTGAAATTGTTAATTCTCATTTAAACGATACCTTAGGCAACTTTATATACCGTGTTACTTCTTTTATAAAAAATAACTTTAACTATACAATACCTGAACCAAGAGATCTTCAAGAAGAAGAAATAAAAGTAATAAATTTAAGAAATGAACTTGTAAACAAAGTAGATAAAGCTTTAAGTGAAGTCAAATTGAGAGAAGCCTTGAATTTTGCCATGGAAATTGCAAGAGAAGGAAATAGATATTTGAATGAAAGAAAACCATGGGAAGCAATAAAAAGTGATGTTAAATTAGCTGCAAATATTATATATACCGCTTCCCAATTAATTAACTCACTAAGCGTAGTCCTGTTTCCATTCATTCCAAAAACTTCTCTAAAAATAAGAAAACAATTAAATTTAACCGAAAAATTTGACTGGAATGAAGCTTTCAAAGAAATAAAAAATATTAAAATTAATGAGCCAGAGATTCTTTTTAGAAAAATTTCTGCAGAATTCATACTTAAGAGATTAGAAGAAATCAGAAGCAGTTAAACTTTTGTTAAAGAAAAATTTTAAAACAAGGAAGTCTAAAATATAGTGTATGACTAAAAAATTCTATATTGAAACATTCGGATGTACATTTAATGAAGCTGATAGTAGATTTATTTCTCATTCTTTAAAAGAATTAAATTATTATGAAGTTAAGGATCCAGCTGAAGCTGATTTAATAATAATTAATACTTGTTCGGTTAGATCTGAATCTGAAAATAAAGCAATAGAAGCTTTAAAAAGACTTGGTAAAGTAGCTGATCAAAAAGGTTCCAAGATTTTAGTTACTGGATGTATGGTTAAATTGAATCCTTATAAATTATACGAGATAAGAAAAGATGCTATATATGTAACACCATCGCTAATAAAGGAAATACCAAAAATTGTAAACGAACAATTAGAAAATAATTTGTTAATAGGAGGAAGCGATAGATTATATGATATAATACCAAAATATGACGGAGGAGTGACTTATATATTGCCAATATCTTCAGGTTGCTTAGGAAGTTGCACTTTTTGTTCAGTAAGATATACAAGAGGAACATTATATAGTTATAGGCCTTCCGAAATAAAAAAGGCTTTTATTGAAGCAGTCGAAGGTGGAGCTAAGGAAATTTATATTACCTCACAAGATAATGCTTGCTATGGATTAGATATTCAAACTGATTTATGCGAACTAATAGAAGGATTGCTGGAATATAAAACAAATAAAGAATATAAAATAAGAATAGGAATGTTTACTCCATGGTTTGCATTTAGACTCGTTAATAAACTTAAGAAAATATATCATGATAAAAGAGTCTACAAGTTCTGCCATGTTCCCGTTCAAAGTGGAGATGATAGAGTATTAAAAGATATGCAAAGACCTCATACTGTGAGCGAATTTGTAGAATTCATTAATGAGTTAAGAAGCGAGCATCCAGATCTTTTCATTGCAACAGATATAATTGTTGGATTTCCTACTGAAGATGAAGAAGCTTTTGAAAATACAGTAAAACTAGTAGAGAAATTAGAATTTGATAAAGTACATATTGCGCAATATTCACCAAGACCATTTACAAAAGCCGCATTTTATGTACAGCTTCCAGATTCTGTTAAAAAGCAGAGAAGTAGAATTTTAACTAAAATTGCAGATGAAATTTCTTATAAAAGAAATTTAAAATTTTTGGGCAAAAAATTAAACGTATTAATAATAGGAGAAGGAGAAAAAGGATATTTAGAAGGTAGAGCTTACGATTACAGATGTGTAATTGTTAAGTCGGAAGAAAAAAGTTTAATAGGTAAATTTATTGATGTGGAAGTTAAAGATATAACACCTCATTATTTAATTGCTTCGCCACTAAATTAGCTTTTTATCAATTCATTTATTTTTGTTTTCAAAATTTTCCATGATAGGGACATTGTTCTAGGATGAGAAGCCTTTACTTCATCTAATCTTTCTATAGTAGCATTATAAGGAGCATTTTTTACCAAAGCTGGATTTTCATAAGCTTCTTTAATTATGTTTTTTAATGCATTGGCAAAAAGCTCAATATTTTCCTTTGTCTCATCTTCTGTAAATTCTATTAATAACGCTTCATCTACTATCAAAGGAAAGTATATCATGCTAGGATGTACTCCATAATCAAGAAGTCTCTTCGCAACATCCTTTGCTTCCACACCTGTTTTGTCCTTAAGAACTTTAGCTGAAAGCAAGAATTCATGGAAACGCATAGCGTTTTTATCATGAGTCAAACTGATTTCAGAAACATCTTTCATAAGCTCTATAAAATATCTTGTGTTTTCTACAGCTTTTTCCCTGGCTTCCTTTAAACCTTCGTATCCTTTCAATAAAATATAAGCAAGGGCTTTTATTAATACTAAAGTATTTCCAAAATTTTCCTTAATTCTTCCTATAGATTTAGGTAAATTATAATTTAAATAATATTTTTTACCATCAAATTCTATTACAGGCACAGGTAAAAATTCCTTTAAAAATTCTTTAACACCAAGAGGCCCAGCTCCAGGCCCTCCGCCTCCATGCGGAGTTCCAAAGGTTTTATGCAAATTTAAATGAACAATATCAAAACCCATGTCGCCTGGTCTAACATAAGTTATTATCCCATTTAAGTTAGCCCCATCGTAATATAATAATCCTCCTACTTCATGAACCATTTTGGAAATTTCTAAAATATCTTTTTCAAATAATCCAAGCGTGTTTGGGTTTGTAAGCATTAAGCCTGCTGTTCTCTTAGATAAGAGCGACTTTAATTCATCGAGATCTACTGTACCTTCTTTATTGGATTTAACAGTTACAACTTTAAATCCAGCCATAGTTGCACTTGCAGGATTTGTTCCATGAGCTGAATCAGGTACAATGATTTCATTTCTAAATTCCAATTCCTTATTCAATTCATGATACTTTCTAATTATCAAAACCCCTGCAAATTCTGCATGAGCACCTGCTGCGGGTTGAAAGGAGAATTTGTCCATGCCTGTAATCTCACAAAGAAATCTTTCAAAAGTATAAAGTAATGAAAGTAAGCCTTGAATATTTTCTTCAGGCAATTCTTCATGTAAATAAGCAAGCTCTTTAATTGTTGCAAGTTTGTCCATAATTTTGAAATTATATTTCATTGTACAAGAACCCAAAGGATATGTACCAATATCTATTGCGTAATTCATTCTTGATAATCTAGTAAAATGCCTTACGACAACAGATTCTGGAAGATTAGGAATATTGGGCTCCTCGTCTCTTAAAATTTCACTTGGCAATAATTCATAGATCTTTTTTAATTCTTCTTCATTGACCCAATAGGTATGGTCAGACTTTATGTCTTTATATTCGAAAATTAATTTTTCAGGATAGCGTGGTTGTCTAAACATATTTACCAATCAGATTACTAATTTCATTACAAACATTGCTATAAACAGATTCGTCTTGCATTTCATTTATTCCTAAAAGTAAACACTTTTCAAAACCTTTAAATTCCTTCAGTGATTTACCAAACAAAATACCTTTATTAATTAATTCTTTTCTTAATAAATCTGGTTCAATAGTATTTAGTTTAATTACAAAGTTCCTAAAGTAACATGCATTAAATAGCGGAGAAACTATTCCATGAATCTTAGATAGTTTTTCAATAAATGTTTTTGTATTTAATAAAATACGCGCAGCTAATCTCTTTAATCCTTCTCTTCCAAGTAAACATAAATAAATAGCTACTCTAACAGCTAACCAACTTTCATTAGTGCATATATTTGAAGTTGCTTTTTCTCTTTTTACATGTTGTTCTCTTGTTTGTAAAGCTAAAACAAATCCAAGTTTTTTGCCATCTATAGTTGTGGTTGCTCCTACCAATCTTCCTGGTAATAATCTAAGTAATTTTTGATCATTTTTTATTGCTAATATTCCTAGAGAAGGACCTCCGAAAAA
>JAVVGP010000067.1:0-5151 GCA_032249055.1 Thermoproteota archaeon | reverse complement strand
AAATACATGAAATAGATCTTTTAATTCATTTTACTTTCAATTCCCTTTATGGGATACCAAGAGACTATATCCAAAGATTAATTGGTTTTATAGCTATTATTCTGCGGATAATAAAATTTTCCATTCAATTTATTCACGATAATATCTTTAACATTTTTAAATTACGTTAACATTTGGAATATCGAAAATAATTTGTATGATTCAAGATATTCAAACATTGAAAGACCAACAGAATTGGAATCATATAAACTATGAAGAAAATTAAGTCCTATAGCTTTATAAGTGTATAAAACGTTATTTTGTAAAATGGAAAGAGCTTTTAATGGCTTTACAATAATAAGCGAAAGCAAATTTATTAATTCATTTCATGCATTAATTATGCATTCGATAGAAACAAGATTTTCACGTAACAAGCAGTTTTATGCTGAAACTATAATAGAAAAAGAAGTTAAAGAACCCTACTATAATTTTACCTTAGATGCATATAATTCAACAATGATGCAACAAATAAAGGAAAAAAATGCCCATTTTTTAGGATTATTTACAACCTCCGTAGCTACGGGAATCTTTCTTAATGAGTTTAGCATGTTTACAACAGTGTCTGATTACATTATTTTTTTATTAAAAATTAACTGGATAACATTTTTACCTACATTTATTTTTTACAATTTAGGTATTTATTACTTATTTAAAGGAAATGATAGTTTAATAGATATAAATAAAATTATTAATAATAAACATAAATTGATTAATAAAAAAATAATCTTTCAAATAACTTCTGTAGGATTTAATATAGAAAGTATAAAAAGTTCTTTAAATTCAGTTATTTATTGGAAAAATGTAATTAAGAAAAAATTTAATATTAATATAAATTCTAGTATATGGATTGTTATTGAAGAATTTTATTATAATAAATTTAAAAAAGAGTACGAAACGATTAAAAAAATAAATAAAGAAATAAATCTTATTATAGTACCTTCAAACTACCAAACTAAAAATAACACAAAATTTAAAGCAAGAGCTCTTAATTATTCATGTGAACTAAGAAAACAATTAGGATTGGCTAATAAAGATGTATGGATTTATTTTCAGGATGAAGAAACATGTGTAGGAGAGGATACTATTTTAGGAATTCTTGAATTTATAATAGATTCAGAAGATAAATATTTTGTGGGAAACGGAATAATCTTATATCCTTTGGATTTTGAAAATACAAGCATTCATGCACAAGAAATAATTAGAACTGGGAGCGAGGATATAAGAAACTTGTTCTGGCAAAAGGTTAAAAAAATTCCTTTATTTGGCTATCACGGTTCTCACTTTTTAGTAAGAAGCGATATCGAAGCAGAAATAGGATGGGATTTTGGTATTTGCAGAGCTGAAGATTGGCTATTTCATATTAAAGTCGCAGAAAAATATGGAAATGTGGTTTCTTATATGAAAGGGTTTGCTTATGAGAAAAGTCCATATACTTTAATTGATAGATTAAAACAAAGAAGGAGATGGATCTTGGGAAATTTTGATATAGTAAAAAGAAAGGATGTAAGTTTAAAATTTAAGCTATCGATCTACTATAGTATATTTCTTTTATATTTTCCCATTCCTTCATTAGTTTTGGCTACATTAGCTACTTTATATACTAACATTGGAATGTTTCCTTTCAGTTTTTTTGTTGGATTTTTATGGTTCTCTGTTATTAGAAATTATATTATAAGCTATAATTTGCATTCAAGGTATTTGGATAAAACAAAGATTAAGTTTTATACCCTATTAATAAATTGGATAAAGGGCGCAATAATAGAGATAATTAATCCATGGTATGCTTTAATAAAACGAGTAAATTCATATGAAGTAATAAATAAAGATAGAAAAACAAAAACTTAAGCAATTAAAAATTTAAGTATTCCAATATACGCGTGTTCTTAAGAAATTAATTTCATAATCCATTATTGTTTTTAATAAAAGTATTTTATCTCCGTTCCAATTTGTAAGAATTCGCCTAGCAAATTCAGGACCTATACCTTTAGCTGCCATAACAAAAGCTGCCCATTTTCCGTAATGAGAAACTAATTCGGAGCTTAAAATTATTCTACTAAAAGCATTGGATAATTTCTTTAACATTTTTTTATCTGAAGTTTTGAAAGCTTTTACAGCTTCCATTATTTCTTCATCATACGGATTTAAAGCAGCAACTTTTATAGATCCACATTTATAACAAACTATTTTTTCTGAAAGATTTGCTACTTTTCTTATAAAAGAGTTCTTACATGCTATACATAAAAAGAATAGCTCTTCTTCTAAAAGTCTTTTTTCTATCGCTTCATACATATCTCTCATTGAAGTTTCTTTAATAACTTCGCTTACATAAGGCAATGATTTAACAAACAATCTAGATATAGGAGAAAAGTTTCTTAATTCAAAGGTTAACAATTTTATTTTTTTAGTTTTTATTTTTTCTATTAATTCTAAAACTTTGTTTATCTTTAAATAATTAAATAAATACCATCTAATAGAAAATTCTTCTGCAAAAGAATTTTTAAAGCTTTGTAATATTTTTTTATTAACTTCATTTAATGATTCTTTTTTTATTAATCCAAAAAATAAAAAATTTTGTTTTAAATTCATTAAAAATTTATAATCATTATAAAATATAATTCTTAAGAAATCTTGATCATTTATTATTTTAGGAATTAAAAATAATTTATCAAGAATTTCTTCAACTGTAACGTTTTTTCTTAAATAAAGAGCTATTCCGTAAGCATTGTAATAACTGCTCAAGACCTTTTCGCCAATCAAGCCTCTTAGAAATATTGCCAAAGCTTTATTAACTTTGGTACCTTTAGGATTTATTATAAACACAAAATCGTTTACTTTTTCAATTACAAAAAGATCTTTACCTACTTTATAAGGTAAAGAAGTTATTACTTCATGTATAAATTCTTCTAAAACATTAATTGCATCTTTGCTAAATCTTACAGTGGAATCAATAAAAGGATAAGATGATTGGTCTTTCATAACAGACTTACACGATTCTTCATGTTTAATTTCTTTTTTTATTAATCGAGCTATTGTAGAGAAAACTTCACTTGCAACATGCTCAGCTACAGGTAACATTTCCCCATTCCATATTGGAAACTCATATGCTTCTGTAATTGGAAGCAATTCAGCTAATTTTTTATCTTCGTTTATCGAAATAACTTTCCAAGCCTTTCCACTTAATACGATTCCAACATTATTCTCATAGGCTTCATAAATAAAAAATCCATCAACTTTTCCAACTAGTTTTCTCGTAACAGAATTAACACAACTATATAATTGTTCTTCAATTATTGTAGAAGTTGTATCAAAATAATACTTTAAGCATTTACTTTTTATAGGATAAATTATATCATCTTTTATAAATATAAGTTTAATATTTGAGCAATGTTCTAAAATTTTATTAAAATCTTCAATTGTAAGATCTTTAAATAAATATAATTGTTTAATGTTTTTAAATAATTCATTTTTATTTATATTATTTTTAATTAATAATATTCCTATTATATGATGTATTAATATATCAAATGGAAGATATTCGAGTTCTAAATCCTCTAAAATATTGTTATTGGAATTTAAAGAAAGAACATAAGATTCTAAAGCATCTAAGATATTAAATGTATATATTATTCCTTTCGCATTTTCATTTATCCGATGTCTAGATCTTCCCAATCTTTGTTTTAATATTGTAGCCTGAACAGGAGAATCAAACTGAAATACAATATCTACATAAGGTATGTCTAATCCATGTTCAAGAGAACTGGTAGCAACAACACATTTTAACTTTCCCTCCCTTAATTCTGATTCGATCTTTTCTCTTTCTTCTCTGCTTAAACTTCCGTGATGAACACCAATTTTTTCATTTTCTCCTAATTTATAACCTAATAATTCTGCGGTAGATCTAGTATTGGTAAACAATATTGCTGATCTATAATTAGATAGAGCATTTTTTAATTTTTGCGGAAATATTTCAAAACTTTGCAAACATTCTATTTCAACTTCATAATTTCTATCTTTTTCTGCAAAAAGAATTGTATAATCTTCATTATTAAAAAGAAACTTAGCTACTTCGTATGGATTTCCTAAAGTAGCTGAAAGAGCTATAATTCTAAATTTATTATTGAATAATTTTATTCTAGAAATAAGAGTTACCAAATTTGCACCTCTTTTTCCTTCAATGAGTTCATGAATTTCGTCTATTATTAAAAAGTTTAAATTTTTAAGATGGGAATTAAAAGAAGATATAACTAATAATGCATCAAGGGTTTCAGGTGTAATAATTAATATTAAAGGCGGATTTTTTAAAATTTCTCTTCTTTCTGATTCAGGAGTATCTCCATGTCTTATTTTTATCGTAATATTTAACTCTTTACATATTTTTTCTATTCTTCTAAAAATATCTCGATTTAATGCTTTTAGAGGAGTTACATATATTGCAAAAATACCTTTATTAACTTTATTTTGCAAAATAAAAGAAAGAATAGGAAATATACAAGCTTCAGTTTTCCCAGAACCAGTAGGAGAAACCAATATTAAGTGATTTTTCTTAAAAATAATTTCAGGAATAGCAAGCCTTTGAATTTCTGTAGGTT
Organism: Thermoproteota archaeon; assembly: GCA_032249055.1. Taxonomy (GTDB): domain Archaea; phylum Thermoproteota; class Thermoprotei; order Gearchaeales; family Gearchaeaceae; genus SCGC-AAA471-B05. The sequence continues at coordinate 523 of JAVVGP010000067.1, read as the reverse complement.
TATCATAACCAAATTTAGCTATAATATCTACTAGTCTTTTGTCTAATAAATTAAAATCATTATTCATTAAATTACCAAAATAAAATAATTTATTCGATATAAAAAACTCTATAATTACTTTTTCTCAGGAGGCGGAGGGGGTGGTTGCTTTTCGGCTTCTTTTGCTGCTTCTTCTAATTCTTTTTCAATTTCCTCTATAGGTTTAGGTGGAGGAGTTGTTAATATTGTCCAGCCAATCCACATAGCTATTGCTCCTAAAACAAATATTGCAGCAATTATAGGAATGCGTATTAACCACAATTGCCAAAATTCTTCATTAATCCATTTTAAAGCTGGGATAGCTTCTGGGAAAAGAGGTATTATTACTAATCCCAGTAAATATATTATTACTATTACTAATGCTACTACGAATATTGCCGCTCCAATTACTCTATCTGATACCATATGAAATTTAAAACTTTTTAAAAACTTATAAATTTAACTATTAGGTAATGATAAACTGGCTACTTCATAAGCTTGGAGT
>JAVVGP010000066.1:0-5222 GCA_032249055.1 Thermoproteota archaeon | reverse complement strand
AAGAAGCAAGGGAAGCTTATGAAAAAAGCAGATATACCATGGTGCTATTCTTTGTTGAACAAGCTATTCAGCTTTATTTAAAATACTTAATATATAAGAGAATAGGTGATTATCCAAAAATACATAACTTAAGAGTACTATTTGAGAATTTAAATAAATTGGTTGATATCTCTGAATTTGTTTCAGAAAATGAAGAAATAATAGATTTATTAACCACTTCATATATAGAGGCTAGATATACTATGATGGAATATAGCAAAAAGAGTGCAGAAATATCACTTAAATTTTTAGATAAATTTAAGAATGAAATTTATTGATCTTCAAAGGGATATTGCTGCTAGTTTTGCTGAATATAGACAAAACTTTAGAAAATATGCTTACGAAATAAAGAAAATGGCTTTAGAATACTTTGGAGATAATTTTTTGAAGATACTCGTATTTGGAAGCATGATAAGAGGCAATTATAGAGCGGATAGCGATATTGATATAGCTATAATTTTAATGAAAAATGTTGACGAATTCCAAAGAGCAAAATTTATTTCCATTGTAAACAAGAAGTTTAAATTGAATTCCTTCGAAATTCATATCATTTCAAATGATTTATGGGAAAGCTGGTACAAGAATTTTGTTAAGAATGAATTCATTGAGATTTAATTTAACTTCTTCTTAATTAAGCTTTTTTTAAGCTTCCAAATTTTGATTTATTAACTATTTTTAAACATCAAAATAATGTTTTACTAATTAATGAATTATTTTCGCTTTATAAAAAGTAAAAAAATGCCGATCAAAACCATACTTGAGCCAAGAATCGTAAAAAAGGAAGCGTGCAGCCCAAGAATTAAATAAGAAAATAAATAAGCTGCAACAGGAACTAAAAGAGAAAATATTCCAGATCTGATAGGTCCTATTTCTTTAATAGAATAAAACCAAGATAGATATCCAAAAACTTGGGCTATTAAAGTCAACAAAATAGCATATGCAATGCCTTCATATTTTTCAGCGAAATAATAATCAAATGGAATAAATAAAGAAACAATCAATGCGGAAATTAAAGACATAAAACTATGAAGTGCAATCAAATCAGCATTTTTGAAGTTTGTATTATGATATATTGTTCCAATAGCCCAAATGAAACCTGCTAATAAGGCAATTAAAGAACCTAAATCGAAGCTTATGCTTCCTACTACTATTAATACGCCTATGAAAGCTGTTATCATGCCAAAAATTTCATTTAAACTAACCTTTCTTTTGTAATAAATGATCTCTATTAAAACTACAAATACAGGCTGTGTGTATATCATAACTGAAGCAAACGCAGGATTCAAAGTCAACGCTATTCCTATATTTAGAAGCAAAATAACAAGGGCAACATTTAACAAAGAGTTTATGAGTTCCTTTTTTCCGTAGATTATTTTCCTTGAAATTAAAAATATTATGGAGCCACCAATAAAAAATCTTATAAAAGTTAGTACAGTTGGCGACATATACTCTAAAGTTATCTTAGAAACAGGATAAGAAAGCCCCCAAAATATGATGGCAAGAAAAATAAAAATATGCTTCTTTATTACAACGTTTATTTGCATACTTCTTTAATTAATCAAATATATTCATTACAATATTTCTTTATAGGTTCATACCATTTATTTCTTCATTATGTAATGATGATGAACTTAGCATTAAATCATAAAAATATAAAACTTATAGAATTTTAGTCTGCTTTTACTAGAATAGAATAACTTAATCTTCCATACCGCCTTTTTCTGCTACAATAAATAAAGCATAAATCAAGGGTTGCCATATACTTGCATATAGCATCGCTACGATCGAATATGGAGTTAAGGGTGTAGCTAATGCGATCATCCCTTTATAGAACCCTTCAGGAGGCAATATCAAGTAATCATTTCTGAGAAAGATACTTAAAGGTACTATTGGCAACCTTATGAATACTATTACATAAATTATATTTAAAAATATAAAGAGTAAGAATTTTCTAGTTAAAGAAAATCTAAAGCTTCTTTTCAAATTAGATAATAACCTAGGTTCATCTAATGCTTTAATTTGGGAATAGTACATTATAGGTATTAAATAGATCGGGTAAACAAAAGAGTAAATAAGTAGAAATATCGAGAAAGACAATGCAATTGAGATATCAACGGTTTGCATAAATGAATTTAAAGCCAAGATGTATAGACCAGCAGGCATGATTATATATAGCAGTACTCTGAAAATGAGGAATATTGCAAATATGTTCAAGATTAATTTAAATTTTCTTACATCTTTCTTTCCAGCAAATTTAATCAAAAGGTATGCTACGATTATTGATTCCAGTAAAAACTTAATAGCATTTAGAATAAATTGGGTAGATATCGAAATTGCAAACCATGAATAAAATTGTTCTAAAAGAATTCCTGAGATCATAGGTTCTTGAGAGCTCCAAATTTTAGCTTTATCATATAAAAAGGAATATTCAATCGTAGCTTTAGTTATAATGTAAAGAAGAGCTAGTAAAATAAAAAGTAAAATAAAAAATTTATTTCTACAATATAGTCTTAATCCTTGTTTTATTATTAAAAAAAATTTCTCATGTATTATAATCTATCTCAGAGTAGGCTAAACCACTATCAATGATACCTGCATAGTAATTATCGTTATGTATTATAACGTATCTTACATAAACATTACCATCATAATGGCCAGCAGGTGGTCGATAAAAACTATAATAATACAACTCTGCCCTAAACACAGTTGGTTTCGTTGTTATTAGTCCCGGGTTAACCGTTACCGTTGCCCCATCATTGCGGCAATCAATCGTAACAATGTATACCAAATTTCTTTTTAGAAACTCAATAAAATTATCGACCATTACATTTAAGAAGTAAGCTACTATTGCACTTGTCTCTCCGAAGAACCAAGAGCTTATCTCAAATCCTCTGTCAATCCACTCTTGTGCAGTCTCTAGTGCTTTTTTAGTCTCAGGATATTCTTTACCATTATGTGAAATATATAGGCTACACGCATAACCATAGAAAGTAGTACCAGCATAAAAATTTATTTCAACAAAAGTAAATCTGTTAGACCAACCTGATTTATTAACAGCCACCATATAAATATTATTGTAGAAACTAGGATTAGGAGCGATTTGCGGAGTTGTTTCTCCATATATGACTGGATATATACTTACAAAAGCTATTGGTTCATTCTTTAAATTATATCTTGAAAAGAAATAGCCTTCATTTATCCAATCAAGACTACTACCTTTACCTATGAAGTGAGGACCTCCCATGTTTTCTGAAGGCGAAGGTCCTGACCACTTTAAAGAATTATCAGGCCAAGGTTCAGGTCTAAATGAAGATGCTGCGCCAAATATTACTCTCCAATAAGCACAATCTTTGTTATTAGGAGGAAAGTAAATCCAATCGGTTAAAAGTGTTAATTCTATTGAAACCTTAACAGTTGTATTATACATAAGCGAAGTCATATAATCAAAAAATGCTGGAACCACAGCATCCATAAACACTTTATTGCTACTAGAATTAACTACTCCTGACCAACGTAGATAATTATTCACGTATATTTTCACATATGCTTTTTGTTTTTCAGGATCAATTTTACAATCAGGGGAGGATTTGGATTCTTAATTACATTGAAATAGAAGCCTAAACCAGCGAAAGGCACTTTAACAGGAATGATCATATCAGGTAGTTTTATTTCAGCAAGCTTTAAAAACAAACCGTTAGGTGGTAACAAACCGTAAAAACAAGGACTGTAATTATCTACAAAGGTGTAAATATTTAAAAAGTCTATTGTAACATTTTTAACGAATTTTTCTGATTCAGCTTCATAACCAAAATAAACAGTTACATTGAACTTCCAAGATATAGCTGGATTACCTTCAGGTATGGCTAGTGATAAAGGTGTTAACATTTCACTAGTTTCATTATAAGGGAAGTACTGTGATACATCATGAAATTCGTTGAATTTCTTAGTTATAGCATAAATATCTACAGCCTTCTTTCCATTTATGCTTATGATAATCCTGGCATTAATGTTTGTATCAGCTGAAGCTGCTCCTTCAATCCTTAGTGTGGCAGTTTTAGTTCTATATGGTGTTAGAACATTAGTAGTCTTATTGTCATTTACCTTAAAAGGCTCATTCCAGAAAGCTACTGAGTAATATCTAGTATTAGGATAAGCTGGTATTGGAAATGGCGGGCCTCCTCCACCTCCATTAGGAATTATTTTCAAAGGTTTAATCTCTACTTGACCTACGTTAATTCTAAAGTTTTTAACCAAAATGAATGGGGAAGGTGGCTCTAGATAATATTTATCAAGCAAAGGTTCTTGAGGTCTTGGATCTGGTATAGCTATTCTATGTTCAGAATTCAAAAAGTCAGTATGGGAAGTTAGGTTAGCAAAATAAAAGTATCCTATAAAAGAATAGTCAGGTATTTCGATCTTAAACCTCATGTTAAGGCTCTGTATTAATGCAGTATCCCACCAATCATCACTTTCATAAGTTGTAAAATTTGGTAAGAAGAATCTAAATTTTGTTGTGTTTCTTACAAAGGTATCAAATGAAGGAACAATTTGCTTCTCAACACCAAAGGCATATTCTTCTCTAAATTCATAGGGAACAAGCTCAAGCTTTAATTCGATCCATTGAGAACCATTATATACTGCTAATCTAGGTATCATTGTATAAACATTTAAGAGAGGTGTTAGCTGAGAACCATTAACCTCTATTATTATCTTATTTAAATTTTCATTCAAATTTTCTTCATAATTAGCATCATGGTTTTGTAAAACCGGTGAAATTGGTGTTTCTGGATTAGTTGGTGAGAAAATTAAGAATATTAAAATAAAACTTAAAATAATTGCCTTATATTTTGGTCTCATAAAACAAGATTTTTGTAAAAATTTATATTTTTTTTTGTAATAAGTGACTTATTACTTAAATTATTACTAAAAATCAACTATGCATCGAAGAGAAAATTACTGATAATGTTAATTAACATAAAATTAGTAATTGTTACATATAATAACATTAAGTTATTATTGATAAGCACAAACTTGTTTAATTTTTTCAGGAATCAAAAGCTTCAAAACGATTGTAAGTTGATTGTAAAAATATACTAAGGGTAATCAACTGGTAATATTTTCATGTTAAATTTATTTGTTTCCAAATTTGAATTTAACATGTGTATGTGTTGAACTTTGCTGAA
>JAVVGP010000065.1:0-5386 GCA_032249055.1 Thermoproteota archaeon | reverse complement strand
AAGAAAAATTCAATGTAAATGTTTATATAGAAATAACAGATGATGAAAAATTCTTGGAAAAAGATTATCTTAGCTATGAAGAGGTTCAAAAATGGGCTTATGAAAATGTTTTAGATATAATAGCTGTTGGCTTTGATCCTGATAAAACCTTCATATTTTATGATAGTGAATACATAAAAAATGTTTATCCTTTATTGATAAAAATAGCAAAAAAGATTAATTTTTCTCTTGTAAAGGCAGTTTTTGGATTTAAAGAAAGCACAAATATAGGAATGATATTCTTTCCATGTCTTCAAATAGTACCTACTTTTTTTGAAAAAAGAAGATGCTTGATTCCAGCAGCAATAGATCAAGATCCTTATTGGAGAATACAAAGAGATTTAGCAGAAAGTCTAGGATATTATAAAGCAGCAATGATTTCAAGTAAATTCTTTCCTCCTTTAACTGGAATTGAAGGTAAAATGAGCTCTTCAAAGCCTGAAACTGCAATATGGCTAACAGATGATGAGGAAAAAATAAGGAAGAAAATATTTAGATATGCTTTTTCTGGTGGTCAGCCTACAGTTGAGCTTCATAGAAAATATGGTGGAAATCCAGAAATAGATGTAAGTTTTCAATGGTTATATAACTTTTTCGAAGAAAACGATGAAAAAATAAAGAAAATAGAAGAAGATTATAGAAGCGGTGCGTTACTTTCTGGAGAGCTAAAGCAAATTCTTATTGAAAAACTTGTGGATTTTATAAGCAAACATAAGGAAAAAAGAGAAAGAGCTAAGGAGCTTGTACATGTTTATAAGTATGAAGGAAAATTAGCAAAGGAAATGTGGAATAAAATTTATCTTTAAAAGTTCTTTATAGTTTAGAATGAAATGGTTTATTACGGGCGAACCAGGAAGCGGAAAGACAACTTTAGTTTTCTTAATAACTGAAAAATTAAAAGAATTAGGTATCAAAGTTGATGGAATAATAACAAAGGAATTAAGAGAGGGAGGAGAAAGAATAGGCTTCCAAATTATTGATATTAAAACTAAAAGTAAAGGAATTTTAGCTTCAAAAAAATTAAAAATAAACGGGCCAAGGCTAGGTAAATATGTAATAAATTTAGAAGATATAAGATATGTAGCTGTTGAAGCTTTAAATAGAGCTTTAAATGAAGCAGAAATAATAGTTTGTGATGAAATAGGTACAATGGAATTATTCAGCGAAGATTTTAGAAAAATTGTAGAAAAAATACTAAAGTCTGAAAAACCTCTGCTTGCAGTTTTGCACAGAAAGCATCTTTATTATTACGATATGGTATCTTCCAATAAAAAATTGATAAATTTAACAAGAGAAAATTGGGGTCAAGTATTGAATTCTTTAAGTGATGAGATACCGAAATATTTTGAATCACAAAAACATTTTTTAAAGAAGTAGGATTATAAAAACGTCCTTTATAAATAATATTGATGTTAAATAGGGAAAGATTTGTTTATGAAACTAAGAATAAGGTTAAACTATTAGCTGAAAAATTAAAGGAAGAAGAAAAACATATAATAAATATTAATGAATTTTATGAAAAAATTGATTTAGAAAAATTAAATCAAAAATATTTTAATGATGATTATGAGAATTTATCGTTAATTGAATTTTCAAAGAAAATTAAACCTAAATTTTACTATGAAAAAATAAAGGGAACAGCTGATACACATTGGGCTTCTAATCAATTATCAAAGTATAAGGTATTAGGTATAGATACAAGTGAATTGTTATCAACGCATATAATTCCACTTTTTTTAGTTATAAACGTAGGTATTTTTTATTATGATTATTCACGAACAAAATACTTAGAAAAAAATTTACCCTATTTCTTTAGTAACTATGATCATGAACTTGAGAGTTTAGTAAAAGAAGAAGGCTTAACTAAGTGGTCTGTTGATTATTTAAGGTTAAATTGTGAATTAGAAGCAATAGAAGAAATAATTAAAGAGATCGATATTGATGGTGTATTCGTATTTTTTGATGAAAGCTTTTCTTCTTCTTATCTTTATTCTTTTGGTCCAAATATTAGAATCAAAATATTGCTAAAAATTAAAGATAATTTGGATACATTAATAAAATATGGTATTTATCCTATTTCAGTTTACTATACTTTAAGCAAAACTTTTGTATTACCGTTAAGCAAGACCTTTAATGTTGATCTTAAAAATATAAACGATAGGAAATTCTTTAACTGTGTACTAGATGAAGGAGAAAGAAGTCCTTTATTTAAATTGGAAAGCTCGTTATTAAAGGAAGCAGAGTTAAATATCTGTGGTTTCTATGTAAAACTATCTAAGGATAATGTAATAAGAGTAGAATTTCCTGAAGAAATTAAAGATAAAGTTGATTCAATACATGAAGTTGTCTACCTTCAAAGTGCAATAGGCAATGGATATCCTTATTGTTTGCAAAGAGCTCATGAAGCAGCTTATATGAGTGATAAAGATAAAATTTTCATTCTCAGATATATTAACGATCAATTAAGAAAGGAAACAAAAAATTATGAATTAATTTTAACTAAAAAAGCTGAAAGAAAAATATTTAGAATAATATGATAGATTGGTTATCTAAAATAAAAGAATTGGATGTTGAAGCTTCTATAGGAGAAATCATATCTTCATCTAATTTATCATTTAAATTTCAAGTTTACAATTTGGAAAAATCTCCAGAATATTCATCAATAGTTATTGTACTTGCAGGAAAAATATTAATAAACGGTGTTGTTACAAATATACAAATGAATCCTAAAGATGCTTTAGCTCAAGAAATACCTTCGCCTCTCAAAAGAACAAGAGAGCAAATAGAAAAGGATTATGCTGATATTAAAGATAAACTGATCATAACATGTGAAGCAGCAATAATAGGTTATTATGAGAATGGTAGGTTTTATCAAAAAAGACCAAGACATATACCATGGATCCATGATCTAGTATTTCAGCCTTCCTATCAATATATTAGAGATTTTCACATTATAAACAATCATTACAAACTAAGCTATTTACCTTTAATCTATGATTCTTTATCTAGAGAAGAAAAAGCTTCATTTGGCTTCTTTGTAGATACATTTATTGGCTATATTTCACAGTTTTTTGAAAGAGAAGAAATGGATAAAATAATAAAAGATGCACAAGAAAGCTTAATATTGAATGGATTAGATTTCCTAATTGAAAAATTGAATGAGATATATATTAATTTATGAAAGTGAAATTTTAATTAATGAATGAAAAAATAAAAATTGGTCAGGTAATTGGAGCGAGCTTATCTTCTGGAATCAATGTTCAGTTAAGCAAATCTTCTTATGTTGAAGAAATTTGTGCAAATTCTCTTGTAACTATACAAGGAGATAAAAGAAAATATTTTGGTTTAATAGCAGACATTTCATTAACTAAAGGAATAGAACATGCAAGTAAATTGGCAAACATTGAAAATAGATTCTCTGGCAGTAGGTCAGAAATTTTGATAAGAGAGACCAAAGAATTGTTTGACAGCTATAATGTCTTCTCTTCTTCTATTCGTGTAATTCCACTTTCACAAACAGTTAAAAATTCTACAGAAGAAGTTGATACTTTACCTTCTTATCTTTCTAAAGTTTATCCTGCTTCAAAAGAAGATATTGAAATCTTTTACGGTAAAGTAGATAATAAATTGAACTGGGGAATAGGTTATGTAAAACATCCAATTAAGGATTATGAAGAAAAGAATTTGATACCCATTAATCTTGATGTTCTTGTACGTGGTTCTTTTGGAATATTTGGTAAAGCAGGAACCGGTAAAACAATGTTGGGTAACATTCTTGCTGGTTTAATAATGTTGGGCAACAAAAGTAAAAGCTTTGAAAAAGAAGTAAAGCTTTTGATCTTTGACATGCACAGCGAATATGGATTAAAGGTAAAGGATCAGCATGGAAGGGATTATGAAGATGGTGTAGGAAGGATATTTAAGAATGATTTTCTTATTTTGTCTCCTGATCATACGTTAGCTAAAGAGTTTGGATTGGAGGAATTTAAAATTAAGATTGATAATTTAACTGAAGAGGATATTGAAAATGTAAAGGAAGTATTTGGTTTAAGCGATGCTTTCATTAACTATTTGTATGAGTACAAGGCAATATATAAAAGAATTTTTGATCCCGTAGCTAAGAAATATGGTATTACATTAGAAAATCCTTGGATATATTATCTTCTTGATAGATTTAATAATGATAAACTACAAAAAGAGGTGGAAGAGAAATTTAAAGAGGAAATAAGGAGTAAAATATCTCCCGGAGCAGTTTATGCTTTAAACTCAGGAAGAAGTAAATTAAAATATTTAAGCAAGGTCGATTTCATTTCTGAAGATTCAGAAGAAGATTCTATTAAAAAGATAATTTATGAGTTATTTGATGGAAAGAGGAGTGTTATAATAAGCATGGGTAGATATGGTGATGATGTAAGAGCTTATACTTTCATAGCTAATATACTTTCAATGAGAATATGGAATGAAGCTATAAGTAGAATAATGAAAGGAAAAGAGCTCAACTATAAAATCATAATATTTCTAGAAGAAGCGCATAAGTTTCTTTCTCCTACTGAATATTATAAAAATCCTTTTGGAAATATAGCCAGAGAGTTAAGAAAAAGAGGAATTCTTTTATGCATAATAGACCAAAGACCTTCCCAAATTGCTGAAGATGTTATTGCCATGCTTTGGAATAATTTTGTTTTTGCGTTAACAGAAACAAATGATATAGAAAGTATTACTAAGAATCTAAAGTTCTCATCCTTATTTTCTACAGTTATTTCTAACTTAAAGAGAAGAGAAGCATTAATTTTCGGTGAGATGGTAAAGCTTCCTGCAGTAGTAACAATTGTTGAATACAAAGAAATGGCTAAATATTTCAGAAATGTTTATGAAAGCCAGAGAACACTTGTTGAAATACCGGGTTACTAAGTTTTTAGAATAGGTTTCGTGGTATAGCCCACTTGTATTCCTCTTTTTCCATCGACTTTTATTTCTTCAATGTAAATCTTTTCTTCGTCAATTGTAATTAAATTGAAAGAATTGCCGAATCTTCCCCTTGTTCTTAAACATGAAACTGTTCCTGCATTTACTAAAACTGTATTATTTATTTTTATAGACCATGGAACATGTCTATGACCCATTAATACTAAATTAACATTATTTCTTAAAACTAATTCTAGAACATCTCCTGCATCTTCTAAAACATTTACTTCTCTACCTGAATATGGAACTGGTATTAAATGGTGATGGAAAACAATTATTTTAAAATAGGAATCTCCTATCTCAGATAGTCTTTGTTGTAGATAAAATTGTCTTCTTCTTCCCAACCTTCCTTCATCTCTATCTGGTTGCGGACTATTCATTA
>JAVVGP010000064.1:0-5388 GCA_032249055.1 Thermoproteota archaeon | reverse complement strand
AAAATTTTAAAGTTTACGAGAAATTTATTTAATTACGTAATCTAAAAAAATATGGTCACAAGCAAAGCAAAGGTAAAATTAATAGGTAAGGAAGGAATTTTAGAAAAAGAATTAATCATAGATACAGGATCAGTTTATACTTGGATTAACAAGAATGATCTAGAGAAAATAGGAATAAAGCCTCATGCAAAAAGAGCTTTCAAAACTATTACAGGTGAAATTATAAAAAGAAAAATAGGGAGGGCTGAAATAGAAATAAATGGAAAAAGAGAATTTACTATTGTTGTTTTTGGAGAAGAGAAAGATCAAGAGGTGCTAGGAGTTCATGCTTTAGAAGGTTTAGGATTGGAAGTTGATGTAACTACGGGCAAGTTAAAGGAAGCTGAATTAATATTAGCTTTATGATAATTGCTTGTAATTCGCTTAAATCCTAGTTTCTTCTTACTTTTAATATGTATGATTTTGCTAAATATAGTTAGTAATGTTGAATTTTTGAAAGAATGAGTTGCAATGCATTTATATTAAAATTTAAAAATTTTTTAATTAATGAATGAAAAGCTGTAAAATTGCTATTCTTGAATCATTTCAGGGTTTGAAGACCTTGGCACGTTATCTATTTTATTTTAAACCACTTAAGGATATATCAGGCATAAAAATAGATTATTTCGATTTAAGCAATCACAATTTTGATAAATTGGAAAAAATTTCATATTTTAATTCTATTAAAGATGAGTTAATATCTACATCAATAAAATTGTCAAATATAAATTCTATAAAATTTGAAGAATATGATTATGTTATTATAGCTGAATTAGATTTTCTTCGTTCGCCTTCATTTCGTAAAAGAATAGAAAAATCCACTTTTAATAAATTCATTATATTAGATGTCTCTGACTCTGTTCTTGTTGATAGAATTTTCTTTAATAAAAATATTCTTGTATATTTTAAAAGGGAATACTTAAAATTTAAAATAAAACCATTATCGTTAGGAAAAATTTTTTCCTCTTATTCGCCATATGATTCTCTACTAGGTAATTTAAAATCCCGCTTATTAACTTTTCAAGCATATAATTATTATAAATTGGTTCCTTTACCTTTTACTTTTTTTAATATACCTAACTTCACTCCTTCAAAAACTAAAAAATATACTGTATTCTTCGCAGGCTCGCTTTATTTATCCAGTTTTAAAGGAATTTTTCCAGGACCTGGATTCTTTATAGCTAAAGCAATAAGACTCCGTAATTATAAAGAGAGGCTTCAAATATCTGATTTTATGAAACAAATAAAAAATTCTTATCTTAGTATTTCTTCAATGATTCTTCCTAAAATGTCTTATTTTGATTATCTTACTAAGCTATCTGAATCCTTATGCTCTATTTCGCACTTTGGGGCTTCGTTTGATACGTTCAGATTTTGGGAAACTATGTATGCAGGAACAGCTTTAATTACAAAAAAGCCAATGACCGTTATTCCTAAAGAACCTGTGGAGGGTAAACATTGTTTTTATTTTAATAACCTAAAAGAAATGAAGAATATTGTATATTATTTAATCGAAGATGAAAATGAAGCAATAAAAATGGGATTAAGGGCTAGAGAATTTGTGCTCAAATATCATAGTCCTGAAGCAAGAGCAAAGTACATCCTAGAAAAGATCAAAGAACTAACTCCATAGGAATTAATGATCAACAAAACCTTTTAAGATAAAGATATAGATTCTAAAAGGTCATAATTTAACTTTAAATCCGTTAATTTCAACATAGTCTATTTTAAGACATGTTTTAACTCTGTTCTCCTGTGTAACGTGGCGGAATACATTGCCAGCATCTCTCCATGGAGGGTAAAAGACAGCATTATCAATCCAAATATCTGCTCTGGCTCTGCTCCTTCTATAACTTCTAAGCTTTGCTACTTCAACTTCATTGATATAGAACGTTGAACTTTCGTTAAACCATTCGATCCTGAAGACATTCCATTTAGTCAAGTCTATATCCTGCATTACTGGTTTCCTTGAATTGATCTTTATGGGTGCTAGGAATGGTAGTATGTCGAGAGCTATCTTATATTTGTCCACGCTTTTAAAGAGCATTATGGGCTGAAATTTGTTTGCCATCTGGGCAAAGAAGCCTTGTAAAGGATAGGGACCAGCTGCTCTTAAATATATGAACCATACTGGATTGCTTAGATCAACTCTCATACTATGATTCCAAAAACCGAAACCTGCACTACCATAGTGGAGTCCAGTAAACATTAACTTAACTTCCAAAACACCTCGTATCCATGGAAGATCATCAAAGGTACCATCGCTTATCTCAGCGTTTGAATAATATAGAGCTTCCGTAGGTCCCATGCTCATCTCTAGAATACCATCTTTTATGTTTATCGATGCAAAATTATCAATTCTCCATTTCCAGTAAGGACTTCTCTCTATAAAATCATCTCTAAATCTATACTCCTCGCTAGTCATGTTTTATTTCTTAAAGAATTTATTTTTTAAACTTATAAAATTTAATTTTATCTGCTAAACCAAAGTCATCTCTTAAAATCACGCATTCATTAACTACATCCCATGTAATTGGATTTTTATTTTCTAAAGCTGTTAAGAATTCTTGTTCTGTTAAAGGAATGACTTCATAACCTGCTGGAAAATCCAAATTCAAAAGTCTTTTTAAAGGATTTTTATCTTCAAATTCACCAATTAAAAGAATATCTACATCGCTTCCAATACTAAAATCTCCTCTTGCATATGAGCCTATTAAGAAAGCGGTATACTTACCTTTTAATGAGCATACGAATTTTTTAGCTTCATCAATAACTTTATTTCTTTCCTCTATACGCTTTTTAACAATTTCCATCTTTCTTCAATAAAATTAATTATATCTTTTGCATAATTAATTGCTTGCTCAGCTTCACTTAAAGTATAATAGAAATCGGGAGTTTCAGAAGACCAAGCATTAGGATATCTAGTAGGAATGTACATTTTATCTAGATATTTAGCTTTGTTAATTAAATCAAGAGATGTGTTTGGAATTAATTGTAGCAAATAAGATATTGAATGCCCTGTTTTAGGCTCCCCTATTCCATAAAAATATGCTTTAGTTGCAATCCCAGCTACTTGTTGAGCTTTAAAGCAAGCACAATTATAAAAACCGTTATCCTTATCTACCTTGGCACTTTCTAAAGTATGTTTCGCAGATTTAATCCATCTATTGAATTCTCTTTCGTTTAATATCACTAATTTTTTTAAGAAAAATTGTTATTTAAGTTTATTGTGTAAAATTTTGTTATTTACTTTGACTTGGTTGATGTTTGAATTTAGAATCTAAGCCATTATTCTTGCTCTAAAGTATAAGGCTTTCATATGTCAATTTGATGGCCGTCGGCGGGCCATCAAAAGAATTGTAATTTTGCTTCTTTTAAATTTATTAATTTTATAAACTATGTTTAAACAAATGAAAACAGTGCTTTTTGTTTGTATAGAAAATACTTTCAGAAGTCAAATTGCTGAAGTATATTTTAATAAATATGCTCCTAATGGCTGGAAAGCAATAAGTGCTGGTGTAAAACCTGCTGATAGTGTTAATCTAAATGCGGTCAGGCTAATGCTTGAAGAAGGAATCGATGTAAGTCACAAGAAACCACAACTTTTAACTAGAGAAATACAAGAAAAAGCCAATATAGCTATAATTGTTTGTAGCGGCGATCAATGTCCAGTTGTTTATGCTAAATATGTGGAAGAATGGAATATTCCAGATCCTGCTAAAATGCCCATAGAAGAAGCGAGAAAAATTAGAGATGAAATAAAGAAGAGGGTTTTAGAACTAATAGAAAAAATTAAGCGTAATCAAGTTTAATTAATTCAATCCAAGATTATTATGGTAATTCACATACGTTATGAGAAAAGTAAAATGATAAATATTTTTTATGCCATCATTATTTTCTGATCATCTTTAAGTAGCTTCTCTTAATATAGTGTATTACTTCAGGTATATTGATTTTCATTGGACATACCTCTTTACAGCCTCCCGAATGAGCACATAAAAGAGCAGTCTTTCCAACATTTTCATTAGTAACACCATGAATAACTGCATTCCACATAACACCAGTAGGACCATTATATGGAGGAATTCCCCATGAAGGGCCAATATTTCTATATATTGGACAATGGAAGTAACATCTGCCACATCTTATACATAATAAGGCTTCCCAAAGTATCGGGTCTTTTGCTGCTTTACTTCTTCCATTATCTACCAATATTACATGAAATTCCTTTGGCCCTTGAGCTGGTCTAACTCTTTTAATTTCAATATCCGCTGTTGAACTTGGACCTGCTGATAAGTTAACATATGTTGGTGGATACATTGTTCCAAATGCTGATTGGATCATAACTTCATAAAAAGCATATTCTAACGTTGGAACAATTTTATCTATACCTGTAACTACTATATTTACGGGTGGAATTATAGAAGTCATGCGAATATTTCCTTCGTTTTCAATTGTTAAAACTGCACCTGTATCAGCTGCAATAACATTTGCACCGCTAATTCCTATGTCAGCATTAAAGAATTTAGATCTTAAAAAGTTCCTTACAATGTTAACAAGTTCTTCAATGCTTTTATTTTCATCAATGTTTTGATCTATTTTTTCTTTTAATAACTTTGCTACTCTTTCCTTTGTCATATGCAAAGCAGGTGCTAGCAAATGTGAAGGAGGTTCGTCTGCAAGCTGTATTAGAAATTCTCCAAGGTCTGTTTCCCATACTTCATTACCTTTTGATATTAAATATGGTCTAAGTCCTATTTCATAAGCAACCATCGATTTGCTCATTACTATCTTCTTACCGCTGCCTACTATTTCACCAACTATCCTTCTAGCTTCGTTAGCATCTCTTGCCAAATATGAAAAACCTCCTATTTGCTCAATTGATTTGATTGTTTGTTCAATATAATAATCAAAGTTTTTAAT
This sequence comes from Thermoproteota archaeon, assembly GCA_032249055.1. Taxonomy (GTDB): domain Archaea; phylum Thermoproteota; class Thermoprotei; order Gearchaeales; family Gearchaeaceae; genus SCGC-AAA471-B05. Next base: position 426 of record JAVVGP010000064.1, on the reverse strand, counting down.
TACTTCTTCTTTAGCTTTTCTAAGCTTCTCAGCAATATCATATAAATATTTATAGTTGTTAAGAATGTTTTTTGTTTTTATTATTGTAGGTTCAAGAACACGATTTATTGCCTCATCCCATAATGAACCATTCATGGTCTCACCCAATTAACTCAGCGAAGTCAATAATATTTACATTGCTGGCAACTCTGCTCAGATTGGCTAGACATATTGGACACAGAACAATAACATTGTTAGAAACTTTTGCTAAATCTTGTATTCTTTTTTCTGCTATTTTTCTTGAAATCTCAGGAGCCAACGATTCCAAGGGCCCGCCGCAACAACCTCCAGAATCTTTAGCTGTAATTATATCATGTTCCTTTCTTAAGACACCAATCTCATCGAGAATTTTTCTAGGAAGATCATACATGTTAAGAAATCTAGCGT
>JAVVGP010000063.1:0-5474 GCA_032249055.1 Thermoproteota archaeon | reverse complement strand
AAAACGTTAACAATGATAAACATTACTTTACCTGTAGGATTTAGACTAAATATAGATACTGGCGATCCATCGGCAAATGTTTATCTCTATTATGTTAATCTTAAAGGTAATGAAACATTAATCGATAAAAAAATTGGCGAAAAAGTTTCCTTTTATAATCTGTATTTAGGTTCATATAAAGTTCTTGTTGAAGCTGAAAATTATAAAACAAGCAAAATAATAATGCTTAACTTTACATCTGAACCAGAATTAAATATTAGCATTAAGGTAGCTCAAGCAAATAATATAAATAAATACGTATTCGATAATCTAATTTTAGCACTGATCATCTTAACTTTGGCTATTATTTTCTTTAATTTCTCTCATAAAACTTACAAAAAGAAAAAAGAACTTTTTAAAACTAAGAAGTGAGTATAGATATTAAATTCCCTAGTTATTTTTTTATAAATAAATTATATAAGGAATTCTGCGGAATACAAAAATCTTTTAAAGAAGCAAAGTATGTAATAATTGGTATTCCTTATGAAAATACGATTACTTACAGACCAGGTACAAAGTTTGCTCCTTCTTATATTAGAGATGTATCAATAAATATAGAGACTTATTGTTTGTTATCTAAGATGTATTTCGAAGATGTTGATTTTTATGATATAGGAGATATAGATGTAGTTGGAATCAAAATTGAAGAAGCATTAAGAAGAATTTCTTTAGTTATAGAAGATATTAAAAGAGAAAATAAAATACCAGTTTGTATAGGAGGAGAACATTCAATAACCTACGGAATTGTAAGGAGCATAAAACCTGATACAATAATATGCTTTGATGCTCATCTGGATTTAAGAGACGAGTATCCTATAAGCATAAAATATGGTCATGCAACTATTATGAGGAGAATTTATGAAGATTTAGGAATCAAAAATATTATATATATTGGTAGCAGAGCTTTTTCAAAGGAAGAATTTAATTTTGCTACGAAGCATGATTTAAAAATATTCTCAATGGAAGAAATAGATGAAAATAAAAAAGATGTGATAAATGAATTATCTCATATTGTAAATTCTTCGAAAAAAATTTACATTTCAGTAGATATGGATGTTTTTGACCCTTCTATTGCACCTGGCGTAGGAACGCCTGAACCTTATGGGATAAGTTTTAAGGATTTTTTAGATATTGTTAAAAACATTTTGGATAAAAAAGTAGAGGGACTTGACATTGTAGAAGTATCACCATTATACGATAATGGTTTGACTTCAATATTAGCTTCTAAAATAATTTTTGAATGTGTTAGTCTTCTTTATAAAAAAATAAAACCTAAAAGCTAAGTTAATCAGCTTTTATTATTTTCGCAGCAGGTCTTTTACTTTTGATTAAAATTTTTGAATCGCAATAAATACATGAGAAATTTCTTACGATTATGCTTCTTTCTTTAATTTCTTCATAAGTTATTTTTTTACCACACTTTATGCATTGATATTCTGTCATGATTAAAAAATTCATTATAGCTATAATATAAGCTTTTTATACTAAGGAATAATTCCATTCTTAAAGAGAAAGCTTTTAATTTTTTGTAAATTTATTGCTATTTAAGATTGTTCATCAATAAAATTTATAAAGTTTTAAAAATAAAATTAAAATAACGTATGCAAAAAGCAAATAACATAATATTGAATAATAATAATAAACAGGCATGGAGGGTGAAAATTTGAGCGAAAATCTATCTCTTGATGAATTTAGTGAAATACTTGAATCATTAGATAAAGAACAAAAAAGAATTAGAATAAGAATTGAAAAAAGAAAGTTTGGTAAGGATGTTACCATAATAGAAGGTGTATCAGATGATGTTGCTCCAGAAATAGCCCGTACACTTAAAACAAAACTTGCATGTGGAGGTACTTATAAAAATGGTAAGATCGAATTACAAGGTGATCATAGAATTAATGTAAAAAACATTTTAATTAATATGGGTTATCCTGAAAGTAATATTACTGTAGAATGACGTTAAAAGATATAATTAAATCTGCAAAAAGAGGTAAGCGATATGATTTAAGATGTCCTTCTTGTAAAGGTAAAAATATTATAAGGTTACATTCATTGGAATGGTTAATGCCTCCAATGTATTATTGTACAGAATGCGGTTATCAAGGAAATATTTTAGTAGAGTTTGAAGAAAATTGATTTTTAAAGATGAAAGGGTAAACCAGATATAAGTATTTTTTCGGGTATTTTTTCTTTCCATTTCTTCAAGAATTCTTTGTCTTCTTTTTCATTTCTTAATTCATCTGGTAACATTATAGGAATTTCATCAATTATAGGATACCATCTATTGCATTTATTACAAATTATAATTCCTTCAACAATCTCTCTTTTTATGCATTCAGTGCAATTAATAGTTGTAATATCTATTTTGTTTAAATAATCTACCTTTAAACCGCAATAATCCTTACAAAAAGGTGTTTGGACTTTTAATTCTTTATATTCATAATGTGTTTCATTAAACACTATATAACTTAAAGGCCAATCTTTACAATGCGGACATGCTAATAAATCAAGCAATCTATATTTCATAAAATATTATTTTAAAATAATAAATAATAATTTATTTTAAATAATTGAAATTATTGAGTGATACCACCGCAAAATATAATCTGGCAATCTTAATCCTCTTTTCTCTATTCTTTCCGCTAAAAATAAAGGTAAAGGACTTAATAAAAATGCAGCTTTAAGATAAAATCTGTTCGGTTCTCCTTTAACATATGGAGAATTTATAACATAAGAATAATCTGATAAAGAATAAATTGAGGAATTTTTATTTCCAACAACTGATATAACTTTACCACCCATCTTTTTAAAGTTTTTGCACCAACCTACAACAACTTCTGTTTCTCCGCTATAAGATATAACGATAAATATATCTCCTGGTCTAGGTACAGGAAGGTTTACATCTCTGATTACATAAACAGAATCTCCTAAAACTCTCTTTATATGACCTATTCTAACAGCAGTCATTCTTGCTACTTCTAATCCGCTACCTAATCCTCCCATAAAGCATAAAGACCTTTTTTCTAAGTCATCTACAATTCTTTTTATAAATTCAATAGAATTCTTATCTTCAAGCATTTCTTGTATTTCTTTAAATATATTTTCAATTATTGAAAAAATAGCATCCGCTGATGCATCTTTATTCATTGCTTCTGCTATAGCTTGATATAAAACTAAACTTCCAAGTTCAAAAATATCAGTAAGAATGCCTGTTTCTCTAAATTCTTTAATTTCTGAAAAGTTTTCATATATAACCTGTCCTTTTAAGTTAACTACGGAGCCGTACCTTGAACCTAACTTGCCTATAGGTGATTCAGGATCAGAAGTAACAACATCTATTCTATAATCCCTTATGTTTCCTGTTTCAGTTATATATTGACCTAATTTTTGTGCATCTATTAAAGGAATAAGTGCTTTTCCGCTTCCTGAATTTATAAGAAGACTCATAGGACCATATTTATTTCTTATTGCTGGGGCTGCTTCATATAGATCTCTTCCAGGAAATCCAATATCGCTTCTATCAAGTATTATTTTACCTTTGTTCATTTTAGCTATTTCACTGCATGCTATACTTAATGCTCCTTTAGATCTTCCTTCCCCACTAGGTACTATTACTCTTACTGAGGATAAACCGTAATATAATGACTCTATTTCCTTAGGATTTACAGCTCTAATGTTATCAAATATTGTTAATATGTACTTAATATTTGCTTCTTCTACCATTTTCAAATATATTATTTATTTTTTATTATTAATTTCATTTTATGAGAAAATACGATGTTGCGATTGTAGGTGCAGGACCAGGAGGATATGTAGCTGCTATAAGATTAGGTCAGCTTGGTAAAAAAGTTGCTTTGATAGAAAAAGATAAAATTGGTGGAGTATGTTTAAACTATGGTTGTATTCCAACAAAGGCAATAATTCATGTAGCTCATTTATTTAAAAAAATAAAATGGTTAAGAGAAATAGGTTTAGAAATTTCAGAACCTAAATTAGATTTTAAAAGAATTCAAGAATGGAAAGAAAAGATTCTTGAAAGATTACGTAAAGGTATTAATTATCTTTTAAATTCATATTCAGTTGAAATTTTTAAAGGCACAGCTTCTTTTGTTGATCATAATAAATTAAATATTAGGGAAACAGGAGAAGAAATTTACTCTGAAAACATAATAATAGCTACTGGTTCTTTACCTTCTGAATTGCCTAACATAAAAATTGATGGAAAATATGTAATAGATTCAACTTATGCCTTGGAATTAAAAGAAATACCAAAGGAAATATTAATAATAGGAGGTGGTGCTATAGGTTTAGAGTTTGGATGTGCTTTCTTAAATTTAGGAAGTAATGTGTATGTTGTTGAAATTATGGATCAGCTTTTACCAGGTTTTGATAGAGAAGTTTCTGAATATTTAAGGAGATCTATGGAAAGAAGAGGAGCAAAGATCTTCTTAAGCTCTACTGTTAATGAAATAAAGATAAGCAACGATAAAGTAAAAGCTATCGTAAATACCAAGGATGGTATTAAAGAAATAATTGTAGATAAAGTTTTATTAAGTGTAGGAAGAAAACCTAATGTTGAAGGTTTAAATATTGAAAATGTTAAAGTAGCTAGGAACAATAAAGGATTTATAATTACAGATGAATTTCAAAGAACAAACATTTCTAACATTTATGCTATAGGAGATATAACAGGTCCTCCTTTCTTAGCTCACAGAGCATCAAAGCAAGGAATTATTGCTGCTGAAGTAATTTCTGGTTTAAAAAGTGCTTATGATTATAGAGCTATACCTTCGGTATATTTTACAGATCCTGAAATTGTTTCAGTAGGGTTAAATGAAGGAGAAATTAAAGATAGAGAAATATTAATTGGCAAGTTTCCTTTCACAGCTCTTGGAAGAGCTCTTGCTTATGGAACTTCTGAAGGATTTGTAAAAATTATAGCTGATAAAAAAACAAATGTAATATTAGGTGTGCAAGCTATTGGTGAAGGGGTTTCAGATTTAAGTGGAGAAATTGCTTTAGCTCTTGAAATGGGAGCAACATTAGAAGATCTATCTTTTGTAATGCATCCTCATCCAACTTTAACTGAAGCAATAATGGAAGCTGCAGAAAATGCTTTAAAAAAAGCAATACATATTTTAAATAAATGAAGGGATATTTACTTAATTTTGATTTTCTTGAATACAAAAAATCCCTTGAATTGCAACACTTTTTAGTAGAAAAAAGATTAAAGAATGAAATTCCAGAAACCCTAATTTTACTTCAACATGAGCATGTATTTACCATTGGAAAAAGGGGAAACGAAGCAAACATCTTAGAAAAAGCTGCTCCTATATATTATGTTGAAAGAGGCGGAGACGTAACCTATCATGGCCCAGGACAACTTGTTGGTTATTTAATTTTTGATCTTAAAGCTTTAAACTTGGATGTTAAAG
>JAVVGP010000062.1:0-5483 GCA_032249055.1 Thermoproteota archaeon | reverse complement strand
CACTCATAACTTTTATATCTTCACCTATAGCAGGATATTCTTCTTTAATTTTTTTGCTGTTTAAATGTTCTTCGATTTTTAAAGTTATTTGTTCAGTTGTGGTTAAAGGAGCAAAACCTACACCAAAACTAGTATCATTTGCCAGAGGAACAAAAACTCCTCTTTCAAAATTACCAACTAGATCTGCACTACCTTTTCTTATTTTTGTATCTATTTTAATATCTAAATCAGGTCTAAGGAATCTTATTTCCTTTTTTATTCTCTCTTTAACAGCATTTATTACAAGTTCGTCTACAGGAACAATTTCTCCATTAACTTCTCTAGCTGCTCTACCAACTAATAATAAATAAATAGGTTCTATTATTTCACCGCCTCCAAACCTTACATTAGATTGGCCTCCTGCAAGAACAGCTTTATCTATATTATGATGATAAATTCTTTTGTACTTTTTTAAAAAATATTCACATAAAGCTAAACTAGATTCCTCTGCAGCCATATCACATATACTATCAGGATGAGCCTTACCTTTTCTTTCTACAAATTCTACAGGTAATTCAAAAGCGGCTCGTTTATTAGTATAGCTAACTAATAAGTTCATAAATTCCATACTTTTTTACTAATTTAAAAATTTAATGAATTAATAATTAATTTAAGAATTTTTTTAAGGCTTAATTATATCTGCTTTGGTTACTATACCTTTTACTTCTCCATTCTTTAAAACTAAGACTGCTGGATAATAAAGTAATAAAGAATATATAGCTTCTACAGGAGTGTCATAATCTACCATAGGAAAAGGAGATTCCATTACATCTTTGACATATGCCGAGAAAACTTTTTTTGAGTTCTTTTTATTCATTAATGCCTGCAAAATAGCTTTTTCAGATATACTTCCAACAACCTTATTATTTTCAATAACAGGCATTTGAGATATACCATGTTTTGTCATAATTTCAGAAGCTTCTTTCACCGTATTATAAGGAGATACGCTAATTACATTTTTACTCATAATTTCATGAACTTTCTTACCTTTTTTAATCAAATAAGGTAGCAAGGCGTTTGAAATAGCTTTCATTTTACTATAAGCTGGATCAACTTCTCCTTTTTCAATTTTTGCTATTAAGGACTGGCTAATATTGCACATTTTTGCTAGCTGTTTTTGAGTTATTGATAATTCTCTTCTTATTTTAGCTAACTCGTTTGGTTCAATAATGGTATCCATTTATACTATTTATTTTTATCTTTTATGTTAATATAAAGCATTTTCAAATGAATTTCAGAAAATGAAGATAATTACTATTGGAAAAAAATGATAATAATTACTTTAAGTCAGTCTTATATAGCAGTTATTATAAAATATATTGTGAGTTAACTTGTCTGAGAAACATCCTAAAGGAATTGAGTTAACAGTAATGGATTCAGAGCCAGATAAAGTAGGTACAGGTTATGTATCAATAAGTAGAGAAGTAATGAATGAACTAGGACTTGTTCCAGGAGATGTTATAGAAATTACAGGTAAAAAAATCACACACGCTTTGGTTTGGCCTTTAAGACATAATGTTGATAAAACAATTATTCGTATGGATGGTACTATAAGAAAAAATGCAGGAGTTTCATTAGGAGATATTGTTACAGTTAGACCTGCAAAATTAAAACAAGCTACAAGAATAATTTTAGCTCCTCTTAATCAATCAATACCTCCAGATTTTATTTCCTATGCTAAAACAAGATTGATTGAAAGGCAATTTTATAACCCCAGACCTGTAACAAAAGGAGATATAATAAATGTTTCAATTGGAATAGGAGGAGTTTTTTCATTTGTTGTAATATCAGTTACACCTGGTCCTGCAGGAATAGTTACAGATAGCACAGAAATTGTAATAAGAGAAGAAGCTGTGAAAGAAGAAGCATTACAAGTTCCTACAATAACTTTTGAAGATATTGGAGATCTAGAAGAAGCTAAGATGAAAATTAGAGAAATAGTTGAACTTCCTTTAAAGCATCCAGAATTATTTAAGAGATTAGGTATCGATCCTCCAAAAGGAGTACTTTTGTATGGTCCTCCTGGTACTGGTAAAACTTTATTAGCAAAAGCTGTAGCTACTGAAAGCGGTGCTAATTTTATAAGTATAAATGGACCCGAAATTATGAGTAAATTTTATGGAGAATCAGAAGCTAGATTAAGAGAAGTATTTAAAGAAGCTGAACAAAATGCACCTTCAATAATATTCATAGATGAAATAGATGCTATAGCTCCTCGTAGAGAAGAAGTGGTAGGAGAAGTTGAAAAAAGAGTTGTAGCACAACTTCTTGCATTAATGGATGGATTAAAAAGCAGAGGACAAGTAATTGTTATAGGAGCTACAAATAGACCTGAAGCTATTGATCCTGCATTAAGAAGACCTGGAAGATTTGATAGAGAAATAGCTATAGGAATGCCTGATAAAAAAGCAAGAAAAGAAATATTAATGGTTCATACAAGAAATGTTCCTTTAGATTCAAATGTAGATTTAGATGAATTGGCTCAAATTACGCATGGTTTTACAGGAGCAGATATAGCTGCATTAGTAAGAGAAGCTGGAATGCATGCTTTAAGAAGATTTGTACCTAAAATAGATCTAAGTAAAGGAGTTATACCTCCAGAGATTTTACAAAACTTAAAAGTTACAAGAGAAGATTTTGAAGCTGCTTTAAAAGATGTTCAACCTTCAGTTTTAAGAGAAATAATGGTTGAGGTACCTGAGGTTCATTGGGATGACATTGGAGGTTTAGAAGATGTTAAAAGAGCACTAAGAGAGGCTGTAGAATTACCATTTAAATATCCAGAACTTTTTGAACAAGTAGGTATAAGACCAACTAAGGGCATTTTATTGTTTGGTCCTCCTGGTACTGGTAAAACTTTATTAGCAAAAGCTGTAGCTACTGAAAGTGAAGCAAACTTTATTTCAATTAGAGGCCCAGAATTATTAAGTAAATGGGTTGGAGAATCAGAAAGAGGAATTAGAGAAATATTTAAGAAAGCAAGACAATCAGCTCCATGTGTAATATTTTTCGATGAAATAGACGCAATAGCTCCTGCAAGAGGAAGCAGGATTGGAGATTCAGGAGTAACAGATAGAATGGTAAACCAGTTATTAACAGAAATGGATGGTATTCAGCCATTGAAGAATATCGTAGTTATTGGTGCTACAAATAGGGTAGACATATTAGATCCTGCATTGTTAAGACCAGGAAGATTTGATTTAATAATTTATATACCTCCACCAGATTTAGAATCAAGATATCAAATATTAAAAATTCATACTAAAAAAATGCCATTGGATAATGATGTAAATCTAAGAGAAATAGCATCATTAACTGAAGGATATACAGGAGCTGATTTAGAAGCATTGTGCAGAGAAGCTGGTATGGCTGCAATAAGAGAAGGAATTAAACCTATAAAAGTTAAAAGGAAACACTTCGAAAGTGCCTTAAATGTTGTTGGTCCTAGCTTAACTCCAGATGACATAAAATATTATCAAGAGATGGCTAAGAATATAAGAAAAGTTCAGGTAAGAAGAGAAGAGAAGCCTTTAATGTTTTATAGATAAATTTTTACTAGATAAATTTTTTTATTAGGTAAAACTATTCTTTTTTTTATGCGAAAGAAAATTATTATAATGGGTGCTGGGGGTAGAGATTTCCATACATTCAATGTTCTATATAGAGATAATGAAGAATATGACGTTGTTGCTTTTACTGCAGCCCAAATACCAGGAATTGCAGGAAGAAAGTATCCTCCTTCATTAGCAGGTAAATTGTACCCTGATGGTATACCGATTTATGATGAAAAAGATATTGAAAAACTTATAAAAAAACATAAAGTAGAAGAAGTAATCTTAGCTTACAGTGATTTATTATATGAGGATGTAATGAGTAAGGCAAGCATAGTATTAGCTTCAGGAGCTTCTTTTAAATTACTTTCACCGTTTGAAACAATGCTTAAATCAACAAAACCTGTAATAGCTGTTACGGCTTCAAGGACAGGAGCAGGTAAGAGTACGATATCAAAGAAAATATCTGAAATATTGCTAAAGAAAAATATTAAATTTACAGCGATAAGACATCCAATGGCATACGGTGACTTAGAGAAACTTAAGGTAGTTAAGTTAAAAGATCTTAATGACTTAGACAAATTGAAATTATCGATTGAAGAAAAAGAGGAGTTTGAAAATTATCTTAGAAGAAAAATTGTTTGTTTTGAAGGTATAGATTATAAAGAAGTTTTAAATGAAGCTGAAAAGGAATTTGATTTATTACTATGGGATGGAGGCAACAATGATTTTCCTTTCATAAAACCTGATCTAATGATTACCGCTGTAGATCCTTTAAGAGTTGGACATGAAAAATCTTATCCAGGCGAAATTAATGTAAGATTAGCTGATGTATTGATCATAACTAAAGTAAATACTGCAGAAAAAGAAAAAGTTATTCAAACCAAAAATAATATAAGAAAACTAAATAATAGAGCGGAAATAATAGAAGCTGAATTCATAATTGAAGTAGAAGATCCATCATTAATAAAGAATAAAAGAGTTTTAGTAATAGAGGATGGTCCTACAGTAACACATGGACACTTGCCTTATGGAGCAGGGTTTGTTGCTGCTAAATTATATGGTGCAAAAGAAATAGTTGACCCAAGAGATTATGCTACAGGTATTTACAAAGAAATTTATTCAGAATATCCCCATATGGATAAAGTATTGCCTACAATAGGTTATAATGAAGAACAATTAAAAGCGATCGAAGAGATTATAAATCGAATTGAATGTGATACTGTAATTTTAGGAACACAGTCAGATTTATCTAGATATTTAAAAATAAACAAGAATGTAACAAGAGTATATTATGAATACAGGGAAAAAGACGGAAAAAACAGACTGGAAGAAATTTTGGAGGAATTTCTTAAAAAATTCAAACTATTTTAAGATTTTTCTAATCAATTGAAAAAATATTTTTAATCTGATTTTATAGCTTTCTTGAAAAGTTGAGAATTCTTTTTTAGTTTCTCATCATTCCACTCATCGATTCGTAGCTACATCTTGCATTTGATAACAGTAAGGCGATGCAGAGAACATCTTCGTATACACTTTTCGTATCCTAAATTAAAAAAGAGTATCCTTATAAAAAATAATAAAAAGTTTATTTTATACCGATTGCTTCTCCCTTATTACTATTTGGCTCTCATTTCTTTGTAAAATTTTAAGAGATGTTAATACCTAGGTATTATTATATATAATTTTAAAGAAAACATTTATTCGTAAAATAAGAACGTTTATTGTGAAAAAGCTAACATTGTTATTGTTTATTATTTTACTTCTTGACTTATTGTTTATTAATACTACTTTAACACAAGGAGAAAATGCTCAAAATGATACAAAAATCGATTGGATAAATCCTTATTATTCTTTTAACAATAATCCTGTTTTCGGTTTGGTTTATAACAA
>JAVVGP010000061.1:0-5622 GCA_032249055.1 Thermoproteota archaeon | reverse complement strand
ATAAATTATAACTTATAAACTATAACTTTATAGCTCGGGTGGGATTCGAACCCACGTCTTGGGGTCCAGAGCCCCACAGGATTGGCCAGCTACCCCACCGAGCTATCTAATTTTATTTATCTAAATTACTTTTTTAAAAATTTTCCTATTCTTCCTTTATTTATATAATACACTAAAACGGAAATTACCATAGCAAAAACTAAGATATAAACCAAATTAACAAAGCTAACATTGCTTTTATGTTCCTCTATAGCTTTTAATGTTAATGAATATGCTAAATTTATTACATACTGCAAAAGATCTTTTACTACTTTTTCATAATTAGAATCTCTTTGAGATTTTTCTATATTAGTAACATTAAGTTCTTGAATTTTGCTTTTAGCAAACAATGCTAATTTAATTGATTCGTCCTTAATATTACCAGCTTTATAATTTTTATCAATTTCCAATTTTTCAACATCACTAATAAGAACCAATGCTTCAAACTTTAAAGCTAAAGTATTATTCCAATTTTTTCCAATTCTGAAGGGATTTGATAAATCAACAAGATAACTAATAAATTTTCCTAATTCATAATTTGCTTCCTTTATGTTACCTTCATCAAGTTTTTTTACAAATGAATTATATGAATTAACAGCAAATTCTAGTAAATTTCCTGTATTATTTTCAGGAATAAAATAAAGCTCAGGAACACTTTTACTTTCTTGTATCCCGCGGGAAATTTCTCCTAAATAAGAATTAATGGAATAAGACCATTCATAGGGTAATTCATTAATTATTTTTTCAGCTATAAGCTTTTTAACTGATACAGTATAAGAGTGAACAGGTGTAATTAAAATAAAACAAACCAGAAGAAATACAATAAATAATGTAACATATTTCATATCACTTTCTTTATTTTTTCTTTATATATTTTTAACTGTTCTTTTTTATTTTCAACTATTTAAAAGCTTTTTCCTTTACATAAAAAATTGATGAAAAATTTTTTAATTGACCGAAAAACTTATATATTAGTTGCAGTAGAAATTATTTGCAATAAATTATGTCCGCACCTGAAAAGAAAAGTGGCTTTGAGATTGTATCCTCAGAAGAACCTACAGAATGTCCTTATTGTAAAAATAAAAGATTATTTTACAGCTATGATAGAGGAGAAATTACATGTATTGAATGTGGTTCAGTAATTGTTGTAAGAAAATTGGACAGAGGTCCTGATTGGAGAGCTTTTACAGCTGAAGAAAGAGAAAGAAGAAGTAGAACAGGTCCTCCGATAAAATCATCTCTTTTAACTCCTTCAGTAACTTCTGCTACTATAGATTGGAGCGGAAAGGATGCCTTTGGAAGAAAGTTAACTTCCAAACAAAGATTTGATATGATTAGATTAAGGAAATGGCATAAAGTAAGCATTAGTTCTTCAATGGAAAGAAACCTTGTCCAAGCTATGGAAGAACTTGAAAGATTAACTAATCAAATGGGATTACCTAGCATAGTAAAAGATGAAGCATTCTTAATTTATAAAACAGCCATAAATAGAGGCTTAGTTAAAGGAAGATCGATAAGCGGTGTTGTAGCTGCTGCTCTTTATGCTGCATGTAGAAGATTAAAAATTCCTATTACTTTAGATGAACTTACAAGATACACAGATAATACTGATAGAAAAGATATTGCAAGATGTTATAGATTTTTAGTAAAAGATGCAAATATTAAAGTATCAATTGCAGATCCTATAGATTTCCTTGATAAATTAATTCATGTATTAGGAGTAAAGCCTATCATTTATTCTAAAGCTAAAGAATTAATAATGGAGGCAAAGGAAAAAGGATTGACTGCAGGAAAGGATCCTGCAGGACTTGCAGCTGCTGCAGTTTATATTGCTGCTACCTTAAACGGTGAAAAATTAACACAAAAAGATGTAGCAAAAGCTGCTAATGTAACGGAAGTGACTGTAAGAAATAGATTTAAAGAAATGGTAAAGAAGCTCAATATAACTGGAATTGAAGTAGACTAAGATGCCAAAAGCTAATCAAAAGGAAAGAACAATAATCTTAACTAAAGAAATAACAAGAGGAATAGAAAGATTAAATTTACCTTATTCTACATTAAAAGGAGCTTTAGATATAGCTGAAGAACTATTAAGTAAAAAAATAGGTAAAAAATTTTCTCCAAAAGTTTTTGCAGCAGCTATTTTATATACTGCTTGTTTGGAAGATTCCCATCCTATATTAATGAAAGAAATATGCAAGGCTATAGGCTTAAATAAAAAAGAACAAAGAAAGTCAATGGAAGTCTATTCCATGATAGCACAAAAGATTAGAAAGGTTTTAAAACCAAGTATGAATAAATACATTGAAAGGTTGATCGATTCCTTAGGATTAAATGACAATGTTAAAACCAAAGCTCTTCAAATAATTGAAGAAGCAAAACAGAGAGGATTGACTTCAGGAAGAAATCCGATAAGCATAGCTGCTGCTGCAATATATATTGCTGCTAAAAAATTAAAAATTTCAATAACACAAAAAGAGATAGCTTCTAAAGCCCATATAACTGAAGTTACTTTAAGAAATAGGTATAAAGAGTTATTAAGAGTAATAGAAGGGAAAGATAAGTTTACAACTAAAAAGAAATTAATTACTACACTACAGTAAGTTGTTAACTTAAAAAGTGAAACTTTCATTTTTTGAGTGAACCCTTGGCTCTTTATCTTATAGCTTATTAGATTACATACAGTTTATGAAATCATTAAGCTAAATCATTTTCTCCTTATCATTAGCTTCACAGCCTATTGAAAATACTCTTTTTTTAAAATAATCTAATTTTTTCATGTCATAGTAAAATTTTCATGCTTTGTAAAAGCATTAATTTCGAGAAATTCTTTAAATTTATAAAGAAATTTAAACTGATAATCTTATGAAATATAAAAAAGCTTTATACATTGGAAGATTTCAGCCTTTTCATAATGGACACTATGAAGCATTAAAGTGGATATTGGAAAGAAGTGAAAAGGTAATATTAGGTATAGGTTCTGCACAGTATAGTCATACAAAAGAAAATCCTTTTACAGTAGGGGAAAGAATAGAGATGATTTCAGATCAACTCATTAATGATAAATTAATGGATAGAGTAATTATTGCATCAATACCTGATACAAATGAACAACATAGTTTATGGGTCTCAGTAGTTCAACAGTATTGTCCTAGCTTTGAAGTGGTATTTTCAAATGATCCATTAACTAGATTATTATTTGAAGAAAAAGGGATAAAGGTTGAATCAATACCTTTCTTTGAAAGAGAAAAATATGAAGCTACCAAAATTAGGGAAAAAATAGCTGCAGGCTTAAATTGGGAGGAATTTGTTCCTAAAAAAGTAGCTGAATATATTAAAAATAAAAAATTAGATGAGAGATTAAAGAAATTGTATTCAAAATGAACCTTACTGTTATTTTGATCAACTCATTAACTATAAATAAAAAATTTAAATTATTCCAAATTTATTTTACCAAATAAACAACGATTCCATTTCTCGTAAGATACCGTTCCTTGAATTATTTAGAAACAAAATTAAAAGTAGAAAAAGTATAAAAGAAACACTAAAGAACACTGAAACAAAATTCAAATTATTGGAAAAAAATGTGTGAAAAATATGAAGAAAAATAAAGTTAAATAAATTAAATAACAATAAAGAGAAATTATTAATGAAATATTTTATCTTAATAATTTAATAGAAAAATAGGAGAAAATTTGATTTAGTAAAAGAAAAATTAGAAAAGAATAATATCAATGATTTAATAAAAGAATTATTCTTAGAAATTGAAAATTATTCAAATCATAAGTCAGAAAAAGTTTTAAAAGAATATAAATTGGAATTAATAAATGAAGAAATGAATAAGGAATTTGGTTAAGATACTTGAATATATTGAAGGAATTGGAAATATAGGAATACATAATGAAGTCAGTTCCCAACTTTTGAAATACCTTGCTGTTTTATAACTACAATTCATACCGCTAAATAATAGGGTTTTCATTTTAGAATAATCATCTAAACGTATTCATTATTTCTTTAAATTTTCTCATTCTTTCTATAAATTCTTCAACTTTAACATCACCAAACCAGCATGCTACATGAACAACTCCCGCTTCTTCATACTTTTCAAGATCGTTTATAATCTCTCTATCACTTCCACCTAAAGAAACTCGCAACTCTCCTCCAGAACCTTTATACACTATTTTTCTTCCTCCTATGTTAACTAGCATTCTTAAAAATATTGGTTTACTATAGGGAGATAATTTACTTAAAATTTCGCTTCCTTTTCTAACATCATCATAATGCATACCTACAGGAAACCAACCATCACCGATCTTAGCTGCTCTCTTTATTGCTCTTTTAGAATTACCACCTATTAAAATTTTAGGAATTTTAATGGGTTTTGGTAAAGATACAAAATTTACAATTTCATCGTTAATTTTATATTCAATTTCCTCTTTCAACCAAATTTCCTTAATAATTTTAATGTACTCATCAGTAATTTTGCCTCTATTGTTAAAGTCCTTCTTAAGAAAAATAAATTCTTCTCTAAGCCAACCTACACCTACACCAAGTATAACTCTTCCTTCACTTAAATTATCTATTGTAGCTATTTCCTTAGCTAAAATAATTGGATCTCTTAAAGGTAAAACAATTATAGAAGTTCCTAATAGAACATTTTCTGTTTTTGCAGACAAATAAGCTAACGTAGATATTGATTCATAGGTATTTACATAAGTTCTTTCTTTTTTAGGAACAATAATATGATCTGTAGTCCATATAGAGTCATATTCTAATCTCTCAGCACTTTCTGCAACTTTATCAATAGCTTGCTTATTTGCATTGTTACCAAAATTAGGAATACAAATGCCAAATTTCATAACATTTATATTTTTTTATCAATAAAAATAATTAAAATGAGAAGAGTTTGTCCAAGTTGCCGCAGAAGATTAAAGAGAGAATATTATAATTTACATGTAGCAATTTGCAGAACTCCACCACCAGCACACATTACTTTAAGTTCAAGAGGTCCAAAAACGTTTATTTGCAGAAAATGCAATGCTAGAATTGAGGGAAGAAGAAACTATAGAAGACATATGAAGGAAGCTCATTGAGGTTCTAATTTTATTATTAACGCTAAAATAAAAGAAATAAAGGTAAATAAAGAAATAAGTAGAAAAGAAACAAAAGTTACCTCAAAGAATTCTAAAATTATGCCTCCTACAAATGGTCCAATAAAGAAACCAAGATCTACGAATGTTCTATACACACTTAATGCTGCAGTTAATGTTTCTTTTGTTGATAAGTCAGCTATATAAGCAGTAAAAGGACCTGAAAAACCAAGAATTAATCCTAAAAGGAAAATTAACAATTGAAGGTAAAAGAAATCGTTAACTAAAGGAATTAAAGTTACAAATATTGAAGAAAATAAGAGACATGTTAAAAGATTAACTTTTCTTCCAATTTTATCGCTTAATTTTCCACTAGGCCATGTTGTAATAATAGTGGCAATTCCTAATGTACTTATAATTAAACCTATATAAGATTCGCTTAATTTAAATTTCTCATAAATTAAAATTGGTAAAATTACAGAAATTAAAGATG
>JAVVGP010000060.1:0-5668 GCA_032249055.1 Thermoproteota archaeon | reverse complement strand
ATAATTCGTAATTTATTAAGCTAATAACATTAAAGATTAACAATAAAAATAAAAGATGCATAAAAAAATAAATTAGCAAGGAAATATAAGCTTGATGCAAGAAGAAAAAGTAGCAGCAGTAGGAATAATTTTAAAGAATAATTCAGTACTATTGATAAAAAGAAAAGCAAATGAGAAAGATCCATGGTCTGGAGATATAGCATTACCAGGAGGTAGGAAAGAAAAAGAAGATAAAAATTTATTTGATACAATAAAAAGGGAATTGAAAGAAGAAGTAGGTTTAAATGTTGAAGAACTTAAATACTTAGGCGAGCTTCATTTTTTTACTCCAAGAAGTAAAAGAGTACCTAAAATAAGAGTAAAACCTTTTGTTTTTCTAATGGAAAAAGAATTAAGCATCAAAAAAGGAGAAGAAGTTGAAGAGGTTTTTTGGGCTAACTTCAATGAATTTGTGAAAAAAACTGTATTAATAAAGAAGATTAATAGGAGAAGAAAGGCTTTTATATACAAGAATTATGTTATTTGGGGCTTAACTTATAGAATATTAAGTGAATTTATTACTCATTTTACCCATTTTCACTAAGAATAATACCTTTTGTTAAAGAGTAAGAAAGCTTAGAAAGTTATACTAAAGTGATGCCTTACGGATATTTTTATGTTAAACTAAGATAAATCTTGCAATTTCTTTATTATTGTTGCATGCTTTTCTTCATCCATATCTATTGATTCTAAAAGCAAACTTACAATAGGGTAATCTATATTAATTGTTTCTTTTAAGGATATTTCTTTTGCTTCTATTTCATTTCTAAGCATGTCCATTACAAAATCCTTTGATAATTTCTCATATTCTATTTCGATTTTACCTTCCAATTTTGCTAAAACCATTGATAATATATCAGCATGCCTTATACTATCTGAGGCTATCATTCTTAACAACAATTTTAAAAATTCATCTTTAACTAAACTTGCCATATTTAAGCATTTTTGAGCTGCTTCTATTTCAAGATTTATTCTTTCTTTTAATATTGCTTTAATTTGTTCAGTTTTTAATTTAACTTTTTTAACTTCTTCAGCAACTCTCACCCCAGTCAAAGAAGAATAGACGTCATTAACAAGATTTATGAAATAAAACTCAGTAAGAGGAAGTTTCAATTCTCTTCTTTTTAAAATATCATTAATAAATCCGTTAACTAATAATTTTGTATTCGAGTTATTCTTTAAATAAGCAATAACTTTATCATATTTTTTACCTCTTTTACCTTTAAGATACTGTGATATCGCAGCAGGGGTTATTCCTAGGACTTCAGAAATATCTTTATTTGAAAATTTATATTTTTTAAATTCCGTGGAAAGAAAAATTCGCAAAGATATTAATATTTCATCATATTTAAATTTCATAATTAAGCATTAATTTATCAAAAATTTATTTTATTTTATGTTAATCCTAAATACAGTTTTGCTAATTCTTTATGACCAAGAAGATCTTTAGGATTCCCCTCAAAATTTATCCTTCCACTTACAAGTAAATAAGAATAATCAGAAATTTCCAAGGCTCTTCTTGCATTTTGTTCAACAAGAACAACGGTTATTCCTAATTCTCGTGAAAGAAAAGTTATCGTTTCAAGAATCTGTTTTGCGATTATAGGAGCCAAATTACCAGTAGGTTCGTCAAAAAGCATTAATTTAGGAGACCTAATTAGGCTCATTGCTATTGCTACCATTTGCCTTTCTCCTCCACTTAACGTTATAGCTTTTTGCGATAATTTTTTCTTCACAACTGGAAACATTTCTACAACTTCCTCAATTTTTTTCTCCCTTTCTTCTTTGCTTAAAGAATAAGAAGCCAATTTTAAATTTTCCTTAACTGTTAAGGAAGCAAATACATTATCAGTTTGAGGCAAATAAGCTATTCCCATCTTGGCTCTTATATGGGGTTTAGTTTTTGTTATATCCTTATCTTCATAAATTATTCTTCCGCTAAAAACGGTTGTTAAACCAAAGATCGTTTTTAAAAGTGTAGATTTACCACTTCCATTTGGACCTACAATTGTAGTAATTTTTTTAGGCTCAATTTTTAAGTTAACATCAAATAATATTTGAAACTTACCATAACCTGCGTTTAAATTTTCAATTCTTAGCATATTATTTTCCTAAATAACTTTCAATAACTTTTTGATCATTTAAAACTTCTTCAGGTTTTCCTTCTGATATTATTTTTCCGTTTGCCATTGCATAAGCATAATCTGCATATGGTAAAGCTAAATCTAATCTATGTTCAACTACTAATAAAGTTATTTTTAATTCTTTTACTAAGTTCTTTAAATAAGAAAATAGCTCGTGAGCTAAAGCTGGATTTATTCCTGCAGCAGGTTCATCCATCATTATAAATTTAGCATTGCACATTAAAACTCTTGCAATTTCTAAAAGCTTTAACTGTCCTCCACTTAATTTATATGAAGGAGAATCTTTCATATGGTAAAGATTAACGATAGATAATATTCTTAAAGCTGTTTCATAAGATTCTTCTTCCTTATTTTTCCAAATTCTTTTTATTGGTGCATAAATAAATTTTTCTCCAGGATTATCTCTCGCTGCAGTTAATAAATTCTCTAAAACAGTTAATTTTAAAAAAGGAACAGGTATTTGAAAAGTTCTAACTAGTCCAAGTTTAAATCTTTCATGAGATTGTAGTTTTGTTATATCCTTTCCATCATATATTATTTTTCCTTCATCTGCATTATAAAACCCTGCTATTACGTTTATTAAAGTTGTTTTACCGCTTCCATTTGGTCCTATTATTAAATTAAATAGACCTTCTTGAATATTAATATCTACACCATCCAATGCAGCTAATCCTCCAAAATATTTTTTAATGTTTTTACAAGATAAAATAAAATTCATAAAAAATTATTTCATAAAAATTTAAATTTATTTAAATTTCTCGTATCCTGGTAAAAACGTTACTTGATCTGTTGCTTTGCTCCAATATGCTACTCTTTCCCACTTATACTCTCCTGGTTTTACTTCATTAATTACCCAAACATCATATGATTCTGGAGCTCTGTCTCCATATTCATCTAGTTTGATCCATCCTGAAGCTCCAAAATAAGTAGCAGCTACTTGAGGTAAAATGTTTGCTACAGCTGCAGGATCGTATTTTTCAACAAATAATATTGCTTTAACTAATACCCATAATATATCATAAATAACATAGGTATATGAGTCAGGTTCTCTAGCTTCGCCATAAACCTTTTTAATATGAGCTCTTACTTTATCGAAAATCTCGCTATGTGTAGGAGTAAATATTGTATTTAAGAATTTTGTATCATAGCAGAATTTTGCTACATCTGGATCTTTTTGCAAATCACCAGATCCGGCAGTTCCATCGCTTCCAAACCATCTAACTTCCTTAAGTATAGGATATTTAGTAGCTTCTTTGATTAATACTGCTGCTTCTTCAAATGAAATTAAATGAACAGCTACTTGGGATTTAGGATATTTAGCTAAAGCAGCTTGTACTTTATCTTTTAAAGCAGCTACTTGTGTAACAAAAGTTTTTTCTTCAGTAGAATATTTAATTCCTTCATCAACACTGCCACCTAAATTTTTAAAATTATCTGCAACTCCTTTTTGCAAACCATTACCCCAAGGATCATCCCTCCATACATGTATTACGTATCTTATTCCTAAATCATACATTAACCTTGCAAGAGCTCGTGATTGCCATAAATCACTTGGTATAAATCTGAATATTCTATCTTTAAGTGCAAGATCAACAGCTGTAGATGACTGACTTACTACAACTATTCCTTGCTCATCTACATAACTTTTAATACCTCTAACTTCACCACTTGATAAAGGACCTATTATAAATTTGATTCCTCTAGCAACAAAAGATTGTACTTTAGCTAAAGCAATATCTGGTTTTGTTTGAGTATCTTCAAATTCTACTGTAACAGTTAAATCAGGTCTAAAAGATTTTAACCAAGCATTTATTTCATCTCTAGCTAACTCAAGAGCTGCTTTATGATTTTCTCCAAAAGTTCTTAGGTCACCTGAAAGAGTTAATATTGCTCCAAACTTGATTTCGCCAGTTAAACCAATTATTTTAGGAGGAGCTGGTGCTGGATTTACTGCAGGATATATTAGATATCCTATGGCAGCTCCTACAAGTAAGCCAACTACTACAAAAACTATGCTTTTTGATACAATTCCTTTGCTGTTTACCATAAATTATTAATTTTTTTTTATATATATATAAATTTTAAAAAATATTATGGTAGAGCCAATAATCATTGGAACAATAATTTTCACTAATATTTTAATTCTTACTAGTTTAGGATTAACCTTAACTTATTTGACAACAAAAGTTCCAAATTTTGCACATGGTAGCTTTGTAACGATAGGAGCATATGTTGGTGTTTATGCTTTTTCTATTCAAGAAATTTCTCCTTATTATTATATTCCTATTGCTTTTTTGATAAGCGGTTTAGTAGCTTTATTACAATATAAATTGGTTTTAAAACCATTAATGGACAGAGGTGCAAATATAGTAATTTTAATGATTGCAACATTAACCGTGGATGTTTTTCTTTTTGGGGTAATAAATATTATAGCTGATTGGTTAGCTACAACTTATAAAATATATGTAACATATGTAATTTTTAAAAGATTGGATTTTGAAATGTTTGAAATAGAAGGAGCTGCAATTTTATCTACAATATTTGTTATTATAATTGTGATCCTATTATATTTATTATTATATAAAACCAGATTTGGCATATCAATGAGAGCCGTCATGGAAAATCCTTCACTATCTCAAATTTTAGGTATAAATGTAGATAGAGTTCTTACTTTTTCATGGTTTTTAAGTGGTGGTTTAGCAGGAATAGCAGGTATATTTTATGGTTTTCAGATTCCTGTTAATACCACATCAGGACAATCTTTCCTTCCGATAATTTTTGCAGCAAGCATAGCTGGGGGATTAAATAGCTTATTTGGAGCTATTGTAGGAGGAGGAGTTGTAGGAGTTCTCTCTATGTATCTTCCTTATTATATTTCAAGATTTGGAACAATTGAAATTTTAGGCTTAAAAATAAGTCTTATACAACTTTTGCGAGTACAACCATTAATACCTTTAGTAATAATGGCAATAGTTTTATTAATATTCCCAAAAGGTATAATGGGAATTAATTATCCAAAAATAGCTTTTATAATAAAGAAAAATTTGTATAAAATACAATGGCCGAAATAAATTATTTACAACTTACACTTGATTTGGTACCATGGATTGTATCTTATGTATTGATAACATTAAGTTTAAATTTGGAATATGGTTATACAGGAATACCTAATTTTGGAAAAGTTTTAGCAGTAGCTGCAGGTGCATTTTTTGCAGGCTCTTTATCAGGATTAATGCTTTATTATATTTTAGGATTGAATACAAAATATGATTTTTATGATAACCACATAGCAGTAATGGATGAAATTAATCGAGCTTTAAGAAACGATGCTTGGTTATCCATAGGAACATTAATAGCCATGCTTATAATAGCTACATTGGCTGGAGCATTATTTGGATTTATAGGAAGCTATCCTGCTATAAGACTAAGGGAAGATTATTTAGGAATGACTTTATTAGCTATGGGAGAGATCCTTGTAATTTTCG
>JAVVGP010000059.1:0-5675 GCA_032249055.1 Thermoproteota archaeon | reverse complement strand
CGGTATTAGAAGCTGAACCTATGAATTTAATTAAGAAAATAAAGGAAGGAAAAAGGTTTCCTGAACTAGCTTTGTCTGATCCTACGAAAATTTTGAAAATACTAGGTTAGTAGCCTTGTCCTTTGGTGTGAGAATAAAATATTGTATAAATTTCCCATAAGTATTAAAATTATGGAAACAAAGGAAAAACTAGCGGTTGCATTTGCTCTATCTTTAGCAGGAGGAATTATTTCATTAATTGGGTAATCATTTCAATAATTTTTTTAATTTTTTAATAAATATTATGCGACATCTGTTTGGAACTCTGGTAGGAATTTTTTCTATAATCGATAATGAAATAGGAAGCTCATCAATATGGGTTTATTTAATTTTAATTCCATTATCACATATTATAATTTTTTCTTTACCAAACTTAATTTGTGCAATTATTATCATAATAGGCGCTATATTGTTATACTCTAGTGAAAAAGGAAGGGTGCTTGCTGGAGGAATACTAGTTCTTGTATTTTCAATACTTTCAATACTCTTTCTATTTATGACAGGTCTTTTGCTGTTATCATTCTATTTAATACTTTCTTTAGATATTCTTTTAGGCAACGTGATGAGTCTTGTAGGAGGAATATTAGCTTTAACTTGGAAACCTGAGAAGACTTCAGAACAACAATTTACTGTTCTGCCTTTGCCACCATAAAACATTTTTTGCAAATTATTTGAGGATAAATTAAAAGTTAATTTTCTTCTGAAAAAGCAAGTTCTTTAGCTGTTTTAAATATTTTGATCCAATCATCCCACTTTAACCTTCCAGTAAGAGTATTTTGAGCACTTGGATGATAGCTACATATAACCCACTTATCTTCATATTTTAATATTTTTCCATGAGCGAATTTTCCTTTCAATTTTGTTAATCTTTTAAAATTATCAAAAGCTATGCGGCCCAATAAAACGTAGACTTTTACATTTTTCAAAATATCAATTTCTCTTTTTAAAAAGTAAGAACAATTTTCAATTTCATCTCTGTTTGGTTTATTTTTTGGAGGAGCGCAATGAATTGTAGCAGTTATATAAACATGATTTAACTTTAAGTCATCATCCTTACTTATACTTTCTTCCTTATTTGATAAGCCTACTTCATATAAAGCTTTATATAACCATCTTCCTGAAGCATCTCCAGTAAACATTCTTCCTGTTCTATTGGCTCCATGTGCTGCAGGAGCTAAACCTATTATAAGTATTTTAGCATTGGGATCTCCGAAGCTAGGTACAGGCTTACCCCAATATTCCCAATTTCTATAAGCTCTCTTTTTCTTCTTTGCTACTTCTTGAATGTATGAAATTAACCTTGGACATTTTCTACAATTAACTATTTCTTTGTTTATTGCTTCAAGAGAATCTTCCATCAAAAAGTAAAATTCTTTAATTCTTTAATATTTTTAAGCAATATTATTAATGAAACTGTGAAACGATTTGAGATAATAGTTAAAGGTATTGTCAGAAAGTTGGATATAGAGATTATGTTGAATAAGTTGCGAGGAGATTGGAATCGTAGGCTTTGTTGAAAATGTGAAGGATGGAAGCGTTAGAATAATATGCGAAACATATGAAGAAATGGTAAAAAGATTTATTGATCAAATAAACATAAACGAAGGACTTATTAAAGTTGAAGATATTCAAATTAAAGATCTGGGTATAGCTACTGGAGAATTCAAGTATTTCGAAATAAAATATGGAACAATTGCTGAGGAACTAGGAGATAGGATGATTACTTTAATAAAATATATGTCTGCAATGTGTGAAGAGATTAAAAAGATTAAGTAAATATTAAAAGAGTAAAAGGGGTATTACGGAAGTCATTTTATTCTTTATTATTAACATAATTTATGTTGGTAATTCTTTTTATGAAGGGAACGCTGTCAAAATGCTTATCAAAACTATATACTTCGCTTATATTCATCCTCAATGAGATCGCACATGCAATAGCATCGTTTGGACTTATTTTATATCTTGAAGATAAAACCAAAGCTTCTTCATAATCTTTTTTGTCAACTTTTTCTATTCTTATGTTTTCCATTGCAAGAAGATCTTCCAGTAAGCGAATTGCCGCATCTAAACCCAATCTTGCTTCAATTATGTTAAGAACCTCTGAAATATGAACAGTAGAAGTAACAACTTCTTCTCCTCTTTCAATATTTTCAAGTATATTTATTGCTTTTTTCTTTATTTCCTTCTCTGCATCATTAAGCTCCCTTTTTGGCTTTAAATAAGCATGAAGGAAAACAGAGGAATCTAGAAATCTAACCATATATTTTATTTCTTAAAGAATGCGTATCTTCAAAATTTTCCACATCAATTTCAATTGAGTCCACAAAATCAGTTAACTTGCCACGCTTTTTTATTGCCCTTATTAGAATTTCATCATCGCTAAGTTTAATCAATACTACTCTTTTGCCCAAATTTTTTCTCCATTCCGCAGGAATAACTATTCTGCCAAACTTATCTATTTGGGCAATCTTTTCAATCATTTTTTATTTTATTAAAGCATTTGCCAATTTATAAATTTTAACGGCAAAATTATAAGTTGACTAACAATGATTTTTGTTATCGAAGAAGAAAATAGCCACGGAAGTTATATTTAAAAATTTAGCTTTTGGCATATGAATAATGTTAATGACACTCTAATTACTTTAATCCTATTATTTTCAATTCTTCATCTATCACACCTTCAATCAAAGAGGCAAATTCCTCTATTTGTCTACCAAAGGATTCTGCTAAAGGAGCAAAGTAACCTATTACAGATAAAATTAAAGGAGTCGCTTCATTGAGTGTATTCTTAACTGCTTCAACTATTTCTTTATTTCTTTCAGAAAGATATTTGATATAATAAGCAGCAAACATTGTCTGTCTTTTTTCATCGACGTTTATTTTCTTATAAGCTTCATGAAGCTTCTTTAAAATATTTCTTGAAAATAGTATTTGTTCAAGTGATAAGTAACTTACATTATAAAGAATTCCATCTGCTGCAAAGTAATATAAGGTTAAGAAAGATGCAAGCTTGTTTACATCCCATTCTTTTTCCAATTCTTCAAGCAATTTTCTAGGTTTTACGTAAATTAAATCAAAATATGAATCGGATATCCTTTCTCTTTTAACTTCAGGTTCTTCTCCAACAGTTAAAAGAAATCTTTCAAAAACGTTGGCATGAACTGTATTATCTCTTGCATGTGTTAAAAGAAAAAATCTTGCATCTTTATCTTTAATTAATTTAGCTAATCTTGATACACCTATTAAAACTTCATATTCTCCAAAAATTTGATGATAAAATAAATCTGTGAGATATTTTCTTTGGATCTCACTTAATCCTTTCCAATCTTTTACATCTTCATCAAAATTTATATCCAAAGGATTCCAGCTTTCATTTAAAGCTCTTTTCCATAAATTTTCTATTTCCTTCATAATAAAATAATAAAAAGTTAAATTAAAAACATTTCAAAGTTTAACAAAAAATCTTATTTATTGTTATAAAACAAAAATTTTGTTTTATTCTTTAAGTTTATTTAAACCTTTATGAATACATCCATATTTAGGACTAAATATCAAAGTAATTATCAGATTTATTAAAGACAAAAATAAAAAAATAAAAGCTAACAAATTGTACTTGTATAAAAATAAATAAATTGGAACGTAAAATGGTAAGATCATTGAAGCAAGCGGGCCAGCAAAATACATGACGGCAAATCTATATTTAGATGCTTTGCTTCTTTTTCTGTTTATCTTTAAACCGAGAACTAAGAATAGAAATTTGATCCTTTTAAAAGGTATTGCTTTTACCAAGTTAGATAAGCCTAAATAAAAATAGGAAAATCTTATTCCAAGGAGATATCCAGTTATAAAATGTGCTAAGTCATGTGTGAAAAACCATAGCAAAAACCAAGCAATAAAATTAAAAATTAAGCCAAAAATTAAATCCTTAGGAGAAATTATAGGTAAAACAAATCCAAGCAAAGACATAATTATACAAAGCAAAAGACCTAATTTAAGATCTATAACTGTAGGATCTTTGTATTCAATTTTATCTGTTTTCTCTCCAAAATATTGTTTAATTTTTAGATTTCTATATTCAATAATGTTTTTTATAATTTTTGAAGCAAATCCGTCTCCTAAAAATCCTAAAAAAGTTTTAAATTCTATAATATCTTCCATTAAAGTTTTCTTTTCATTAATTGATTTAATTTTGTGTTCATGCTTCCAATATTTGAAAGGAGATTCTAAAGCTTCATCAATAAAGCCTTCATTTTCCTTATGATCTTTAATTATGAGTTTCCATTCAAAATTTTGTCCTAAAATTACTGAATTCATCCTTACTATACTGCCTTTGCCCAATCTCTCAGGAACCTCCACTACTTTGACCTTTAATTTTTTAGGATAAACCAGTTCTAAATTTTTAGGATTAGAGATAAAATTGAACAATTCCTTTGAAGATGCAGAAAATTCATCGGAAATTATTAATTTCATATAGATTTTTATTTCATACAAAAATTAAATTTTATGGATCTGGGATTAAAAAATAAAAAAGTAATTGTAACTGCTTCAAGCAAAGGAATAGGATTTGCTATTGCCAAAAGATTTTTAGAAGAAGGTTCTCGTGTAGTAATTTCTTCACATAATGAAGAAAATTTATTAAAAGCTTATGAAAAACTTAAGGGATTAGGAGAAGTTCACTATATAAAAGCTGATTTAACTAAAGAAGAAGATGTTAAGTATCTTATAAATGAAGGAAGTAAAAGACTTGGCGGATTGGATGTTTTGGTATACGTAACAGGAAGTCCTAAGCCTGGTTCTTTTCTTGAATTAAATGATGAAGAATGGAACTATGGATATAAGTTGCTTATATTAAGTGCTGTAATTGCAGTTAGAGAAGCTGCTAAAATAATGGAAAAAGGTGGAAGAATAATAATTTCAACTTCTGCAGCAATAAAAGAGCCCATAGAAAACTTAGATTTATCGAATATTTTAAGAATTTCAATGGCTGGCTTAATAAGGACAGCTGCAAAGCAATTAGCTAAAAAAGGAATTTTGATAAACGGTGTTATGCCGGGCTATATAATGACTGAAAGGATCATTCAAATTATTAAAGAAAGGTCAAAAAGAGAAGGAAAAAGCGAAGAAGAAATATTAAAAGCAATGACGGCAAATATACCTTTGGGAAGAATAGGTGATCCAGAAGAATTGGCAAATGTAGTTATTTTCCTTGCTTCAAACTTAGCAACATATGTAAACGGAGCAATAATACCTGTTGATGGTGGGTATTTGCGTTCTTCTTTATAGAATCTTTTCTTCTTTTAAAATATTTGTTAATTTTTCAGCAATTTCTTCTAAATTTCCTTCTAAGAAAATGTTTTTCCTTTTAACTTGAATTATTCTTATTTCTTCCAATATGTTTGTTGGAGAAATATCAATACCTAAATCTGATAATTTATATTTTAACAAAGGCTTTGATTTAGCTTGCAAAATTTGCTTTATAGATGGAACTCTAGGTTGATTTATTTCGCCTGTTACGCTTACAATACAAGGAAGTTCGCTTTCTATTATTTGTATCTCATCCTCAATATCTCTTTCAACTAGTATTTTATTTCCTTCAATGTTTATTTTCCTAACAAAAGTAATGATAGGTAAATTTA
>JAVVGP010000058.1:0-5688 GCA_032249055.1 Thermoproteota archaeon | reverse complement strand
CATCGCCTGAATGAATATGAGCATTAACTAAAGGAGGAATTAAAATTAATGAAGGGAAGCTTCCTTGCTTACCATGCTCAATTCTACTAATTATTCCATTCTTAACTTCAATCGATACGTTCTCGTAGAATTGAAAGTCTTCTAATAAAGCAAATCTAACCTTTAATTCAAACTCTTTTTCTAAATCTAAATCTTTCATCTTTAATTAATCTAAAGTAAGATCCAAATTTTTCCTCGCTCCACTCAATCTTCTCTAGTGGAATATCACTTTCTTCATTTATATCTTTAAAGATTCTGATTATAGAGTATGTTGTGGTTCGCTGCGCGGGTATTCTTTTAGCATCAAAAATTAATCTTCTTATTTCTTTAGGAGACATATATTGACCAAACTTTGCTCCTGCAGATGAAGAAATGCTTTCGTTTATCAATGTTCCTCCAAAATCATTGGCTCCGCAGTTCAATAAAAACTGAGCAAATTTTGGTCCTTCCTTTACCCAAGAGACTTGGAGATTTTTTATATAATTATTCAAAACCAACCTTGAAGTAGCATACAAAGCTACTATTTCTTCTCCAGTAGGGCCTGCCTTAACACCATTAACTAATTTATATTTATACATGGGAGCTTCCTCATATACGAAGCTTAGTGGAATAAATTCGGTAAAGCCTTTTGTTTCTTTTTGTATTTCCCTAAGAATTAATAAATGCTTTGCTCTATGGATTTCTTTTTCAACATGACCATACATAATAGTAGAAGTAGAAGGAATTCCTAATTTATGCGCTGTCTTTATTATTGTAATCCATTCATTTGTGGATATTCTTCCTGGTGATATTAACTTTCTTATTTCATCATCTAATATTTCAGCAGCTGTACCAGGAATAGTATCTAAACCTGCTTCTTTCAAAATTTTTAAAAATTCTTCATAACCCAATTTAGATAAATGCGCTCCGTACCATATCTCAACAGGAGAGAAAGCATGTATGTGTATATTAGGTACTTCTTTTTTTATTTCTCTTATAAGCTTAGGATAAAATTCCCAATCTAATTTCGGTGGCAAACCTCCTTGAATGCAAACTTCCGTTGCACCTAAATAATAAGCTTCCTTAGCTCTTCTAACTACTTCTTCTATAGGCAAAAAATAAGTTTCTTCACTTCTAAAATCTCTACTGAAAGCACAAAAACCACAATTCATAATACAAACATTTGTAAAGTTAATATTTCTGTTAACAACATATGTAACTATATCACCAACAGTTTCCTTTCTTAAATAATCTGCAGCTAAACAAATTAAATACAGATCAATTCCTCTACACTTTAAAAGTCTTTCTACTTCGTCAAGATAAAGATCTTTGTTTGATAAAGCCCTTTCTACTATAGCTACAACCTCAGGATCAGCAATCTTTTCTATATTTTCGATCTTCATATTATTTTTTCATTAACGTATCCATCTTTATCAACAAGTTTTAATGAAACTTCTCTTACTTTTTGAGATAAGAAACCTTCTTTATTTAAATATTCAGGATAAACAGGTAATCTCTGTTTTAAAACAAAGCCTTCCTTAGCTAGTCTTTTTCTTAAAATTTCTATATGAGGCCAAGGTTTTTCAGGATTAACATAATCTATTGTTAAAGGAGATATTCCGCCTAAATCATTTATTCCTGCTTTAACAAGCTTTTCAACTTCGTTATATAGATTGGGAGGAGCCTGAATATTCATTTCTCCCAAAATTATCCTCGAAATTGCTAACAGTTTTAAAAAATATTCCTCTGAAGGAGGAGAATGATTTTCCATTCTTGTTCCCTTCTTTGGCATGAATGGCTGGATTATTACTTCTTGTATATGTCCATATTCTTCATGCAACTTTTTAATTAAAAAGATTGAGTAAATAGCTTCTTCAACTGTTTCACCTATACCCACAAGTATTCCTGTAGTAAAAGGTATTTTTAGTTTTCCAGCTTCTTCTATCATTTTAATCCTTAGCTTAGGATTCTTGCTAGGAGCTAACTCATGGGGCATTCCCTTTTCCATTAGCCTTTCGCTTGCATTTTCAAGCATTAGACCCATGCTTGCATTATTTTCTTTCAATTTAGCCATTTCATACCTACTAAGAATTCCAGCATTTGTATGAGGTAATATTCCCAGATTTAGCAAAATTTCTGAAATATGATATAACCATTCAGTAGTACTCTTGAATCCTTTATTATTTAAAAAAGTCAATGCTTCTTTATATCTACCTTCAGGCCTCTCACCCGTCATTAAAAGAGCTTCAGTGCATCCAAGTTCGATACCTCTTTTAGCAATGTTAATTATTTCATCAATTTCTAAATATCTTCCTCCTTCATTTGGCTCCTTTCTATAAAAGCAATAATAACATATATCTCTACATAAATTTGTTACTGGTATGAAAACCTTTCTTGAATAAGATATAATATTTCCTTTATAGTAATCCCTGATCATAGAAGCAATTTCAAAAATTTTTTCATCATTCATTTGGTTATAAATCAGCAAAGCTTCTTTGAAGGTAATATTCCTTGATAGCGATAAAGCTTCTTTTAAATTCATTTGTGAAATTAATTATTTATAAATTTAATAAATTTTAATTCATAATCTTAACAAAGTGTTGAATGAAGTTTTTAAAGTATATTAGTCTAAGCTGCTGTTCTTATTGCAACTTTACCTAAGATGATATGAAGTTTTACATCATGCTGAATAACCAGCTTTTTATGTGATCAATTTAAGCTTATTAAAAACTTAAACATTCTTAATATATGCGAAAAATATTTAGTTTAATAATCATTTTGCTCATAGTTTTATCACTATTTAAATTAAACATGCCAATAAAGGCTCAGAGCGATAATTTCTTATTATTATTTCAAAGATTTTACAGCGAAGAAGAAGCAATAAATAGCATAAAAATAGGTGGAGATTACGGTGGAGCAGACCTATTACTCAATCCCATAAGCAGTTTTGTTAATGACACAAACATTGGTTATTACGAAGCTAAAAAAGGAAGAATATATACTATTTTATTAAACCCTGTTCCAAAAAGTGTAAGCGGAAAATTTAATCCTTTTGAATATAAAGAAATAAGGTATGCAGTTAATTTCATAGCTGAAAGACAATGGTTTAAGAACGTTTTGTTAAAAGGCTATGCTAAGGAAACTTTCTCTCCTATAAATGAATACGATGCAGATTGGGTAAAAGTAGCAGATATAATAGAAGGAAAGAATTTTAAAGATAATATAACTTTAGCAGAAAATATAATAAATAAAACTTTAACCAATTTAAATATTAAAAAAATAAATGGATATTGGTATTATAATAATGAAACAATAAAAATTAAAACAATATTTATAAATAATGATCCAATAAGATATAATTATACTTTACATATTTCTAATATTCTTAAAAATTTAGGATTTGAAGTTGAAAATATTAATTTAACTTCAAGCGAAGCTAGAAATTTAGTTTATAACAACGATCCAAAAGATTTAAAATGGAATTTATATGTTGAAGAATGGAATATATATGAAAATTTAAGATATTCAGAATTTAAAGTAGCACAGTTTTATGCAAGTTGGTATGGTTTTATGCCAGGCTGGAATATCCAAAAATTCTGGAATTATTTGAATTCTACAATAGATGATTTATCAGCTAAACTCTTAATAGGAGATTATTTAGATGAGAAAGAAAGAGATAAGATTTTAAGAAAAATAATTCAAATGGGAATTGAAGAAGCCGTAAGAATATTTGTAGCACAGAGAAGCGAAATTTACGTTTATAATAAAAATAGAGTTGAAGGTATAATTAATGACCATACAACTGGATTTGCAAATAAGATTAATTTCCTTAGCATTAAACCAAAAATAAATAAAGATAAACCTTTGGTAATAGCTTATTTGCAAAAAATAGATGATTCATGGAATCCTGTTGGAGGTTTTTTAGATTTTTCAAACAACTTAATATTTAATTTGATTTCAGATTCTTCTTACTTAAGAAATCCATATAATTCAACATTAATTCCTTGGAGAATAAAAGCTGAAGTCTTGAATTCTTCAAACAAACCAATGTTTAACGTAGATTCTGCTATATATTGGGATACGAAAGAGAAAAAATGGAAATATGTTCAAAAAGATACTAAAGTAAGAAGCATAATAAAATTCGAAATAATTTATAGTAAATGGCAAGATGGAAGCGAAATGAATTTATACGATATTTTATATTGGTTTTATTTCCTTTGGGAATGGAGCGATAAAGCAGATGCGCTAGATTACAAATACAGCAAATATGTTGAGGCGTTTTTCAAACCTTTCATTAGTTTAATAAAAGGAATTAAAATTATCAACGAAACAACATTAATTATTTATTCTAATTACTATCATTTTGATAAAAATGAGTTATCTTATATTTTCCCTCTATGGACTAGTATACCATGGCAAATTTTATTAGCTACAGAAGAGCTTTTTATTGAAGGAAAAACTTCATGGTATAAAGAGGAAGCTAAAGAGTTAGGAATAAATTGGCTAGATTTATTGAATTCTACGCAGAGTAATTGGATTAGCATAATATTATCTAATTTTAAAAATAGAAGTTATGTTCCAGAAGCATTATACGAAGGAGTAATAACACCAATATCTTTGGAAGAAGTAAATAAAAGATACAGTAATACAATTATTTTTATAAAAGATTATAAACATGCTTTAATTTCCAATGGTCCTTTCAAATTAGAAAAAGAAAATAGCATATTAAAATTATCATTAAATAAAGAATATATAGTTCCAATAAAAGATTTAAATAAAATTATAAAAGATATAAAAATAAATATTAAAGATGTTAAATTATCCAAAGCTTTAATAAAAGGAGATAAACAAGAAATTTTAATAAATATTACAACAAATTTAGAAAATTTAAATGAAAATTATTTTAAATTATTTTATATCATTCAACATGTTAGTGGCAAAATAGCTTTTGTTTCTTATGCTAATTTTACTAATGGTATATTTAAAATTGAATTTGCTACAACAAACATGGAGGCTGGATTATGGTATGTTAAGTTATATTGTTACACTATATTTTCTTCTATACCTTCTATTAAATCTGAATATTTTGTTATAATTGGGTTAGCTATGAATAATACCATTACTAATTTTACCACAACTCAAACTCAACCAACCTTAACTGGTATAGAAACAATACCATCACCTACAACTACAATAGGTGAAACTACAACAACTATAACACCATATGAAAGACCAACAATAGATTATCCTACTATAATTATAATAATACTTTTAATAGTAATTGGCATTACAATATTTTTAATTTTTAGAAAAAAAATTATTTTTGATTTTTTAGCCTATTTTATACTAATTTTTTATAATCTAATACCTGCAAATGTCTGAAGCAATAAAGCTGTTAGGAAGAAGCCATACCAAATAATTCCTACGATAATAATGAAAGTGGTTATTGGATGAGGTCTAAGTTCTTTAGGTAAAAATTTGTAATCAACGATTATTTGTAATATGTAAGCTACTAATAAAGCAAAGAGACCTAGATTAGCACCTAAAGCTATTAGCACGAAAGGTTGAGCTACTCCAAATCCTATTGAGGCTATCATAAGTATTACAGCAATTATAAATTCAAGATAAAGAACTGTATAATATAGTCTTCTTGGATCTTCTTTAGCAAAT
>JAVVGP010000057.1:0-5917 GCA_032249055.1 Thermoproteota archaeon | reverse complement strand
AAAACTAATATATAAATTTAATTGTTAAGTTTGTTTATTGTTTATATATATTATAGAAAGACTTTTTAATAATTATAGAAAATTTTCTAAATTTAATGAAATAAAATATATATGTGCATTCTTTCGTATATATTTTCATACTATTCGGTTTATTCTATCTAGCACAAAAGAACTACATGAAATAGTTCAAAAGTATTCTCTATTATAGGTATCGTAAAAATTGCTATTCTATAAATTTTTAAATTTTTATTTATATTTTATAATTAAGATAAGCAGAAAAATCTTTCATTTTTAAAATGCAATCGTATTATCCTTAGACAAAAAAGAAAGGAATATTTTATTATTTGCTGAAATTATACTTAAAATAGAATGGTGAATTCAATAAGAGAAGAAGCTCTTGATTGGTGGAAAGAAGCATTGTATAATTTAAAACAAGCAAAGAAGATATTTGAAATAAAAGAATTTAGTGTATCCTCTTTTCTATCTCATCAGGCTGCTGAAAAAGCTCTTAAAGCATATTATATAATATTAAAAAAAAGATTACCGGTTAAAGGCCATAATTTAATTAAATTAGGAAAAATATTGAATGCTGAAGAAATAATGGATGAGCTAAAATTTCTTAACCCCCATTATACTATTGCAAGATATCCTAATGCTGCTAATGCTGTTCCTTCGGAAGCTTATACTGAAGAAATTGCTAAAAGATGTCTTGAAGCCGCTGAAAAAGTTATAAATTGGGTTAAAAACAAAACAAATCTCAGTGAATCCATATGAACATAGAAAAGGAGCTTGAAAAAGTTAAAATTTCCAAAAGAGAGAAAAATGAATTAGTTAAATTATTGAAGAAATTAAAGGATGAGCTAAAAGTTGAAGAAGTGTATATATTTGGCTCAAGAGTTTATGGAAACCCGCTAAAAGAAAGCGATATAGATCTCTTAATTGTTTCAGAAGAATTCAAGAATAAGAGCTTTATAGAAAACATGATAAGAGTAAATATGTTACTTGATGGTAATTTGAATGTGGAAATCTTTCCTTATACACGTGAAGATATTATAAAATATAAAGGAAAAAAGATTGTGATCACAGAAGCGTTGGAAAAGGGGTTTAAAATTGAGTTGAAATGATTCCTTAAATCTTTTTCAATTAAATTTTTTACCATAAATTTACAAAATGAAATAATGGAAGATTATAATAAATAAAATTTAAAATATTATTAAAGCTTTAGCATATCTATATTTTTCATGAATAAAATTATAGGTATTACAAAACAATTGATAATGAATCTTTTAGAATTTTTTAAGTTCAACTTTGCTAACTTTTTATATATTTTTATAAAAGTTTAATATATTACAATTTATAGACTAAGAACCATAATTTTCTCTAATTATAATATTATAATAAAATAGTTTTTAACTTTTAAAAATTATATTTTCGGTAAATAAGAAAAGTCTATAAATCCTGGTTCGTAATCTTTTAATGTTCCTTCAAGATATTCACCATATCCCTGAAGATCAAGTAAGCCGTGCCCACTTAAATTGAAAAGTATAACTTTTTTGTCTTTTACATTTTTAGCAATATCTATAGCAGCTTTAACAGCATGAGCACTTTCAGGAGCTGGTACTATGCCTTCAAGATTTGCGAACAATCTTCCAGCTTCAAATACTTCTGTTTGATGGTATGCTACTGCACTTACAATTTTTTCATTTACTAATAAACAAAGTGTAGGGGCATCTCCGTGATACCTTAAACCACCTGCATGGATTGGTGGTACTCTATACTTATGTCCAACAGTATACATCATTAAGAGAGGTGTAATTCCAGCTGTATCGCCGAAATCATATGTATATATTCCTTTGGTTAATGATGGACAGGCTTTTGGTTCAACTGCGATGAATTGGATATCAATGTTATTTTTTAATTTCTCGTAAACGAAAGGATATGCTAAACCTGCATAATTTGATCCGCCCCCTACGCAACCTATTACATAATCAGGATATTCTTCTCCTAGTTCATTTAATTGCTGCTTTGCTTCAAGACCTATTATAGTTTGATGCAATAAAACATGATTTAGAACACTTCCTAAGCTATAACGTGCTTTTTCATCATTAAGCACATCCTCAATTGCTTCAGAAATAGCTATTCCTAGACTTCCAGGATTTTCAGGATCTTTTTCAAGTATTGATCTTCCAAACTTTGTAATTTTTGAAGGACTAGGTATTACTTCTGCACCATAAATTTCCATTAAAATTCTCCGATAGGGCTTTTGGAAATAACTTGATTTTACCATGAATATTCTTGCTTTCAAAGAGAACATACTTGCAGCTAAAGATAAAGCAGAACCCCACTGACCTGCACCTGTTTCTGTTGATAATCTCTCAATACCTTGTTTTGAATTATAATATGCTTGGGCAATTGCTGTATTTACTTTGTGGCTTCCTGTAGGTAAGACACCTTCATATTTGAAGTAAATCCTTGCAGGAGTATTAAGAAATTCTTCAAGTCTTTTTGCTCTTATTAATGGAGTTGGTCTTCCGAGCTCTATTAGCTTTTCTCTCACTTCTTCAGGAATTGGAATGAAGCGATCTTGACTCATTTCTTGTTTAACTAGTTCTTTTGGAAATAATCTTTCGAACATTTCTTTTGGAGGTATTGAGCCGTCTAAAAGTCTAGGGGGAGGCAATGGCTTTGGAAGGTCTGCAACAATATTATACCAGAACTTAGGTACAATATCTTCGCTTTGGCTTGCTCTTATCCTGGCCTTACGGCCAAATTCCATTGGCGGTCCATGGCACCCTTCAATTTATTATTGTCTAAGTAGTATATAAATCTTTCTTTTAATGATTTTCTTTCGTTTAAAATAAGAAAACATTGTATATTAGCTTTAAAACTAATACAATATTAGAAGCTTTTTAGCTTTTGTGCATCTTTAAAAAATGATAACGAAACTAAGATTAATTACAAATTTGATTAAAAAATAAATTAATTCAAATTTAACTTTTCTATTTCGCTCAAGGACTTTATTTCAAAATCTGGCTTATCTGCTAATGGGTCATGCGGCAAATTATACCTATTTAGATAGATAGTTTTCATTCCTGCATTCTTCGCTCCTGCAATATCAAAAGGATTTGAAGAAACAAGATAAATCTTTTCTCCTTCAAATTTGTTCATAAAGACCTGATATATACTTGGAGAAGGTTTATAAAACTTAACTTCTTCAGCTGTAAAGATGCAATTGAAATATTGTAGCAAACCTGCGTTTTTTAAAAGCTTCCTAACACTCATAAAGGTACCGTTTGTAAGCGCATAAATTTTGTATTTTCTGCTGAGGGTTTTTAAGTATTCTACATCATCAAAAGGTTTTAATTTTGTCCATTCTTCAAGAAGCTCCTCTTTAAACTCAAATCCATACTTTGAACTTAAATATTTAAGAGCGATAGCTGTTATTTCGTCAAAATTAAGCCATTTTCTCATTAAAGTTATTCGCCAAGTAAACTCTATCTGAAGCTGTCTCCACTCTTTTAATATCTCTTCTTTTAAGCCTGGAATTTTTACCTCAAAAAGGGTACCATATATATCAAAAGCCAATATCAATTATACCACCTCTATTTATTATAATATTTAAGCTTATAATAGATTTTTATCAAAGCATATACTCAATAAATAGAGGCCATATTGGGTTCATTGAAAAATTTATGGGAAAACAATTAAATTATATTAAATTGGTAAACTTAACCTTTTAATGTTGTTTTTCCTATTAGCAAATATAAATATAATGAAATGGATTAATGAAAAAACAATTATATAGAAAAAGTGCTAAATGAACTTGACAAGCTTCTTTTAAGTTTCATTAGAATTCTAGAAAAGTATTTTGAATATGTTGTAGGTGCTGGCTATGTTTCAATATTATTCGGAAGATCAAAAGCAACAGAAGATATAGATATTTTAATAAAAAAGCGGATAAAAAAGTTTTGAAAAATTTTGGAAAGAAGAGAATAAAAATTTGGTATTTAAATTCCAATGAAGAAAATGAAGCTTTCAATATACTAAGAGAAAGTGCATTAAGATTTGCAAGAAAAAATGAAATAATTCCAAACATAGAAGTTAAACTTTGAAATTTAATATTTTAATATTTAAAACAAGTATGAAAATTATACTTTTTATATTTATATACTCTTTTTTTTATTTTAATAAATAAATTAATTTGTTTTTATTTATTTGTTTTTATATTTTATTTTCCTTAACCATTCTCCACTTAATATCTAGATCGTTTAATTCCATTAAAGCTTCACTCAAATAGTTATAAAATAAAAAATAATTTTTAACAATTATTTTAATTCCCTTACTAAGTGCAATGTATCTAAGGAGAGGCGAAGATTCATCCAGCGGTATGAAATCAACTGGAATTCCAATTCTCTCCTCAATTTCCGTTGAAATGCTAACATATTCTTCAAAGCTGAGCTTAGGTATAGCTATATACCCTATATCGATGTCTCTAACCAGCTTTCTCATTATAGCAGAACCGAATATAACAGCTATGATAATTTTTGGATTTTTGTTTAAAATGCTTTTTGATATTTCGATGACTTCTGCAAGATTTACTTCAAAGTAATTTATGCTCATATTGTTTCTTCAATTTTCTTAATAAAATTTTCTATACATTTAAAATTTCTTTTAATATTGTCATAGACCAATTCATCTTTTATAATCCAATATCTATGAACAAGCAAATTTCTTAATCTAGTTAATGAGATTAGATCTTCATAACAAGAAACATTTAATCTTTGAGAGACTTCTCTAAAACATTCAGAATAAAATCTTGGACTTATATTAAAATATTTCAAAGCAATGTAAAAGCATAAAGAAGCTAGAGATTCGACAAGAATTATAATGTTGTATCTCATGGAATATATTTCATCGATGCTCATTTCACCATAACTTTTGGACATAATTCTTCGCAACTCAGCAATAATTCCTAATATTTCGTTTATTTTAGCTCGTACAATTTCTTTATCAAGAGACATATATGTTTAAATATTACTAAAAAACAATAAAAATGAAATGCCCTTATGCTTATAGATTAAAAACTTAAACCTAGTTAAAAGAAATTAATGTTGTATTTTATCGACTAGAAGTTTAAGGATTTCTTTGTGCAACAGTGAGTTTAGGCTTCCAAGCCAATGCAAGAATGCTACCTATAATTGAAAGTAATACTCCACCGAGAAATCCTAAAAAATAACCATACGCGTATCCATAATATCTATCACTGATTGTAAATAGCGAAACCATCGCAGAAATTAAAACGATTAAACCGCCTGTTCTTATGTTTTGAATTTGATCTGTAGAAATCAATAATGCACCAATTATCACTAAAGTTCCTAACATAATAGATATGATCACTCTGTCAAACAGTAATAATTTTCCTATAATCATAAAAATACCTCCTAAAAGACATAAAACGAAGGCTACAAAAGGTTTTTCTTCTGACATTTCCTAAATATATTATTATATTTAACCTTATTAAATTTTACTTAAAAAAAATAAAATAAAGTTGCATGTAAACAATCTTAGAATAAAAGTTATTTATCTTTTTTTAACGAAGTCTTAAGAAAAGCAATATGATAATTCTCAAGCAAGTAACCTAAGAATGACATTATAGAAATAATGAAGAATTTGAGCAACATACCGAAAAGTTTGCTAAATAAGATTTAGAAATCTAAGTATTTGTGACTTGATCATTGTTTAGTTCTTTAGTAATAAAAATATCAAAATTTGATGTTAAAAGTAAAATCTTCAAAAACATATAGAAAATATCAAGCATCATTTATTGTAGTTATTGTTAATTTGTTTCCTTTTTGTTCACTATAATTAACAAAATTTTAATATTTTGTTTACTAAATTTAACAAAATGGTAGAGATT
>JAVVGP010000056.1:0-6008 GCA_032249055.1 Thermoproteota archaeon | reverse complement strand
ACCAACAATTATAGCTTTAATAATATCTACAACAGCAATAGGATATGAAGGAAAAACAATAATAAATCTTTATTATTTGCCAATTAGTTATAAAGAATATTATAAATCAAAATTAATATTAATATTAATTTTTTCATTATTTTTATCTTTATTAACAATTTTAAATATTTATTTTATTTTATATTTAGATTTATTTAAATTATTAATTATATATTATTTCATATTTTTAATTTGTTTTTTAGCTTCAAAGATAGGATTAACAATAGGACTTAAATATCCAAAATTTGAAGAGACAAGATTAAGCAAAATAATAAGCATTAAAGGTGCTTATTTATCTATAATAATAGGAGGAATAATTTATATTATTACAGTATTTTTAATAAGATCAATTTTAAGTTTGCAAACTAATTTAATATTATTTTTAATTTTGATTTTTTCATCTTTATTTTATTTTATTTATAAAATATTCGAGAAAATTAATCTCAATCTTTCTAAAAAACTTTTAGAAGATATATCAAAAATTTAGGATAATAATTTTTCAAAATCTAACGGAGGTTTTCTTTTTATTTTTAATTCAAAAATCCCTTGCACTAAAATAGGTAATGCTATAGTAGCATCACAATAACATGTTACTTTTAAGGCTTTCTCATCTATTTTTCCCCAGCTTACAGCTTCTTCTAAAGTACAGCCAGATAAACCTCCCCAGTGAGGAGAATCGGTAGTAATTTGAATTGCATAATAATGAGGTTTAGTTCTGCTATTTAATAACTTATATAAAGGAGCTACAATTGTGGATATTTGAACGAAATCCTTAGGAACACCTCCACCAATGTAAATTACTCCAGTCTTTTTGCTATTTGCTATAATTTTTGCAATCTCTTCCAGATCTAAGGTAGCATCTAAGGATATAAGTTTTCCTTTAATTTTTTTAAGATTTACAAGAGCTATTCCATAACCGCTATCAGATATTGCAGGAGAATAAACAGGAACTTTTTTAATATAACATGATGTTACAATGCTATAAATTTTTTTATTGAAAAGGTATTGACCAAATTTCCAAAGAAAATCTCTTGAAGAATAAACTCCTTCAGTTAAAGTATCAGCAAATTCCATAATTAAGTTTTCCATTTGTCTATAATCATCTTCACTTGCAAATACATCATAAAACCTATCAATATTATATTTATATAATTCAGAATCATCTATGTTTGGTGAACCTTTCCAATAACTGAAACCCATTGCTTCATATATATCTTCTGATATATTAGCTCCTGTAGAAACAATAACATCAACGTAATTATTCTCGACAAGCCATCTTATTATTTTCCACATGCCTGCTGTACTCATCGAACCTGCTAAACCTAAGAATATGGTTGTATCTTCATCTTTTAACATTCTTTCCCATACATGAAATGCTTCTCCTAATTTTCTACCTTGATATGCAGTATCTTTTAAATCTCTTAATAATTCAGATATACTCCTCTCCCTAACTTCAAAGCTTTTTACTTTTTCTATAAAATATGGATTTTGCATTATTTTAAAACATTGAGAAACAATAAATATTTTTTTATTCGATAAAAAAGAAAGAAATACAAACAATAAATTCTGAAAGAAACAGGCTTTTCTGTACCTTAAAAAGGCTAGGTTTTTAATCTTTTATAAAGCTAAAAGTTGTACAAATAATTCCTGAATAATATTTGCAATTGCATTGCAAATCTTCTTTAATAGGATTTGCAATATTATTACATATGGAAAGTCAAAATCCTTGGTGGTTTGGAGAGAAAGATAAAAAATTTGAAGAATGGGAATCTTCTATAATAAAATGGATACCACCAATACTAAAGGAATTTAATTTTAAACCATTTTCTCTCAATTTTCTAGTCGGCCCAAGGCAAGTAGGTAAAACCACTAGTTTAAAGATTTACATTAATAAATTCCTTTTACAGAAAAATAATCCAAAATCTATCTTTTACTATTCTTGTGAAGAGTTAACAAATTTTAGAGAACTTGGTGAAATTTTAGATAATTATCTTGCTTTTAAGGAAATAAACAAAATCAAAACCTCTTTTATAATTTTGGATGAAATAACTTTTGTTGAAGAATGGCATAGAGCTATTAAAGCTAGAATTGATAGAGGTTTGTTTAAAAATGACGTAATAATTATTAGTGGATCAGCTAGCTTAGAAATTTTAAAACAAAAGGAATCTTTTCCAGGCAGAAGAGGAGAAGGGAAGGATATAAAATTTTATCCTCTAAGCTTTGCTGATTACATTTATGCATTGAAAAATGTAGAAACAATTAGAGAAGATATTATGAATGTAGAAAAAGCAATGAATGCAAATAAAATTTATTCTTCTACTTTATTACAATTCTTCTCCAATTATCTAGCCACAGGCGGTTTCCCCCTTCCAATTATAGAATTTTATTCAAGAGGAAAAATTTCTTATGATACAAGAAAAATTTATATCGATTGGCTTAAAAATGACTTCAGCAAATTAAAAAAGAACGAAAGTTATATGAAGGAAATTTTAGCTTATATAATAAATTCTCAAGCCACACCAGTTAGTTGGTTAAATATATCAAGAGAAACTTCTATAGCATCTCCACATACAGCACAGGATTATGTAGAGAATTTGAAGAATTTATTTGTTGTTGAAGTGTTGAATTTTCTCTCTCCAGAATCAAAAATTATCTTTAGAAAAAATAAAAAAATTCATATAACCGATCCTTTTCTCTATCATACTATATGTGAATTCGTAAGAGCTGAAGCAAGCGAATCTGCTCTTTTAGAAGCTACTGTTGCAACTCATCTGGCAAGAAAATATGAAACATTCTATTGGAAAAATAAAAATGAAGTTGATATAGTTGTGAAAGTTGATGAAAAACAAATTGGAATTGAAATAAAAAGAACTGGTAGAACATGGATAAAACCTAAGCATTTAGAAAAAGCATTCCTTTTAACAAAAAATGATATACCGATTTTTCTCGCTAGTATAGACATATGAGATTAGTTTTTATGATTACAGCTAAATGAAAAATCTTGTCACATAGTCAGATTGGATTTATTAAATTAGAATATTGTTAAAAAGTTCAGAAATTATTGAATATTCAAAATTGGTGAATTTATTATTTCCTTAATCTTTTTAGAAAAAATAAGTTTATTCAGCAAAAACAGAAATAAATCTTTGAGCCTTCACATCAAATAAACCTTTATCACCTATTTTAATTTCAGGAATAACAAGTAAAGTCATAAATGATAATGTAATAAACGGATTTTTTAATTTGCATCCATGTTCTTTTGCTTTTTCATGTAGTAAATTTAATTGGCTTGCCACATCATTGGGATTTTCTTTGCTCATCAAACCAGCGATAGGTAAGGGTAACAAGTATTTTGAATTATAATTTACTAAACATATTCCGCCTCCGCTTAAAATTAATTCATTTACAGCCTTTACTATAAGTTTATCATTATCACCCACAGCTACAATATTATGAGAATCATGAGATATAGAAGAAGCTATAGCACAACTTTTTAAACCGAAACCTTTTATAAATCCTATACTTACATTATTTTTTCCATATCTTTCTACAACAACTATTTTAAGAATGTCCTTTTCATTATCAGCTTCAACAAAACCATTTTTTGCTTTAATATTCTCTATTAAATGTTTAGTTATTATTTGATCTTCAACAATTCCTATTACGTTAATTTTTACTTCACCTTTATCAGTCTTGATTTTTATTCTTTTTTCCTCCAAAAAATTAGCTTTTACAGTATTGCCGGTTTGCTTTGGACTAACACTAAATAATGTTTTACCACTCTTGGCTACCAGAGAGCCATTTATATATACCTCTTCGGGAGAAAAATTATCTAAACTTTTAACTATTACAAAATCTGCGTAATCATTCTCTCTTAATAATCCTACAGGTAATTTATAATGCATAACAGGATAAAGAGATACGCATTTTAAAGCTTTAATAGGATCAATATTGTATTTTAAAGCCTCGTTTAAAAGCAAATCAATATGACCCTTCAATAAATCTGTTACAAGAATGTCATCTGTTACAAAAAAGCATTCAAAATTTTCCTTAACTAATTTTATTAATTCTTTGAAGTTTTTTGCAACAGAACCTTCCCTTATCATAATCTTAACGCCTAATTTAGCTTTTTCTAATGCTTCATCATAAAATACACTTTCATGATCCGTTGAAATTCCAAAGGAAACATATTTTCTTAATAATTCTCCCCTTAATAATGGAGCATGACCATCTATTACTTTACCTAATCTTTTTGCAACATTTATTTTGCGTAGCATTTCTTCATCCTCATTAATTACCGCATAATAATCCATAACTTCTCCTAAAGCTACTATTTCATTCATTTGTAATAACATCTCTATCTCCTTATGAGTTAATATAGCACCGTTGGTTTCAAATATTGTAGCAGGAACACATGAAGGGGCTGTATAGAAAATCTTTAACGGTGTATTTTGGGCATCCTCGATCATATACGTTATTCCTTCTATTCCTAAAACATTGGCTATTTCATGAGGATCAGATACTGTTGCAACAGTTCCATGAGGTATAACAATTTCTGCAAATCTACTTGGACAAAGCAAACTGCTTTCGATATGAACATGAGCATCAACATAACCTGGTAAAATATAATTTTTATATTCCAAGGTGCTTTTCTTTATCTTTAAAATTTTGTTTTCCTGAATAATTATTTTAGCAGGATAAATATTTTCATTGAAAACATCTACAACGTTGCCTTCTATTTCCAACATATTAGAGTTTAAATATTTTTCTAATACTCTTTAATACAAAATAAGCTGCTAAAATGCTTATAGAAGCTTGTGTAATATTTATAGGAATTTCTGCAATAGCTAAATAAACAAAGAGCCAGTATTCATATAAATAATAGCCAAGAATCATCTCAGTGCCTGCTATAATCATTGCACTAAGAATAATCATATCATTGACATACTTTGATTTCTTTACAGTAAGTATGAGACTA
Organism: Thermoproteota archaeon; assembly: GCA_032249055.1. GTDB lineage: Archaea > Thermoproteota > Thermoprotei > Gearchaeales > Gearchaeaceae > SCGC-AAA471-B05. The sequence goes on along the minus strand of JAVVGP010000056.1, from coordinate 991 downwards.
AGAGAACCTAAAGTACTATATATCAATCCTATAGGAAATACAAAATTTAAATAGTCTATATTTGAAAGATTTCTCTCAGGATCAAAATAACTAACATTATAAAAAACGTACAAAGAAGTAATTATAAGAATAGATCCAATAAATATTATCGAAGAACTTATCTGTATTGGTTTTCTTATCAAATATCTATAAACAACACCTGCGATAAATCCTTCTAAACCCTTAATAACAAAAGTACCAGGTACAAACATATAAGCACCAAAAGCAGCATCAGATAAAGCTGATCCTATTGAGCCTGCTAAAAAACCTATCATAGGTCCAAAAAGTATAGCAGCAATGAAAATTACTGCATCACCAATATTAAGATATCCTCCTGGTACAGGACTTTTAATAAATTGGCCTGAAAAATATGTAGTAACAAAAGTTAATGCTATGAATAGACCTGCAATTGCTATATCTTTACTATTCATCAATAACTTAATAATGAAGCAATTTTAAATCTTTTAAACAATTATTTTTTATAAAGAACATTATATATAATGCTAGATTTATTTAATTCAATAATTGATTCCATATTAAAAAGTCTTGAACAATTAGGACTTTTTGGAATATTTTTAATCTCTTTGATTGGAAGTCTTATCCCTTTTGTCCCATTACCTTATTTAGCCTTAGTTGTATTATTGGCTCAAGATTATAATGGTATAGAACTATTCTTGCTTGGACTTTCTGCAGGAATTGGTGGAAGCTTAGGTAAGTTAACGACATATGCGATAGGTGTATTGAGTTATAAAGCATTATCTGAAAATAAAAAAGAAGAATTGAAATTCTTTAATGCTATAATAAGAAAATATGGAGCTATAGGTGTCTTCATATTTGCACTAACACCTTTACCTGATGATGTTTTATATTTTCCTTTAGGATTAGCTAGATATAATTTAAAGTACTTTTTATTAGCTAACATTGCAGGAAAAACTTTATTAGCTATAGGTGT
>JAVVGP010000055.1:0-6339 GCA_032249055.1 Thermoproteota archaeon | reverse complement strand
TTCCAATATTTTATCCTATGGTTCCAAGAAAAACTGCAAGAATTAGAACAATTGTCAATGCAAATCATACTAAAGAAGATTTAGATTTTGCTCTTAATGCACTTGAAAAGTGCGGAAAAAGACTTAAAATAATTTAACGATAAGTATTTATCTTTTTATAAGATAATATTTTTATATTTATGCCAACTTTAAATACTGGAGGAGTCATAGCAGGAGCATATGCAGATAAAGTAAGAAGAACATTGTTTGCATTAACTAAGGAAAATGTAAACCAAGGAATAATAAAGACAGAAGATGTAGCTTACGCATCTGCTATATTAAATCAATTATTATACAAGATACTTGTTGAAGAATTGAAATGTGATAAAGGAGATATGGTAAGAATAATTATAGATTATGAAATAGTGAATGGCAAAATAGTATGGAATTATGATAGCCTAAAAATAGAATGGTTTAGAAGAGAAGATCAAGGAAAAGTAGATGAAGCTACAAAAAAGAGAGTAGAGGAATTCAAACAAACACAAAAATAAAAAAATTTATTTTATTTAATTATCTTACTTCTTTAAAGCTCCTATTCTAAATACTGTTCCTCCGCAGCTTGGACAGGTTCCTTTAACTGCCTTCCTATTGTTCTTTAAGGTTACTTCTTGTGGGTTCTTTACTTCTACGCTTTTCTTACACTTTACACAATAGGCTGTTACCATGGCTTCCTTGTATAATATATGCTTAATTTAATATATAAATCTTTTTCTTTTTCTTGCATATTTTTACGTAAACATACAAATTAAAAAATAGAAAATTTTAGCGAAAGTTTTATATATTAAAAATACCTTTTTTTATATATTGTTTGCTTAAGATAAAGGCAGAAATCTCGAATAAACTATAAAACTTTCTTCAAAGTTAGATTATGAATCTTTAAAGGCTGAACCTATTAGTTATTTGAATAAATTAAACCAACATAAATTCTGCAAATGTTTAAAGAAGATTTTACCTTAAAAAATTTTAATCTTAAAAAAATTAAATACTTAATGAAAACAGGAGTAAAAAGAATCTTTCTCTTAGATTACGGCTGGTTAGCAGGAGAAAAAGGCTGGTTTATACCGGATCCTGCAACAATAATGGAAAGAGGAGTAGCTAAAGTAACAGAATGGGTTGATATACCTGTTACAGGTGCTTTAATAGAGCATAAAGACGGAAATATACTTTTTGATACAGGTGTGCATCCCGAAGCTGCTGAAAAATGGCCTAAGCCTGTTTTTGATGTTTTTCCTGTAACAAATTTTAATAAGGATGAGAATACTGTAGAAAAACAACTTGGAAAAATAGGATTGAAAACAAGCGATATCCACTTCATTGTTCTTTCTCACCTGCACTTAGATCATATAGGACAAGCTTATGTATTTAAAGACCATAATACTCCTTTAATTGTACATAAAAAGGAATTGCAGGCAGCTTTATATAGAATATGGATGAATAAAGGAGGCGGATATTTAGAGCTGGACCTTATGGCTTTAAAAGGAGCAAACTGGCATATAATCGAAGGAGAATTTTTGGAACTACTTCCAGGAGTTGAGATTCATTTTTCAGGAGGTCATACACCAGGACATGTCATATTAAAGGTGGTTACTGATGCAGGGAATACTTATATCTTTGCAGGAGATTTTTTCCATTTGTTTGAAGAATATGAGTTAGAAAACAAAGGTTGGTTATTAGAAAATAAAGAAGAATATATATCAAATACTAAAAAAATTAAGCTTTGGGCCAGAAGGCCAAATGCTAAAGTAATAATTAGTCACGATACCAAATTCTGGGAAAAATATCCAAAGCCACCAAAATACTTAGAATAATTCTTTGAATTAACTTTTTTTATTTTGAATTCTTAATATTTATTGATGGAAGAAGAGGTAAAAAGAGATCTCGAAAGAGCGGAAGAATATGAGCAAACCACCGCAAGAGCATCTGCAATAGGAAAAAATAGATTTGAATTAAGTACAGGTTTAATTATTGCAGCAAGATATGCTGATAAATTAAGAAGAGTAGCTTTAGTTACGTTTAGCAAGTTAGCTCCTAAAGATATTGTTATAAGAGATGTTGCAGAATTAAATAAGCAATTGTATGATATTTTAGTAAATCAGTATAAAATAGGAAAGCTTGATGTAGTAAGAATAACCGTAGAAGCAGAATATGATGATGTTGAAAAAAAGATAAAGTTTGATAACATAAAAATAAACAGATATTATACGGAAGAAGAATGTAGAAAAATTTCTGAACCTCAAATTGAAGAATTGAAAAATCAAATAAACAAATTATCCCAAGAAAATGAGGAACTTAAGAACAAAATTAAAGAAATAAAAGAAAGACTTGCTACTGTATTACAATTAATTTAATTTTTTTCTCTAACAAAAATTGCATAAAAAATTAAGTTAATATTCAAATAGGCTTTAGTATTTTTAGGAATAAGCTTTACAATCCTATCATCATCTAAAGCTGGTATTCCTCTTCCATCTTTATTGCTTGTTGCTATATAAATATAACCATCAGGACCTTCTACAACATCCCTTATTCTACCTAACATATTGCTTAAAATTGCATAATGATTAAGAACCTTTATTTCTTTAAAGTCAATTTCTATTATTCTTAAATGTTTTCCTCTTAAAGTAGCTACCAAAAGTTTATTTTTAAGTTCAGGATATATATTTCCTTTATAAAAACTAATTCCTGAAGGTGCCCATGTTTCTTCTCCAGTATCTAAAATTGGATCTTTAAATCTTTTATCATTGGAAATTCCTACAACAATTGGCCATCCATAATTTGCTCCTTTAATAATAAAATTAATTTCATCATGCGCATAACCAAGCTCTCCACTAGGACCATGTTCGCTTGAAAACATTAAATTATCAAACCAATCAATTCCTTGGGGATTTCTATGGCCATAGCTATAAACAGGTGAATTTGGAAAAGGATTATCTTCAGGAATGCTTCCATCATGATTTATTCTTAAAATTTTTCCAGCTAGACTATTTATATCTTGAGCTAAATCCCTTTGTGTAGCATCTCCAGTTGTTATATATAATTTTCCATCTGGACCAAATTTTATTCTTCCACCATTATGTAACGTAGCAGCAGGTATTTTATCTATTAAAATTTTCTGATTTACTAAAGACCAATTTTCAAACTTATATCTTACAACTCTATTCCAAAGATTTCCCTCCTCATAAGTATAATACAAATAAATATATGGCGAATTAGGAAAATTAGGATCCAAAGCTATTCCCAATAATCCACCTTCACCTATTTCTTTTACGTTTAAATTTTCAACTTTTAAGTTAATTAATGTATTGTTATAAAAAGCTTTAACATAACCAGGTCTTTCAGTAAAAAATAGAATTCCGTTTTTAGAAAATGCTAAAGACCAAGGAGTATCTAAATTTGTAACTACATTAATAATATCATAACCTTGAACGTTTACGCTATAGTTACTAAAATAAAATAAAACTGAAGATATTATTATTACAAGAATTAAAATTATAATTATCTTATGTAAACTTCTCACCGTATTTTTTCCTCAAAATTTCTGCTGCCTTTCTCATAATCTTTAATTTTTCAAAGGCTATCTGAGGAGTAGTTATAGGTACCTCTGCAAAGGTACCAAAGCCACAATCAGGATTCAAATATATTCTATTTACATCAAAATATTTCAAAGCTTTTTCAACTTGAGAAACAATTTCTTCTACTTTTTCCAATTCATCAGTTCTAGGGTTAACAACACCCAGTCCTAATTCTTTATTTGTAGGATAGTCTTTGAAAACATCTATGTCTCCTGCCCTCTTCGTTGCAAACTCTAAAACATACTGATCAACTTTCATTTCTAAAAGGAATGGAAGTAAAGGATAGTAATCTCCTTTTAATAAAGCTTCTTCCTGCTTACTCCAATTTCCCCTACAAACATGAACACCTATTTTTACTCCAGATATTCCTTGAACCGTTTTATTCAAAATTTCTACCGCAAAATTTAATTCATCTCTTGGATTTTCCTTAGCTGTTAAAGCTGCACACATAAAAGTTTGTGCTGATAACTCTGGTCCATATAATACTTCCATTAAAACAGGCTCATCTAATTGAACAAAATCTACTCCTGCATCTCTTAAAGCTATTATTTCTTCTCTTAATATTTTAGCAAATTCTTCAGCCAGATCTTCCTTTTCTTTATAATATTTATCAGAAATTCCTTTAATCCATGAAGACCTTGTTAACAGATAAGGTCCAGGTAAAGCTACTTTTATCTTTTTATTTGTATGTCTTTTTAAAAATTGAGCTTCATTTAAAGCTAAATAGGTTTTCTTTTTAATGTAATTTGTAACAATGGGACTTCTTATGGCAAAAGCAGGGACATCTAATCTTCTTAACAATTCTTCAAAAGAAGCTTTATCTTCTACAAAGTCTATAAATTCTGCAACAGTTTTCAATTCAATTCCTTCTATTTTATCAGCAACAAAGGAATAAAAATTATCTCTTCTTTGTTCACCATCACTTATTATATCTATTCCTGCATCCTCTTGATATTTAATAGCTATTAAAACTGCATCATCTGCGATACTTTCAAATTCTTCATGAGAAATTTTTCCCTCTCTTTTTTTCTTTAACGCTTCAAGAAGCCATTTTGGTCTTGGCCATGAACCAACTACAGTTACAGGAAACAATTTTTCCATTGAAAGGTAATTAATGCTTCAAAAATATTAACTTTTCCATTTTCTCCAACTTCCAAATTTAAAATCATATTCAGGGCATCCGCGCCTATAATAAAAATGATTGTCAATTTTATTGGTATTTACAATGAATTTATAAAATAAATTATCTAAAAAACTTGCATCCTTTAATATATCTCTAGCTTCTTTTTTAAATTTTATTATAAATTTTAGCATATCAATTTTACTTTCAAAGTAAATTATTATTATCCCTTTAGATATTATTTTTAGTATTCCAAAATTTTTTGAATATTTATATGTTACATTTTTAAATTCCTCAATTATCTTATCAATTATCTTTATAGCTTCATTTAAATTCTTAATGGAAGAGAAAGGAATTCCTAATTTCCAGCATTTTAAAGAATTTTTATGCTGAATTCCTTTAATATAAGAACTCCAGCATTCTTCACACTTCTTCATCCAATACTGATTTTCTTTCTCTTTCCATTCTAAGAAATACATCAAATAATTTTCAAACTACAAAATATAAATACTTAATTATGAATATAAAATCTGACATTTTTCACAATAAAAGGAAATCCTATTTAATGATCCTAATTTTTTTATTTTAATATTATTATTACAATATTTACAATTTTTAATTCTATAAACATTTAAATATTTTTTAAGAGACTCATTATTTAATCTTGTTTCGAGAAATTTTAAAGAAAAATTCCTAGTTTGAAGAATTATATTTCTTAAAACATTTTCAGGTATTTTTTCTATAATGCTTAAAGGATGAACCTTGGCTAAAAATAATGCTTCATTTTTAATTATGTTTCCTACTCCTGCAAAAACTTCTTGGTAAAGTAATACATCACATATATATTGATTTTTATACTTTTGAATTAAATTTAAAATTTTCTCAAAATTCCATTTTTCTGATACTATATCTAGTTCTTCATCAAAATTTTCCTTAAATTCTTTTTCATCAATAATTTTAACTGAACAATTATAAAAATTTATAAATCCTTTATTTGTTATTAAAGATAATCTTTCTTTCATTTTTTTAAATGAATTTATTCTTATACTTCCATACATAAGAAAATGAATTTTTAAATATTTATTATTTATTTTAAAAAATAAATTTTTTCCTATGCTAAATATGTTATTTATTTTTTTATTTTTAATTTCATCATAATTTATCTTTGCATTTCCTTTAGCGTCATTTATTATCTCATTGATAAAAGAAGATAGCTTTATAGACAATGCTTTAACAGAAGGTCCTTCCATTAGAAAATTTTTACTCTATGAATCAAGTTTACATTTCTGGTCAATGTAGCAGCAACAGGCGAAGCATTTATTGATTCTTTTACTATTTCTTCTATTACTTCTTTATCTGCATTGCTCTTAACATATATGTCTATTTTTATATTGTTAAAACCAGGATTGCCTTCTTTTTCCAGCCCAAGAAAAACAAGAATATTTTCTATTTGTCCTTCTAAAGCTATTTCCAAATTTTCAATTTCTATGTTCCTTAAAGTAGCATTGTACACAAAAGTTACCATTATACAAGCACCTAAAGCAGCTAATAAAGTCTCAACTGGATTTTGAGCAGTATCTACACCTGCTAAATCTGAAACCTCATCTATAT
>JAVVGP010000054.1:0-6356 GCA_032249055.1 Thermoproteota archaeon | reverse complement strand
TAATAAAAAGATAAGCAAATGGAAAGAAGAAGAATTAAAATTATTCGTAGATTTAATGATAAAGAAAACAAAACCTATGGTTATAGTAGCAAATAAAATTGATTTGCCAACATCTCATAAAAACTATGAAAGAATAAAGGAAAAGTTTAAAGAATACTATGTAGTTCCAGCTTCTGCAGAAGCCGAATTAGCTTTAATTAGAGCAAGTGAAAACGGAATCATTGAATACTTACCAGGTAGTTCTTATTTTAAAATTATTAGCAGTAATATTACAGAGAAGCAGAAAAAGGCTTTGGAATTTATTGAAAAAAACGTTTTAAAAAAATATGGTTCTACAGGAGTTATCGATGCTTTGGAAATTTCTTGTTTTAAGGTTTTAAAATATATAACAATTTTTCCTGTGGAAGATCAAAATAAGCTAACAGATCATCACGGAAACGTTTTACCTGATGCTTTTTTGGTTCCTTATGGTACAACAGCTAAAGAATTTGCTTACATGATACATACAGAATTAGGAGAAAATTTTATTTATGCTATAGATGTAAGAAAGAAGCAAAAAGTAGGCGAAGATTATATTTTACAGGATAGAGATGTAATAAAGATAGTTGCTGCAAAATAACCTATAAACCAAAAATAATTATAGTAAAGTTAAAACAATTTAAAAATAAGGAGTTAAAATTTTACTTTTCATTATTTCTACCTTTTTTATAGGATAAATCTTCTTTGCAGCTTGCAAAGCATCTGCAGCCATTTTTCCAAAAAGCATGTATTGAACTAGATCATCTAAGCTGATATTTTTCAATTTTTCATCATATACTTCAATAACTTTTTTCCTGATCGCTGTCTGCTTTGAATGTGAAACTCTCTTAGCTGTAATAACTAAAGTCTGTATTCTACAGTGAATATTATCGCTTGTTATTAAATCATAAAATACATCAACCCTTGAAGTACCTACTCTTATTAAGCTTCTAATATAATCTCTTGTCATTTCATGTCCCTTAAACTTTGTATATGCTTCTTGTCCATCAACTTTCACTATTTGAAACTTTATCTTTATATATTGATAATAAAGATTGGTAAAGTCTTCAAGTATATCAGCTAAAGTTGTTTCCACCGTTCTTTTTAAAATTTTTTCAGGTTCTCTTCCTAATATTTGCGCAATTACTTTATCCTTAAATACACTATCTGCATGTACATTATAAATCAACAATGGAGATTTTTTAGATGGCTTGCTCATTTAATATTCTTTGTTTTTAAGACATTTTTAAAGTTTTTTCTGAGCTACTTATTATTCTAAGAATTTCATCGATGGTTGATTGAAAACGTTTGATATTTTCGCTACTTATTATTATTATTAGTTTATTTTTTATACATTCGGTTTTGATCTCTAAATCTTTAGGTATATTTACGTTATCAACATTTATACTATTAAAGAAAGCTTTTGAAAGTTCTTCGTTTTCAAATGTTATTTCAATTCTTATTTTTGATCCTTTCATAAAACAGAATCAAAGGTTGAAAGAAAATCGTTTAAATATTCAGTAGCAATTATAGCTCCAGCAGCTTCTTTATGACCTCCTCCTATACCATTAAACTTTTTAGCTACTTCTCTAACTTTTTCACCCAAGTTTATTTCTTTTTCTTTATTCCTTAATCTGAAAGATAGCTTAATTCCATGCTTAGATTGCGAAGAACCTACAAATATATCCTTATCGCTAACATTTGATGATATTAATAAGTCTAAAATATTTCCAACAATTCTTTCATTGCTTATATTTAAATCAATATAAAAGAAATTTTTATATTCCTTATCTTTTTTTCTTTTAATTATATTTTCTAAATTGTTTTTAATTATATTTAGATAGTTGTTAAAAAGTTTAGTTAAATCTATTCTATTTACTAAGAAATTCTTTATAATTTCCATATGATAATTATATCTTCCTGATAAATCTAAAATTAAAGATAATTGTCTTAAATTATTTATTTTATTATAGAAAATTCTATAATTAAAACCAAATAACCTTCCTACATAATAATGGAAATATCCTTCTTTAAGTAATTTTTTTGCAACTTTTTTGCAAATTTCAATTTGATCTTTTTCATTTATTTCACTTAATTTAATATTGAAAAACTTTTCATCGACTTCACATTTCTTTAAGAAATCCCTTGTTGCATCAACGTTATTAAATATTTCAAAGATAAATGGTTCAAAAGTTAAAGAAAAAGTATTTATTAAATTATCATTTAGATTTGAATAAGAAATAATACCTAATTGCTTAGAAATTAAACCAGCTTCTTCAGCTTCATTGTATACATCAAGATTTATTCCTTTAAAAAATCTATTTTCTGCAACATCTTGCTTATCACCAATTGATCCAGCTAAAGCGACTATTGATAAATCAATATTGAATTCATCAATTTGTTTAGCAATTAAATAACATAAAGTAGAAGAAGAAGCATCCTTATTTCCATCATAATTAAATAAATAAGGATTAAGAAAAATAAGATCAGAATAATCCAAGTTGCTATCAAATTGATGATGATCTATTAAAACTAATTTTTTCTTTTTAGCTATTTTTTTAATTATTGAGTTATAACTCATATCTGCAATTATTATTCTATTATAAGGATAATCATAGATTTCTTCAATATCATAATGGGAATTAATTAATCGTAGCACAAAAGGTATCCTTTTTTGATAAAAGATTTTGGCAAGAATAATTGCTGAGGCTAATCCGTCAGCATCATAATGTGAAGCAATAAATACTGGCGAAAAATCCTCTTCTATAAAATCTACTATGTTTTCTATTACACTTTCTAATGTCTGCATTACTTAGGCACAGTTATTCCATGCTCCCAATTTGGAGGTAATATGCCTTCTCTTTTGTAATATTTAGCTAATCTGTTAATTTTTGATATCGTTTCTTCTAAACCTCTTTTTGATCTATAGTCTTTAGGATGTTCTTTTAAATGCTTCAAAATATTTTCTGCTTTTTTAATTAAATTTGCCAAATCTTCAGGTATTGGCGGAAGTAATTTTTCCTCAGCAAGAATATCTTTTAACTTTTTTCCAAACAAGTGTTTAACTAGTGGCACCCCATATTGATCCCTAAGAATTATTCCTATCATGGAAGGAGGTGTTCCTTTTTTTGCCAAATCTATTATTATTTTCTTTATTTCTTCAGGATTAGTTTGATAAAGTAATTCTTCATTAGGTGTAATAGGTCTAGTTGAATGAGACTTTCCCTTTTCTCTACCTCTTCGCATAAATATTAAATTAAGAAAATTAAATTATAAAAATTAATTCTATGAGAATAACTCTTATAACTGGAAATTTAAATAAAGCTAAGGAAATAAGGGAAATTTTATCGAAATACAAAATCGAATTATTGGTTCAAGATTTAGAAATACCTGAGATACAATCTGATGACTTAAAAGAAATAGTTTTAAATTACATTAGAGAAGCATATAAAATCATTAAGGATAAAATAATTGTTGAAGATTCAGGATTATTTATAAACGCATTAAAAGGATTTCCAGGACCTTATTCTTCTTATGTTTATAAAACTATAGGAAATGAAGGAATTTTAAAACTAATGAAAGATATAGAAGATAGAAGTGCAGAGTTTATTAGCATAATAGGTTATAAAGATGAAGAAAATGAGAAGATTTTTGAAGGAAAAACAAAGGGAAAAATTTCTTATTCAATAAAAGGAAAAGGATGGGGATTTGACCCAATTTTTATTCCTGAAGAATCAAGTAAAACATATGGAGAAATGAGTATTGAAGAGAAAAATCAAGTATCACATAGAGGAAAAGCTGTAAGAAAATTTTTGGAATGGTATTTAAATAAGAATTAAAAATACACAGGCACCTTTCTTCTTTCTGCAACATATCTTCCTCTTTTCTTTATTTCTTCCATTTTTTCAATTACTTTTAGATAATCAGAATTGACTTCAGCATAACCTTTAATAAATTCATTAAAGCATTCTTTAGCTATTTTACTAAAACTACTTTCCAATGAACGAAGAAAAATTAACAAGTCTATTCCCTTATCTTCTATTCTGTTTGAAAATTCAGCTAAACCAAAATCTATAAAACAAATTGAATTATTTTCTCTTAATATCATATTAGATAAAGTCACATCTCCGTGTACAATCGATAAATTATGAATTTTACCAGTAATTTTTCCTATAGTGCGGCAAAATTCAAATATTCTTTTATCGTTAATTTCAAAAAGTTCTTTAATGATTTTGCCCTTAACATATTCCATTACAATTGTAAAATTTTCAATATCTAAATCAAAAATAAAAGGAACATCTATACCTGCATTTATACACTCATATAATATTTTAAATTCTTTTAATGTTCTTTGATATCTTATTCTTTGATCTAGTATCGCATTTCTCCAAGGCTTACTTTTTCTTATTTTAAATACAGCTTCAAGATCAAACCATTTCCCATACCAAATTTCAGCTTCAGCTCCTTTTTTTATTAAATATAATAATTTTATCTCCAAGGTATATCTACAGAATCTAATCTCCAAAATGGCTTGACATAGCTATCCTTAACATCTATTTTTACTCCATGTTTATATGCCAGCATTCCAGTATAGGCTATCATAGCCCCATTATCACCTGCATATTCTTTAGGAACGATGTGGAAAGAAGCATTTTGTTCTTTTGCAACCAAAGCTAATTTTTCTTGAAGAATTTTAGATCTTGCAGTTCCACCTGTTAAAACTATGGATTTTTTGCCTGTATAAGCCAAAGCTCTTTCCACTGTTTCGCAAAGCATAGAATAAGCATATTCTATTAAACTTAAACAAACATCTTCTATTCTATAACCTTCTTTTACTAATCTTAAGGCAGCAGTTATTAAGCCAGAAAAAGCTGTATCTTGACCCTTTACAGAATAAGGCAAATCTAATATTTTTTCACCTTTTAAAGCTAAATTTTCAACATTTACCAGCTCAGGATAACCTAAGCCTATTTTTCTAGCAAAAAAATCTATTGCATTACCTAAGGCAATATCTTGTGTTTCACCAAAAATTCTGTATCTTCCATCAACAAAAGTTGAGATTACCGTATGACCTCCTGCTACATAGACAACCAAAGGATCATCAACTTTACACATGTACCTTGCTATTTCGATGTGAGCTATGGCATGATTTACAGGAACAAGGTCTTTCTTATAATATAAACTTAATATTCTTGCTATAGTTGCACCTACTCTTAGACAAGGCCCTAATCCAGGTCCTAAAGAAATTGCTATTGCATCAATATCTGAAATTTTAACTTTTGCAACATTTAATGCTTCCTTTATAACTTTAGGAGCATTTTCAGAATGACTAATTGCTGCTTCCCTAGGATGAATTCCCTTTGCTTTTGGAGGAATATAAACAGAATTTACGTTTGATAAAATTTGGAATTTATCATCTATAACTGAAGCACCAAAAGTATGAGCCGTTGATTCTATACCAAGCAAAAACATTACTTTGTCTTTTTAGGAGAAGGAGTAATAAATTTTGTTAAATGACATTTTCCGCAAGTCCATCTAGGTCTTGGACCTTGGGTATGTTTAGCCATAAAACAACCGCACCTTGGACATTTCTCGTTTAGCCTTTTTATTTTTCCTGTAGCATAATCAACTTGATATAATTTATGAATATATGGCATAATTTAACTATACTAAGAAGGATTTTTATTTCTTTTCCTTTTTGCTTCCTTCAATTCCAACTTTTTCTTCTTCTCTTCTTCCAAAATCTTTTTCCTTTCTTCCCTAGGTAAGTGTCTTAACAAAATATGTCTAGGCTCAATTTTTATAAGCTCAGGATTATGATACACGTTAACATACGCATAACTTTCCAATCCTCCAAATTTTGTAATTATTTTTTTAATAATTATTCTTTCCTTTTCTACATTAAAGTATTTAGATAAGTATTCTCTTAACTTTAATCTCTGCAAATTGCTTTTGTCTTCAAAATTTAATTTCAATTTATATGTTGTTCTAGCAAGATATGGATTATCGAACTTATAAATAACTTGTATTTCTTCAGGCATTTTCTAAGATACCTTTTGAATACAATTTTTTAATATATAATTTTTTATTTCTTGTATTAAAAACAAAGCAAACACCTAGATTAGGAATACCATATAAAATTAAAGAATTTTCCTTTGATTCTAAAATAGCTAATAAGGTAAGTAGATCCTCTTCTCCATCCACAACTACTAAACTATTATCGTTTTTTAATGCAATAATAATTGTATCATAGGCTTCTTTTGAAATTGTTCCTTTAGGATTGCTTATTTCAAATAAATTTTTAAAATGCTTTTTTATTTCTTCACAATCAAAATTTT
>JAVVGP010000053.1:0-6395 GCA_032249055.1 Thermoproteota archaeon | reverse complement strand
GTAAATAGCGAACTTAAGAATATAGAAAATTCTTCTCTTTAAAAAAAGTTTTAATCCCATTAAAAAGTTTTAAAATAAATATTTCTGTAAATGTTTTAAAAACGTGGATAACAGACCAATACTTATCATATTGGCATCTATGGCATTGTTATTTGTAGTAGCTATAGCTGTTACTTTATATCAAACGACTCCTTATACAACTATCTATATCTTTAATACTACCACAATCACAGTTACTGTTCCGGCTAAAGAAGTATGTGATAAACCATTTAATAAAAATTATATGGGATGGGCTCCAATAAGTGAGCTCAGAAAGTACGTGGGTTATACAGAAGATTTAGCTCCAGAATATGAGAAGAATCCTCTTTTGTTCTTAAAAATTATTAATGATAATGTATTAGTAGTTCATGCTAAAGTAATTTCCTTAGGAGAAGCTTATCAAGATGATATTATACCTGATGAATATTCTTTACGTTATAAAATATTAATTTTAGATATTATATTGAATAAATCTTCTCTTTCATTAAATGTAGGAGAAATAATTGATGTTTATTATGCTGTATATAATTTAGAAATTACGAAACAAATATATTACAGTGGAACTATTAATGTTACTTCTCCTAAGATAATTGAAAACGTTGATCCTAAGCACTTCACAGGTTTAATAATGCCATTAGATGTAGGAAATGAATATATATTGCACTTAAGCTTTAGCTCATCTAATCCTTCAAAGATCTATGCTAGTTGGCCTTACTTTGTTTTCAATTCAAAGGTTTACTCTCCAGATAATGTAACCTATCCTGTTGATTCTGAACCTTATACAAAGGCTTTCTATAAAGTCTGTGGTATGCCTTTATCAGATTTTATTAAGTTAGTAAGGTCTGTTAATAGCTAGATATATACGTTAACCATTTAAACATGATTAGAAAAGTAAAATTAAAAAGTTAATGTTTAATAGCATTTATTTTGTTTGTCTCATGAAGATTTTTCTAAAAAGATTTTAACCAAAAATATCAAAATATGGTATGGAAAAAATAGTTAGGTTTGGTAAGAGAAATACAATACATTTACCTAAAGCGATAGTTGAGGAGATTGGAATAAAAGAAGGAGACATGTTAGTCTTAGTATATGATAAGGAAAAAATTGAATTAAGACCATTAAAGTTTCAAAGAAAATATTGGGCTGAAATATCATTTAAGGAGATTGAAGAGGTTGGAGAAGAAATTAGCAGAAGTCTCAAAATTTGCGGTTAACACTTCTTTATAACAATATTTTCATTACGTGGCATTCTTCATTGCAAACACGCTTTACTTTCTTTTCTTAATTAAAAGATAACTTATTATAGAACAAAAGTATTAAAATAATGATGCATGGTGAATTCTTAAAGAAAAAAGCCAAAGAATTCTTCTTATTTGCTAAAAGAAGTTTCGAAGAAGGTTTCTATAATTTAAGCGTTTTTCATGCTGAACAAGCTTGTCAACTATTCTTAAAATATTTGTTATATTTGAAAGCAGGCGATTATCCTAAAACACATTTGTTAACTATACTTATGAAAGAGCTCAGGAAAGCTTACGAAAAGGAAGAAATAGAAAGGTTCATTAGAGAAAGAAGCATTGAGCTTCAAGCATTGGAAAGTGCATATCTTAACTCAAGATATTTAGGAAAAGAATATGATAAAAATGAAGCTGAAGCATTAATCTTATTTGCTGAAAAGTTAATAATTTTCTTAGAGAAGATCTCAAATGAAAAGCTTTTATGAAATAATTTTGGAAGAGGCAAAATCAAGAAAGAAATATCTAGATAACTTTATGTTTTATGCAAAGATAATTAAAGAAAGAGCGAAAGAATTGTTGGATGATGCAGAGGTTTATGTTTTTGGTTCAGTTGTTAGAGGAGATTATAACCCTATGAGCGATATAGATATCATGATCGTTTCTGAAAAATTCCCAGACAATATTATTGAACAAGCGAAGATTAAGTCAAAGATTTTAGAAGATTTTGAACCAGGGATTTTTCAAATTCATTTAGTTAAACCTTTTGAGTATGAGAATTGGTATAAAAAATTCATTAAGAATGATATAATTAAAATTTAAGGATTAATTTAAATTACTATCTTTTGTTCCCTCTAAATGTAATTAATTCGTATAACCAATTCAAGTCACATGCTACAAGCCTTTACATAATTTTATAACTTGAATAGCAAGTAACATTAGAAAAGGATATATTGCTAAATGAGTAGTACTTATAATTTGAATTGCTTGCGTATTTGACCACATAATTATTGGCATATTATTAATTACAAAATAAATGTTAAGCAAGATAAACAAAATATTTAAAATTTGAATGAATCTATTTTTTGCTATTAGTAAAATAAGCAAATTTAGAACTAATAGGACTAAGTAATATATTATATCCATAATTCTTTGTTTCCTTATCACTTTTTAAATTTTAAAAGTAAAACAAGCGTTATGATTAAAGCTAAGCCTATTTTTCTTTAGGTGAAACTTTTCCTAAATTTTTATTGATCATTCTTAAATTTCTTTGATGAATGTTATCATAGTATAGATTAGTAGCATCGAATCTAAGTCTACATAATTCTTAAACTTTGTTGAGGTTCTATTAACTTTGTGTTGGTTCTAGAAGGATCTTCAGGAGAATAAATTTTAAGACTTAGAATATGGATTCATACAAACAATCCATATGAAATATAAACACTTCTATTATCTTGACAAACGACTTTCCTTGATTTTAGCTTTCATTAAAGTTTATTCATATGGATTAAATTTTAAATATTAAATTATGTGATAAATATAATAATATTATATTAATTATATTATTTTTAATTTAATGAGAAAGTTTTTTAATCAAACATATCATAGATATATTTTATTTTTAACATTCTTGCTAAATCTCTATTTAAAGCAACAACATCTTCGCTATTTAAATCATTAATATTATATTTTCCTAATGAAGAAATGATCATTTGTGCTTCAACCTTAATGCTTTCTATGAAATTTTTTACAAATATAATTGATTTCTCATTGGGATGAAAGAAGTTATCGATTAGATAACCTAAAAATCTATTCTTGTATAGTTCCCTTTTTAAAATAGTCGCTGAGAAAGGGTAAGCATACGAAGCAATTAAGAAAGGTCTTCCCATAGCTATTCCGTCTGCACCTAAAGCTAAAGATTTGACTAAATGTGAACCATTATATAGCCTTCCAGATATAACTAGTGAAATATTCATTCCATTCATTTTAGCTCTCCTTATTGCTGCTAAACAAACAATTGTAGGTAAACCTAATTCTTGCAGCGCTACAGTTGGACTCATTCCTGTACCACCTTCCTTACCATCGATTACTACACAATGAGCACCAGCCTTGTATGAAATTTCGATGACTTTATCAATGTCTCTATAAGGTCCTGTTTTAACCCATATTTTAACTCTTGGATAATCATTTCTGAGTTTTTTAATTCTGTATTCAAGTATTTCTTCAGTAAAGATATCAGGTGACGAATGTCTTTCATAATATTCAGCATTGACTTTTTCTGGATCAGGATAAATATAATATTTAGATTTCAGCTTTAATGCTTCTTCTCTACTAACGATTTTCTCTCCTCCTAATCCTGGTTTTGCACCTTGACCTGCTTTTATTTCAAAAGCTATTTTACCTTCTTGAATGAAATCATCAAATCTTTTATCTGAGTATATTTTATTCCAAAGTTCATCAAAAGCTTCTTCTTCATTTTGCTGAATTATTAATCCTCCTTTTTCAGTCAAATTTTCAAGATATGATAAAGCTCTTTCTAAAAAAGAAGGTTGTTTAGGATTCTTTCTTTTATCATAGCCCCATGTTGTAGAAACATTTTCACCTATTCCGCATATTATTCCATATTCTGCGCAAGCTTTTGCTGAAAAAATTGCAACTTTGTTCCAATCATCTTGACTTCCCATAGATGCTTGAATTAAGGGAAGATTTACATCAAATCCTCCAATATTAGTTTTCAAATCAACATCGAAGAAAACAGGTTCTCTAAAAACAAGATCCATAGCCTTTTTTAATCTTAAAGGTGTGAATTGGGGAGGTATTAAAAGAATGTCATCTAAATCATGAAAGCGTTTATTTAAGCTATAAATACTTGAGCCATGTATTGAGAACCTTCCGTATTTTTGAATTAACGGATAAATAGCTTTCCTTCCTAATCTTGCTCTTTTAATAATTTCAGAAATAGGATATTCCTCAGTCTTCATTAAGGTGAATAGATACCAGGAATTTTAGGTGTTGGTACGCTTAAATATACGCTAGGTAAACAACAAATGTAGCGTACCAATCTCTCAAGACCTATGCCAAAACCTGCAGTAGGCGCCCCATATTTTTTCAAAAAGTCTAAATACCAAGCATATTTATCTAATCTTTCTCCTGTTTCCTTCATTCTTCTAACTACTTTAGCATGTTCATATTCTCTTGCAGCACCTGATGCAGCTTCACCATATCCTTCAGGATATAGCAAATCGAAGTCCATTAAAATTCCGTTTTTATCAGGATATTCTCTATCATAAAAGCCTCTTGAACCTCGAGGATAATCATGAATAAAAAATGGTTCTTCATGCAAATATGACAAAAGCCATTCATATTCCCAAGGTATCTCTGCATTATAGCTTAATTCTTTAGGTTCATAGCCGAAAAGGTTTTTAATCGTAGTTAATACTTCTGGATTTTTATTTATATAGTCTTTTAAAAAATCGACAGCTTCTTTATGCGTATATCTCTTGAAAGGTCTTAAAAAAGCTTTCAACTCTTTTCTCTCTTTCAAACCTCTTGAAGCTAAATAAGGTTTAAAGCATTCCCATATTTCTTTTAATTCTTCATTTTTCCTCATCTTGTTTATTACATAACAAAGTAAAGATTCTGCTACTTCCATAGCTTCATGATGATCTGCATTATAAATTTCAAGATCTACTTGTATGAACTCAACTAAATGGCGATCAGTATTAGCTGTTTCTAACGGTTCTAATCTTAAGTTATCTGCAAAGAAATATATTTTACCTTTGCAGCCAGATTTCTTGTTAGCAATTGATAATAGTTGTTTGTATAATATTGCACTACTCATAACTTTATATTCTCTACCATAATAATCGAAAGAAATTTGCTTTGCTCCTCTTATGCCAGGATCTGTTACAGGGCCTACTATTACAGCCTTATATTCTTGAAAACCTTCGTTATTTAGAAATTCTCTAATATAATAGCTTACTTCATCATAGATTTTGTATATTTTCTGCATTATAGGCTGACTAATGATCATGAATATATCCTCAGCGTAATCTTTTGGTTCAGGAATCTTGAAGAGTTTTTTAGTTTGAGTATACATATATATACTACTATCTTTAGGATATAAAAAATTTTCCGACACTTTTTCGTAAAATTTTCAAAAAAAGATAAAATTGAAAGGGTAGAGATTGAAAAAAATTCATAAATAAAAAAGATATTATAAAAAATTTAAAGGATAATTACTTTTAAATCGACTATCTTACTTATATCATATAAATCTTTATCAAAAGTAACTAAAACTTCTTCATTTGATTTGACCATAGATGCAATTAGAATGTCAATTTCGCTCTTTTTCCTGCAGAAGACAATTTTAGATATATCTCGCTTGCTAAGTCAGCTTCCTTAACATTGAAGGGATATATTATGAATCTTTCCAAGAACTTTCTAACCTTTTGCCTAAAAACAGCAGTTTCAAAATAAGTAGATTTAAATAGTAATTAATATACTAATGTATTAATGAATACTAGTAAGAGATGCTCCAGATGTGGGATGGTTAATGCCCCGAAAGGAGCAAAACCTTCAAATGGAGGGGTTTTCTCCGTCTCCAAAGCTCTTTAATGAGCTTATGAAGGGATGGAGCGAGTTCACCCTGACAGGGGAAGAGGCTGATGAGAGCGCCAATGAACTCAAGAGGAGCTTAAGGCTAATGAATCCCAAGAGCTATGTAAGTCTATTTAAGATTACATAGCTTAGAACCCTATTTCTGATTCTAGTCAATTCATATAAATTGATACTGTTGTAGCTATGCTACATGGAATACTTTCAACTTTTTCTAATGTATCTTATCTCCTTTTAATATTCTTATTATGACGTTACTATCAAGTATCATCATAATTTTCTCTTGAAGCAAAACTTTTTCTAAATTTAATTATTTCTTTTTCTAACTCATTGGCCTCTTCCTCTGAGATAGTTCCAAACATTTCTCGTAGAATTTCTTTGCTACCTTTCTTATTTGATTCATAAAATTCAATTAGTTCATCTATTGTTTTGCTAAAAGACCTTCCTTTTTTCAATTTAGAAAGCTTTTCATATACTTCATCTGAAATAGTTATTACTTTTGGCATA
>JAVVGP010000052.1:0-6454 GCA_032249055.1 Thermoproteota archaeon | reverse complement strand
TTTTGAACTTAGAAAACTCATTAAAGGAAGACCTATTTTAACATTGGATAATTTACCATTACTTTTAATCTTATCCACAATTGTCTCAAGTTTAAATTTATTATATATTTCATCTTTTTTGTAGAAATTCGTATCTCCTCTAACTATTAAGAAGTTATTAATATCAAAAAGATAATATGCTCCCAACATTTCAGATTTTATTGCATAGAAATTTCTATCTGCAGCTTTAATATGAAGAACTGGATTGATTCCTAAATTTTTCAAAAGAATAGCAATAGCTAATGCACTAGCTTTAGGTTGCCCCAAAGGATTATCAGGAACATTAATGCAATGAATAAAATCCTTAACACTGCTAACAAATTCAATTATCTTATCTTTTTTAGTTGTAGGTTCAATTTCTACGTTTATCTTCAATTTAACTTTTTTAAAAATTTTTAGGTATAAAAAATAAATTAATAAAATATTCTTAAATTACACCGCTTTGCTATAAAATTCATTTTAGTAAAGATTGTTCGATTAAATTTAAATTAACAGCACTCAATTTTAAATCCATTTTTACATGATTTAATATAATATTGCATCTTTCTTCAACGCTTAATTCAGGAACGAAAATTAATTTATAACCAAACATTTTATATGCCTTTATTATATATTCATGAATTTTCTTTCCTGTTTCAACATCTTCATATCTTAGTTCATCTGTTTGGTAATTCTTTAATTGTTCCAATATGAAAACTAATCTATAATTTCTATTCTTACAAGCATTGATTAATTCAAAAGGAGGCTCAAGGTTTAAGATCCAATAATAAGCTATGCCATCTACCAATCCTCGATCTAAAAAAGTTATTTTATTCTCAGGAATTTTAGATTCAAGTTCAATTTGTTTATTCATTATTTTTCGTTGCAAATAATCTCTTTTACTAGGATCCATAAAATCTTCTTTCTTTAATATTCCTTCTTTTACTAAAAGTCTTGCTGATTCTTCAACTGTATGAAAGCCTTTTTTGTTTAGAAAATTTATTAATGTAGTTTTTCCAGTACAAGGACCTCCTGTAATTACATAAACAAACTTCATTTTTTTAACTCAAATTCTATTTCTTTATATCCTTCAATTTTGTTATAATAAAGAGCTAATACAAAGAATAGCGAAGAAAGCCTGTTCAAATATGGAATTATATTTTTATTCAGATTTTTCTTTTTACTTAGTCTCACAACACTTCTCTCAGCTCTTCTACAAACACTCCTAGCTAAATGCAAATAACAAGAAGCTAAAGAGCCTCCTGGAGCAATGAAATGTTTTATTGTAGGAATTTTATCTTGAAGTTCGTCAATTACTTTTTCTAAAAATGAAACATCTTTATCTTCTAATAATATAGTTTTTGAATAGGGATCGCTTATTTCAGCTCCTATAAAATATAAACTTTTTTGAATTGAATATAGCACATCTTTAATCTTTTCATCCTTTATATTAGCTATAACTAAACCAATTACAGAACTTAATTCATCAATATTTCCCAAGGCTTCAATAACTTCATCATCTTTAGATACTCTAACTCCATACATTAAATATGTTTCTCCATCATCACCAGTTCTAGTATAATATTTCACAAGATTATATTGTTCTAACCAATTTATTTTTATGATGGAAAATATTTTGGAAATGAAAAGGAATGCAATAAAGGAAGCTATTAAAAACTTAAAAGATGGACAAATAGTTGGAATAGGCTCTGGCTCCACAATGGAATTATTATTAGAAGAAATACGAAAATATATGATCGAGAATAATATTTTGCTTGGTTTTGTTCCCGCTTCAAGTCAAATTTATTTAAAATTAGTTGAATTAGGTTTAAGAGTTGAAAGCTTAGATTCTTATCCTTATTTAGATATAACATTTGATGGGGCTGATGAAGTAGATCTAAGAAAGTTTGCTTTAAAAGGTAGAGGAGGAGCTTTATTAAGAGAAAAAATTCTTTCATATTATTCAAAAAAATATATAATAATTGTTGATAAAACGAAGCTTTCTGAAAAAATAGGAGAAAAAGCTAAAGTTTCAATAGAAGTTTTACCTTTTGCTTTAAAGCCTGTAATTCAAGAATTAAAGAAAATGGGTGCAAAAGTTAACATAAGATATGGAGAAAGGATAAAGGATGGACCCATAATAACTGATAACGGTAACTATATAATTGATGCAGATTTTGGAATAATAGAGAAACCAAAAGAATTGGCTGAAAGTATTAATAAGATTAAAGGGGTAATAGAAAATGGTATATTTTACGAAAGAATTACAAACATAATAATTGGAGATGTAAAAGAAGTAAAAGTTCTATAATTGATTAAATTTGTACTAATTCTTAAATTAGAAGATTTAAGATAAAATAACGTATTTTCATTAACGATATCTTAATCAACAAATACTCTAGTAAAATTTCTCTTCTTGAGAAAATTATAAAATATTTTTATAAGTATAAAGGTAGCCTTGTATAAGATAATTTTATGTTAAGTTAAAAATTAACATTAAATGTTATATGCTGTATCGAGTATATACAAAATCAAATTGATATTCAGAGCCTATTCTTGCACCAGCATCTGACCATACCACGAAAGCAGGATATAACCAGAGATTGTTCCACATTCCTTGTTGATAATGTTTTACATTTCTATCAAAATTCACGTAACCTAACACATCAGTTCCTTTATATGCTATTGCAAGAGCATAAGTATAACCGTCTTCCCAATGAAAAACTGCTAATATAACAAGATAAGCAGCATCATTGGAAGCATCAAAAGTTTCGCTAGCAAAAAGGATAGATGTATAAGTAGAAGGAGAGTTACGATAAGTCAATAAGAAATCTGCATTCGTACCACCGAAAATTCTTAATTCAAAGACCTTACTTTCTGTAATTGCAGGATTTGTTGATGTGAAGAAGCCTACCGCTCCTTGATGAATTTTATTCCTGATATATTTCATATTAGCCAAAATCATTGCCCCTAAAAAGCCATCCATATTAAGAGTAATGCTAATACTAGTTAAAGAAGCAAAAACATAATTAAAGTTAATACTAAGAGAAGGAGAAGAAACTATCTCATAAGGATAACCGTTAAGTTCAACAGGACCCCTTGAAGCATATGAACCACCATAAGTAGAGAAAAATTTTACAGGATTAGGTTTCTTTGGTCCATAAAGATATAAAAGAGCCAATATATCATCTAACAAAGGAATAGGTAATCTATAATAATCCCAAGCACCGCCCATTATGGAGTATGGTTCTTTTTTCATATGACCTAAACCTAATGCATGACCTAATTCATGTGTAGCTACTGCAACCCACCAACGTCTATCACTTGCACATGCTGGATCAGGATGTACTTCTATTACAGCAGCATATATATATTTACTATTAGGATCAGCGTAAATGTAAGTCCTTCCATTACATTCAATAGTCCTATTATTACTCATAGGTTGTACTAAAATGTGGCCTCCTATATCTGCTACTCTCATGTTCACTATTGTTCCTATGCTATTCCAAAAACCAATAGCTCTTAAGAAATGTCTCCTATGTTCTTGGTTTAATGTAGAATCAAATCTTACCCTTAAATCAGATGCAACATCATTTCTCCATTTCGGACCATCTCCTACTGGAAAAGAAAATGCTTCAACTCTTTGTTATAATTGATTTATAACTAGAAATGAAATAGTAATTAAAAATATATTTATCAAAGCTATTAGTTTAAATTTAGCTGTTGACATATTTAATCAAATTAATAAAATCAGATAAAGGCATGCCGCATACTTTATAGAAAGTCGTAATTAAAGGTTCAGAATCAACAGGATAGGCTACATTGTCTGGAGAATAAATCTTTGAATCGAAAACAAAGTAATGCCAAATAACAAAGATTTTAGAAGGTTCATTTGATTTTACTTGTAAGGCTAAAATATATTCATTTCCCACATCCAATGGCATAATTATGTATGTGAAGTTACGAGGATCAACCTTCTCAATTAGTTTAGGCGCAGTAACATTTGTGGTTTGTCTGTAGGCCATTTCTTTCAGAACTTCCAGATTATATGCAATATCATAAATATCAATTGTTTCTCCTACGCTTAATTGTAGAGGAGACTTATTCAATATAATGTCAAGAATCAATATTTTGTAGCGTAAATGATATATAGCTGGTATAAAATAGTGTCCCTGATAGGCTTCTCCTAAAGAAACAACTTTGGCATGTACTACTATATAATTATCTATTAATAACTTTAGGTGCAAAAGAGGATTCTTTTCATATTCTGGATTCAAAGTTTCCATAACCCTCACATACTTACTAAGCTCACTTATTGGAACCCAGCCCATATAATTTTTATTAAATGGCTTGGTACACGATAGAATAGGCGAAGTATAAATTGGAATAGTATAGGTTCTGAATTTTTCAGTAAGAAACGTATTAACTACAGCTGTATTAGTATTAACTGTATTTGCTGGATTTGTTTGATATAAAATAATAATTCCAACTACAGCTAAAATTATTATTGATGTTAAAGCGATAAATGTTGTTTTAATGTCCACATTTTCTATTTTTTTATATTTTTTATATATATAAGCTTTTAGGCTAAAAAATTCGGTTAGAGTAACAATAGTTACACTTTATCATAAAATTAAGCCTTATTTTAAGGTATGAGCCAGTTTTCTCTTTTTGGTAAATATTCTGAAAATTTAAAAGAAAAATCTTGCTAAATTTCTTTTTAAATAAATCTTAAACATGAAATAAAGATATGAATAAAATCTTTGCTTTTAATTTAAATTATGATGAAGAAATTAAATATTCAGATGAAAAAGATTTAATAAATAACTATATTGTTGATGAATCAAGAATTATTACCGGTTCAGCTGAACGTATATTTTTCCTAAAAATGAAAAACAAGTAGTTCGAATATTGAAAGAATGTAATAAATTAAAGAAAAGAGCAACAATTTCAGGTGGAGGAACCGGAATTACAGGTTCAAGGGTTCCTTTAGGTGGTATAATAATAGCTATGGACGATTTTACCCAAATAAATAAAGAACCAAAGGAAAATGAAAAATTAATAAAAAAGGAATTTTTAGGAAGAACTTATTCAATAATAATAGGTTTTGATAAGGGAAAAAATGAGTATTATGCTATAGCTCCTCCTGGAATACCTTTACATTTATTGAAAATAATGGTAGAAGAAGAAGGACTTTTTTATCCTCCAGATCCAACTGAGCTAAATGCGTTCCTGAGCGGAACTGTTGCTACAAATGCAAGTGGTTCCAGAACATTTTATTTTGGAACTACAAGAGATTATATAAGAAAGTTAAGAGTGGTTCTTCCAACAGGAGAAGTTATTGAACTAGAAAGAAATAAGCATAAAGTAATGAACTGGAAATTTTACATTGTTTATCCTGATGGTAAAGAAATAAAAGTTGAATTACCACATTATAATTTTCCTAATTTGAAGAAAAATGCTGCAGGATATTACATTAAAAAAGAGATGGATCTAATAGATCTTTTCATTGGCTCAGAAGGAACTTTAGGAGTTTTTACTGAAATAGAAATTAAGTTGTTAGAAAAACCTAAAATTATTTATCCCTTTTATTCGATGTTTAAATCTGAAAATGATGCTTTAAGTTTTGTAAAAAAACTTAGATTTATTTCTCATGAAATAGAAGATAAGATAATTTCCATAGAATTTTTTGATGAGAATTCTGTAAACATTGCTAAAAGTAACTATCCTGAAATAATTAGCAAAGAAGCTAAATCAATAATTTTCTTTGAAATAATGAGTAAAAACGAAGATTATATAACAAAAAGCTTAGAAAAAATAAACGAAATCCTTGAAGAATGTAATTCAATAACTTCTTTAATGTTAAATATAGAAAAAGCTAGGGAAATAAGACATTATATACCTAAAAGTGTTAACGAGTTTGTTAGAAAACATGGATTACATAAAGTAGCCACAGATATAGCAGTGTCTGAAGAAAGTTTTGATGAAATGTTTAATTATTATCATAAAATAGGTAATGAAAGTAACATTTTTTACGTTATCTTTGGTCATATAGGAGATTTTAATTTACATTTTAATTTTTTGCCAAAAAATAAAGAAGAGCTTGAAAAAGCTTTAGAATATTGTACATTGCTTATAAAAAAAGCTATAGAATTAAGAGGTACTCCTACTGCTGAACATGGAATAGGCAAAAAGAGTTATTTTGATAAAGGAAAGAAAAGACCTCTAATAGATTTAATTTATAATAAAGAAATAATTAAAGAAGTTATAAAAATGAAAAGAACGATTGATCCAAATTTAATTTTAAACATAGGAAATATCATTCCTGAAGAATACTTGCTATCAATAGTTTAAAATTTTTATTTTTTAGAAATATTTATTTTTTTTATGAATATACCTTCCTATACTATTTACGATCTAGCATGGATAGCAGCTT
>JAVVGP010000051.1:0-6509 GCA_032249055.1 Thermoproteota archaeon | reverse complement strand
TTTTAGCTAATGATGCTATGCTGGGATTTGTTCTATTATTATCTCCATGTGCAAGCTCTTTTACATATAATCCTCCTTGGCAATTAATCTTAAACTCTACAATTTGTTTATCTATTTGATTATATTCTACAGAATAAACCATTTTGTATCGTACAATATCTTTTCTTCTATATAATACCCTTGTAGGCGTTCTTTGATGTATAACTCTATTATTTAATTGAGAAACTATAAAATCAAGGATCTGTTTGTTTACAGGTTTTTCAAATTTAACTCTTAAAAGGTAGGTTTTTTCTTCATATTTTGATAAAACTTTAATTTTTTTCATAACATCTCTATCCACATATCTAAGACCCTTAACTATAACATCTCCTTTAGCATTTTTGTTTATTTCTTCCTCAATTTTTTTTAATTCAACATTCCTTTTCAAAGGTCTTTTTACTTCTACCACAAAAGGTCTTCCAGTATTAATAGTTATTACATCAATATCTTCTCTTCCAGCTGCATGTAAAATGCTATCTTCTGCGCTGAATTTTTCTTTAAAAATTGGCAGAATGTAATTTTCTATTGAAGGTACATTTGAATAGCCTGTATAATTACATTCGCTACAGCCTGCTCCCTTGCAGTAATCACAATACTCCCTTGTTTGTCTTATTCCTCTTTTATTCTTTATATATCTGCCATAAATAAACAAACTTGTAGGTTCTATTTCTATTAAATCATTTTGCATTTCATATATTATCTTTAAATCAGGATTAATGAAATCTACTTTTTTGCCGGTTTTTTTGCTTATAATTCTACATAAAACTTTATTAAAAAAACTTTTCAATGAATCACCAGTAGTTATTCCATATTTTGTTCTAATTTCATCCTCAATTTTAATTAGGTTAGAAGGAACTTTTATTCCGATATAAAAAGTATTAAATTCATAAAATTGAGTTTTATAAATAATATTTAAAATTATTTTTTTAATTTTAAAAAATAAATTTTTACATAAAATACATTCCTTAGAATTTCTATATAAATTCTTAATTATAATATTAGCTTTTTCTTTTTTATTTTTAATTATAAATTCTTTTAATTCTTTTTTTAATTTTTTTCCTAAACTTATGTTTATTTTTTTAGAGTAAGAGTTATAAAATAATCTTGATAAACATATAGAACAAATATAATATTTACTAAATATATCTTCTAAAATATTTATTAATTTATTCATTTTAATTTTATTGGTATTCCTATTCTTTTAATTCTTTTAATATTTTTCTTTAATTCGTTATAAGTTTTGATCAAATTTTCCACATCTTTTATATCTGTACCAGATCCTCTTGCTATTCTCCTCATTCGTGATTTATCTATAATTTTAGGATTCTTTCTTTCTTCTTTGGTCATGGATTTCAATATTGCATCCCATTTTTCTAGATTTTTTTCAGCAGCATTAAAAACTTCTTCAGGTAAGTTTAAGCTGAAACCTGGTATAAGTTTGAATAATTTGCTTAAAGGACCTGCTTTCTTAAATTCCTTTATTTGCTGAACTAATTCTTCCAAAGTAAATTCTCCTGATAAAAGTCTTTCCTTAGAAATTTTTTCTTCGATACTTGCTTCTTCTAGTTTTCTTGCCAATGTAGCTAGATCTCCTAGACCTATTAAATTGTTAACAAAACTAACAGGGTCAAATATATCAAATTCTTCTATTTTTTCTCCCAAACCAATAAAACTTATTCTTGCATTTGTGGCTTTTACAGCACTAATTGCTCCTCCTCCTTTTGCAGAACCATCAAGTTTTGTTACAATTATGCTTCCTATTTTGGTAGCTTCATTAAATGCTTTTGCTTGGTTAAAAGCTGCTTGACCTATTGTTCCATCAATAACGAGAATTACATGGTCAGGATTGATTTCTTTACTTAATTCTTTCATTTCCTCCATCAAAGCTGCCTCGTTTTTATGCCTACCTGCAGTATCTATTATTATCATGTTGCAGCCTTGTTTTGTTAAGTATTCAATTCCTCTTCTGGCTATTTTAATCGCATCCTTTTCCTCGATTTCTCCATAGAATGGAACTTGGATTTGTTCAGAAAGCTGTTTTAATTGCTCATAGGCTGCAGGTCTGTATGTATCGGCACATATTAAGCCTGATTTAAATCCTTTATTCTTATAATATCTAGCTAGTTTAGCTGCTGTAGTTGTTTTTCCTGAGCCCTGAATTCCTACAAGCATTATTACATTTCTTTTTTTAGGATCAAAGTTTGGCACATATTTCTCTTTACCTAATATTTCTATTAGAGCTTCATATGTTTCCTTCAATATCATATCTTTTCTTGAAAAACCTGCAGGAGGATCCTTTTTAGCTGCTTCTTCCAATCTTTTACTTAAGTTTAAAACAATATTTACGTTAACATCGGCTTTTAAAAGTATTCTTTGAATATCTCTTATGAATTCTTTTATTGAAGCTTCATCTCCTGTACTTCCTCTTAGTTTATTTATTGCATTTATAAATGATTGAGAAATTTCCTTTAAAAAACTCATTTTAATGTTTTAATAAATTCGTTTATTTTATTAATTAATTCTTCATCAAATTTTACAATAAATACAACATTGCTTTTTCTAATTTTTTGCAACTTATCTAAGAATTCTGCCTTTTCTTTTCCTCTTTTATACATTCCTCCCGTCTCTTTGATGCATAAATTAAAAGGCATCAATTTTATATTATTCTTCTTTAAAAACTCTATGAAAGATAAATATAAATTAACATCATTCCAATTTACATTATTATCTTCACATATTTTTATCCAAACATCAATAGTATTATGAAAGAGCAAATTTTCTTCAAAATTTCTTTTCATAAATTAATTTAATGGCTTTAAGTAATATATTTTTGGAAAAGGGCCCATAGCTTAGCAAGGTTAGAGCGTCGGCCTTCGGAGCCGAAGGGGCGGGTTCAAATCCCGCTGGGCCCTTTGTTATTAAAAATATATTAACGTGAATTACAAATTTTTTTATGAATATAAGAAAAGTAATTATAATTGGCTCAGGTCCAGCTGGTTATACTGCTGCAATATATGTTGCAAGAGCATTGTTAAATCCTTTATTAATAGCAGGTTATAAGCCTGGAGGACAACTTATGCTAACAACTCTTGTTGAAAATTTTCCAGGATTTCCTGATGGAATATTAGGTCCAGAATTAATGATGAATATGAGAGCTCAAGCTGAAAAGTTTGGTACTGAAATAATTGATAAGGATGTTACCAAAGTTGACTTTTCTCAAAGACCTTTCAAAATATGGGTTGAAGATGAGCTATATGAAGCATGGTCAGTAATAATAGCTACAGGTGCTAAACCAAGATTTTTAAATGTTAAAGGAGAGCAAGAATTTTTAGGACGCGGAGTTTCAACATGTGCTCCTTGTGATGCTCCATTTTTTAAGGATCTTGATGTGATTGTTGTTGGAGGTGGAGATAGTGCAATGGAAGAAGCATTAACGTTAACTAAATATGCAAAAAGTGTAACAGTTGTTCATAGGAGAGATCAATTAAGGGCTAGTAAAATACTTCAAGAAAGGGCTTTCAAAAATCCTAAAATAAAATTCCTATGGTCTACAGTAGTTGAAGAAATTGTAGGAGATAAAAAAGTAACAGGAGTTTATCTTAGAAATTTAAAAACAAACGAAGTTTACTTTTATAAATGTGATGGTGTTTTTATTGCAATAGGATATGAGCCTAATACAGAGATTTTTAAAGGACAATTGGAAATGGATGAGAAGGGATATATAAAAGTATATGATAATACAAGGACAAGTGTTGAAGGTGTATTTGTAGCAGGTGAAGCAGCAGATTATAAATATCGCCAAGCAATAACTGCTGCAGGTGATGGTTGTAAAGCTGCATTGGACGCTATTAAATATATAGAAGATCTAATTGCTAAAGGAATAATTAAAGATTAATTTTCGAATAAAAATTTTTAGTTCAATGAATAAAGGAATTTTGGTTGATATAGATGACTGCATATTAAATGTAACAAGAAGGAAAGCTGCTATTTATTCGTATTTGCTTAATAAAAAAATAACCGTAAAAGATGTAATTGGTAAAAGGACTGCTGAATTTTTAAGTAATTATTTACCTTCTAATAAAATCGAAGAGTATAGAGAAAAATTTTGGAAAATAGCGTTATGTTTAGAAAAAGAAGGATATAAATTTATAGATTTGGATAAACCTGAACCATATTCAAGACAAATTTTAAGGAAACTAAGTAAAAAATTCATTATAGTTTATATTAGTAATCGCTTAGAAAGCATGAAACATATTACAATTGGCCAACTTAAAAAATTCAATTTTCCTTATTATGAAAATGTATATCATGCAGATGATAATACCTTTTTAAGCAGTACTACAGAAGGAAGAAAAAGTGTATTAAGTAAAATACCTAAGTTAAATTATGTTGTTGTTATTGATGATTTACCTGAAAATTATCACTATTATAAAAGCTTAGGTATACCTAAGATAATTGGTTTTATGAAATATATTGTTCTTGATGAGAAAAAATTTTATGATAATGGAGCAAATTACGTAATTAAAAGCTGGAAAGATTTCCCTTTAAACGATTTTCTTTAATATTTTAAACTTTTTAATAAAAGGTTTAACTCCTTTGCAAGTTTTACCTTCTCTGTTTTAGTTATTTGAATACCGTTTTCTTTCAAAGCTATAACTATCGAACCTAAAACCGGATGAACTTTAACTACTTTAACTTTGCAATTAGGAATAATCTTTTTGATCTCTTCTTTTATTAAATCTATGTAAAATTTAGCCCTTTTACTCTTTGTTAATCCTCCAGTTAAATAAACATTTGAATATTTAGTTTTTAAATATACAGCTTTTACAGCCATAGCTATTTCTTCAGCTTCTTCTTTTATAATTTTATAAAGGAAATTATCTTTGGTAGCAAATTGAATAGCAAGAGGAGCCAATCTAGCTATATCTTCATTCTTTAAATCTGTATAAATAATTGAAGATATTTCTGATAAATCTTCAATTTTTAAGATTTTAGAGATCTCTTCTATTATAGGAGAATATTTTAATCTCCCATCATATATTTTCATTACATAGTTTAAAGTTTTAACAGATATTCTATAAGCACTTCCTTCGTCTCCTATTATATGACCCCAGTTTCCAGCTCTAATATAATTCCATTTATTATCATATGCGGCAACCAAAGAACCTGTTCCAAGTATAACTACTATTCCTTTATTTTCAACAATACTGTTAAGTGCAGCTTCTCCATCGTGTACAAGCTTTAGTTTTACATAGTAATTTAGCTCAGCCAACTTTTTAAATAATCTTATATAATCCAGTTTACTATTTATTGCGGCTAAAGCTATGCAGGCTGTATCAAATATGGGTTTGACCTTTGCCATTTCTGAAGCGTTGATTATTGAACTTTTAATGTTTTCTATTGCCTTTTTTAAGCCAACTGTATGATAATTAGAAGGGCCTGCTATACCTATTCCTAAAATATCTAATTTTTCATTTACTATTACAGCTAATGTTTTAGTTGCTCCTCCATCTATTCCCAAATATAATTTCATTAAACAACTAAGGCTTCCAAATAAGCAGCTATAAGCAATATTATTGCTGCAAGAGTTATAATGAATATTGTGTAATATATTTCGCTAAGAAATTCTTTGATATTTCCTTTAAATATTGTTTTTACTCCTTTAGCTAATAATATTAGCCCTTGAGAAAATGTTAACGAGTAGCCTAAAAATTCAAGGAAGGGAAAGAAATAAGCTGGGTATGAAAAAATTAAAGAAATTGTTATAATTAAAGAGGCTAAAGAGGGATCGATATTCCATTCTTCAGCTCTAATTATAGAATAATAAGCGAAGAACTCTGCAGTATTATGCATCACAACTGTAAAGAAAAATATTCCTATGATCGGAGGTATGAACAAAAGAGAAATCCTATAATTGTTTGAGAATATAAATTGTGTTTTTTCATATACATTTTTTTTCTCTATTTGTTTTGAAAGTTCATCAAGTTCTCCCTTAACCTTATTTACATTAACTCCTTGTATTAACCATACTAAAATAAAGACTTCGAATATTAGGAATAGAAATATTGTAAACAAAATATAATAAGGAATTCTTTTTTTAAATTTACTTAATATATAATTAAAAGATGATACTTTCTTAATCTCTTCTTTCATGAAAAATCTTTCTCATCAAAGATTAAAAACTTTTAGTTTATTTATAGAATTCATTTTTATGAAAATTCATACATAAAAAATTTAAACCTACTGCTTAATGTTAATCTATATGGTATATGAAGTTGCATGGTTAATAATTTTAGCTCCTATATTAGTTTTTCCTTTTATTTTAGCTTTCGGTAGAAAATTATATTCTGGAGGAGCTTTAATTGCTATAGGTGCTGTAATCATCTCTTTAATTTCAACTTTAATAGTTTTAGTAAATCTAAAAGAACCTGTTGTGGTAGAAAGTTTTGAAATAATACCTACTTTTCAAT
>JAVVGP010000050.1:0-6589 GCA_032249055.1 Thermoproteota archaeon | reverse complement strand
TATTATAAATTTATTAAAAGAAATTACAAGCTAGTTCTAATATTTTGGATTATCATTTTTATAATCTCAGCTTTCTTTGTAAATAAAATAAACGAAATTGTAGTATACGAAGTAGAAATAACGCTTCCTAATAGTATGTCTAGAATTACTATAAATAAGCTGATAGATGAGTTTGCAAAGAAGAATTATTCTATGCCATTTCTAAGCGTATTAACAGGTTACAACTTTTATATAATTTTAAAAAGCGAAAACCCATTTTCAAATAAAATTAAAGAAATTACTTTTGAATTGGAACAAGAGTTTAAAAAAGAAATCCCAGATGGAGCAGTTGTTCATATATACTCAATTATTAAAGATATACTCAATAATGTAGCATTAAATTATAGTGATCAGTTGAGGTCTTTTTATAATCTTACTTTAATTTTAGCAAAAAATATATTTTTAATTAAGAAAAATATTACTTTAATCTTAAATAATTATTTTGTTTTAAATTCTACTTTGACTAATATTTTAAATTTTTTATACTATTTACCTTATATTTATATTAAATGTTACAATTATACTATTGAAAATGATATATCAAAAAGGTTAGCTAAAGCTAAAGAATGTGTGTTGAACAGAATAGAAATAAAGGATCCTGCACTAAAGTTATATTTCAAAGAATATTATGAAAAAGTTTATTATCTTATAACTAAAAATAACTTAAATATAATAGAATCAACAGATTTGGTAATTAAAAGCATATCACATAAATATTTGACTAATGCTATTGATCCTTTATTATTAAAATTAATTCTGATTAATACTTCAATAAGAAATTGGCAAGATAAAAAGGTGTTAGAAAATTTAATATTTCAAATTTTAGATATTTATCTAAAAGAGACTTTAATTGAAAAAGAAATATTATTAAATTATATAAGGAAAATAATAAATAATGAAAAAGATATAAATACTGTTACATATGAATTAACTTTAGCATATATAAAAGGAAAATATACTTTAAATAATATTTATAATAAAATTGATAAAATTATTTATGATTTAGTTTTGTTAAATACAACTAAAGAAGATATAATTTTAGATTATGTTGTAAGTCATGTAAGCACAGAATTAAAGAAAATTGAAAATATTGTCTTTTCTTTTTCAAATTCCCTTAAAGATTTTTTAGAGAAGTTGATAATCAATAATAATTCTACCTTAATAATAGAAGAGATAATAAATAAAAACAATATTAATGAATACCCAATTAAATTAAATCCAAGAATTATAAATGCTTTTGTCAAAGATGATATATTCATCATTGTCTTAATACTTAAAAAGCAGCCTGAAGAAAACATAGTGAATAAAGTTTATGAAATAAAAAATGAAATTCAAACAAAATATAACCAAAAGGTATATCTTACAGGTGTTCCAGCTATTTCTAATGAGCTTAAAAAATCCAGTTTTATTACAATTCAAACAGTTATACCTTTGGCTATAATTATTGTGTTTATATTAGTTTCTTTATACTTTAGATCCGTTATAACAGGTTTTCTATCCTTATTAATATTTGCTATAACAATAACGATAACATATTTTTTAGTTTACCTACTCATTGGAATAATTATTAATCATAAATTAAGCTACATTTCTCCATCAATATTGACCATTTTAGTATTAGGATTATGTAGCGATTATTTTGTGTATATGATTAGGAGATATAAGATTGAAA
Source organism: Thermoproteota archaeon (assembly GCA_032249055.1). Lineage (GTDB taxonomy): Archaea > Thermoproteota > Thermoprotei > Gearchaeales > Gearchaeaceae > SCGC-AAA471-B05. The sequence goes on along the minus strand of JAVVGP010000050.1, from coordinate 4,878 downwards.
GAATTAATGAACAAGAAAAAAGTAAAGCTATAAGGGAAATGTGTATATGGAGTGCGCAAGGAGTATTTATAAGCTCTTTAGCAGTTCTATTTTCTTATTTAACATTATCCATGATGAATATACCTTTATTTGGAGATGCAGCTTTAGCTAATACTATAGGCATAGGAGTAACATTGCTAGCAAATCTTCTGTTGATACCCTCGCTATTGTTCATATTAGGTGACAAAGCTATTTGGCCATTAAGAATTAATAACAAAAGAAAAAACAATACTGTATTCACCAAAATAACATCCTTCAATGAGAGAAACAAGGTAAAATTAACTTTAATGCTAGTAATTATTACTCTTGTAGCCTTAAATTATGCTTTAAATATCCAAACGGTGCTTGATGTACCTCCTTTAATGTCAAATTCTGATGTTAAAGAAGCAACGTTAATGGTTTATTCAAAATTTGGAAACACTATAAACCCAATTTACATCTTGGTTGAAACAAATGAACAAATATTAATAAATTCAACTATCAATCCTTCAGTTTTAGAATTTTCATATAAAATTATACAAAAGATAAAAGAAGTTAAAGAAGTTATATATGTTGAAACAATTGTTTCTCCTTTTGGAGAGACGATAGAAAACATTAATGAATTATTAAAAAATGAAACATTACGCAAAAATTATCTACCAGTAATTGACAGATTTATAGGAAAATCAAATAAAAGTTTTTTAATATTAGTAACGATTAATAAAGAACCTTTTAGCTTACAAGCTATTGAAACACTTAAAAAAATAAAGAGCAAAATTAGCGAATTGAATTCTAAATACGAAATTTATTATGGCGGGGCAACTCAAGTATCACAAGATTCAAAAGAGGTCACTGACTATGCGTATCCTATAATTATTTCCTCATTATCATTAATAATAATGTTACTATTATTTATTCAACTATATTCTGTTTTAATTCCGGTAAGGCTTATACTAACTATTTCAGCGGGAATGATATGGTCTTTAGCATTATTGTTTATAGTTTATAATTTATATCTTAATCTTCCTTTGATAAATGCCGTTCCTTTATTTTTAATAGTTACAATGTTAGCCGTAGGAGTAGATTATGATATCTTTTTGGTTACCAAAATAAAAGAAGAGAAAATAAAAGGAAAAACAGATGAAGAAGCTATAAAAATTGCATTGGAAAAAGTAGGAACTACAATAATAGTATTAGGATTGATATTATCATTGACCATTTTAACTTTAATGATACCAGACTTTCCTTTAATTAATCAAGTTGGATTTACCGTAGGATTAGCTGTACTTTTTGATTCCTTAATTATTATTCCATTCTTTGTTCCTGCAATTATGCTTATCGCTAAAAAATGGAACTGGTGGCCTTCAAAATATAAACAATGATTAATACTTGAATTTAGGTATGATTAATATTCCTTCTTTTTTATCGCCCAATTCAATACATTCACCCTTCAAATATAATAAACCTGTCAAAGCACAAGTTATAGCATCTAATTCATCATCATTCATTTCATTCTTTATTCCTTTTATTCCTAAAGAAATTAAACCTTCTTTTAACTTATCTATACCTTGATTCTTTCTTACCAATCCTAAGATATCTTGCGTAGCGCCAGGAAAAACTTCTATAACTTTATATCCTAAATTTTCAAGCATCTGCTTAAGTTTTATTCCCCTTTCAGTTAGTTTTCTCATAGGACCTAATGTTATTGGAAAGAATTTTATGCCTAGTTCTAATAATTCCCTATCACATAATCTTAAATGTATATTAGATCTTTCTGCTAAAGATTTTCTTCCCATAGGTAAAGATAAAGGAGCATCAACAGCTATTAATTCAGGATTATAATGCTTAACATAATCTAAAATTTCATTATCAGTAAATAACAAAAATGTTTTAACTTCAAGATTTTCATTCATAATGCAAAAACCACTCTGCTTTTTATGGTTCGCTGCTAAATCTATACCTACTACAATCATTAAACAAAAATCTTAACATTAATTAAATACTTTAAAATGGAACATAAAAGTTTTAAGGAATAAGTTTATAAAAATGAAATAAAAAATAAATAACATCAGGTGTAAGCATGGTAAGATTTAAGCAAACGGAGGAAGTCCTTAAGTTAATGGATAATTTAGATAATATTAGAAATATAGGTATAATAGGTCATGTTGATCACGGTAAAACAACAACATCAGACTCTTTATTAATGGCAGCAGGATTGTTATCTCCAAAAGTTGCAGGTACAGCATTAGCATTAGATTACGTACAAATTGAACAGCTAAGACAAATGACCGTCAAAGCAGCTAACATATCATTGTACCATGAAATTGAAAAGAAACCTTACGTAATAAATCTAATTGATACACCAGGACATGTTGACTTTACAAGCCATGTAACAAGAAGTCTTAGAGTTATTGATGGTGTTATAATAATAATTGATGCTGTTGAGGGTGTAATGACACAAACAGAAACCGTTTTAAGACAAAGTTTAGAGGAAAGAGCAAGACCTTTATTATATATTAATAAAATTGATAGATTGATTAAAGAATTAAGATTAACACCTGAAGAAATCCAAAGAAGATTATTACAAATAATTAAAGAATTTAACAGTCTAGTTGAATTATACGCAGATCCTGAGTTTAAGAAAATATGGAGAGTAGATCCAGCAAAAGGTCAAGTAGCGTTTGGTGCAGCGCTACATAAGTGGGGTCTAACAATACCCATAGCACAAAAGAAAGGATTTAAATTTAGTGATATAATAGATGCTTATAATAGAGGAAAAGAGGCGGTCGAAGAACTTTCTAAAGAGGCACCATTATATGAGGCAATTTTAAGTATGGCTATAGAACATATTCCGCCACCTCATATTGCACAAAAATACAGGATTCCTAAGATATGGAAAGGAGATTTAAATAGCGAAATAGGGAAGGCTTTATTGGAATGCGATCCTGAAGGTCCTACAATACTTTGTGTAAATAAAGTAATTGATGATCCTCATGCAGGTTTAGTTACTACTGGAAGAGTATTCAGCGGAAGAGTATACAGCGGACAGGAAATATATTTAATGAGGAGTAAAAGGGTTGAGAGGATACTTCAAACAGGAATCTATATGGGTCCATATAGAGAAAATGTCCCTAGCATTCCAGCAGGAAATATTGCAGCATTGCTTGGTTTAGAAACAGCAAGAGCTGGAGAAACCCTTGTAAATAAGGAATATGCAAATGTGATGACTCCTTTCGAAGCTTTGAAGTATATCAGCGAATCCGTAGTAACAATTTCCATTGAACCTAAAAGAGCGACAGATCTTGTAAAGCTAATTGATACTTTACAAAAAATGGCTATAGAAGATCCTACATTAAAAATTAAAATAAACAAAGAAACAGGAGAATATTTATTAAGCGGAATGGGAACATTACATTTGGAAATAGCTTTATGGGATCTTAAACAAAGAGCTGGAAATATAGAATTTGTAACAGGAAAACCATTGGTGGTATATAGGGAAAGTATAAGAGGAAAGTCTCCTTCATTTGAAACAAAGAGTCCAAATAGACATAATAGATTAGTTGTATCTGTAGAAAGTTTAAACGAGGAAACTTTAAGATTATTACAAGAAGGAAGGGTTACTGAAGATCAGGATTGGAGAACAAGAGCAAAAATATTAAGAGAAGAAGCAGGATGGGATGCTGATGATGCAAGAAACATTTGGGCTATTGATGATAATTTAAATATATTTGTGGATAATACAAAAGGTGTTCAATATTTAAAAGAAGTAAAAGATACTTTAATTAATGGTTTTAGATGGAGCGTGGCAGAAGGTCCTTTAGCTCATGAACCTATGAGAGGTGTATTAGTAAGATTATTAGATGCTACAATACATGATGACCCAGTTCATAGAGGTCCTGCTCAGCTAATGCCAGCTCTTAAAAATGGCATTATGGCAGGTTTTCTTTCAGCTAAACCAGTTTTATTGGAACCTATATATAAGATAGAAGTAAAAGTGGCTCAGGATTATATGGGCAATGTCTTAAAGATAATCACCACAAAAAGAGGAAAAATTTTAGCTGTTGAATATCATGAAAATATTGTTTTTATAAGAGGAGAAATACCTGTAGCAGAAACTACTAATTTAGCTGATGAAATGAGAAGCCAAACAGCAGGAAAAGCGTTCTGGGCTACAGAATTTTATAAATGGAGTCCAGTTCCTGAAAACTTAGCAATGAATATTATAATGTCTATTAGGGAAAGAAAGGGATTAAAATTAGAATTACCTAAAGTAGAAGATTATATTGAATAAATCAGCATTTAGGGTTTAAAACTTTTGAAATAATATATTATAATAGAGCGGCCATAGTCTAGTCAGGTTAGGATATCGGCTTCCCGAGCCGAGGACCCGGGTTCAAATCCCGGTGGCCGCATAAATTTATTAATACGAAACCTTTTACGATTTAATAAATAATAGCTATACCATTATTTTTACAAAATAAGGATATATTAAAGAAAGTAAAATATCACTTTAATGGAATATTTAATACTTTGTGATGAGGAAGGAAATCCTATAGGAAAGACAACAATAGAAGAAGGACATAAAGGAGAAGGCTTAAGACATTTAGCCTTTGTAATTTTTATTTTTAATTCAAAAAAGGAAATTTTAATACAAAAGAGAGCAAATAATAAAAGATTCCCAGGATACTGGGAGATACCTGCAAGTCACCTTTTTTATGGAGAAACATGGGAAGAAGCTTTAACTAGAACTTTAAAAAGAGAGTTAGGAATAAATTATAGACTTACTTTTAAAAGAATTTTTGCCTTTAACTACAAAGCTAAGGGAGAAGGAGAGAACGATGTTGAGAATGAACATTGTGT
>JAVVGP010000049.1:0-6632 GCA_032249055.1 Thermoproteota archaeon | reverse complement strand
CATTAGCTTTAAACAAGCTTAAAGAACTTAATTACTTAAAGATTTCAACAAACAATTCCTTTGAAAATAAGCCTATTCTAGCTGTGAACAAATTTTTAGGTTTCGAAATAATGAGAGAATACGTACACTATAGAAGAAAGTGTGAGAAAAATAAGGCATAAGCATAAGAATAATCTTAAAACGTATTATGATGTATTATCCTTTCCTGAAGGATATAAGATAATTTAAGTTATTATCAAATAGCTAAGATTGATATTAAATTTTAACGAAAGCAATTAAGATTCTCCTTTATCTGCTTGAATGACCTATCTTGAATGTTTCAATTCCACTTCTATCACATATTCCTGTTTCAGGATCGCAAAGACTTTTAATTTCACCATTTTAAAAATAAATAAAAAAATAAAGAAGGTTAATTATGAAAATTATTTTTGTAGCAGTACCAGGTAGTGGCAAAACTACTATTATGCAACTTATAAAAAAACAGATGCCAAGCATTAAAATTGTAAATTATGGAGATGAAATGTTAAAAATTGCTTTTCAAAGATATGGAATAAAAGACAGAGACGAAATGAGGAAAAAAATACCTTTAAATGAATATAGAAAATTACAAATAGAAGCAGCAGAAAATATTTCAAAAATTGAAGAAGATGTCATTATAGATACACATGTAAGTATTAAAATGCAAGGAGGCTATTACCCAGGATTGCCTGAAGAAGCAATTAAAAAAATTAAGCCTGATGCTATAGTTTTAGCAGAATATAATCCGGAAGATGTTATAGAAAGAAGGAAAAAGGATATGATGTTAAAGGAAAAGATTGAATATAAAGAAGGAATTATAAGCATGCCCAGAGCAGGTAGAGAAATTGAAAGCTATGAAGAAATTGAACTTCATCAGCAAATAAATAGAGCCTTTGCTGCCGCAGCTGCTTTTTCTGTACAATGCTTATTAGTAATTATAAATTTAAGATTTAAACAGTCTAGGGATTTTGAGCATGCTGAAATAGCTGCTAAAAGAATAATTGAGTTATTTTTAAAACAAAAAGAGTTAACTGGTAGCTAGCAATTACTTTTATTGAAAAATATAATTATTTAAAACGATAATTAAATATGAGTAAAATAAGAGTAGGTGTTGTAGGAGGATACGGAACTATAGGTAAAAGAGTTGCTACTGCGGTTATGCTCCAAGATGATATGGAATTGGTAGGTATAGCTGGTCCAGGTTTTGATTGGAGAACTGCTCTTATGGCTAAAAAGAATATTCCTATTTATTTGTCTACAAATGCAAGAATTGAAGAATTTAAAAGACATAATTATGAACCAGCGGGAACAATAGAAGATCTATTAAGCAAAGTTGATGTGATTGTTGATGCTACTCCTGAAGGAACAGGTGCAAAAAATAAACCACTTTATGAAAAATTTGGTGTAAAAGCAATATTTGAAGGAGGAGAAAAACATTCATTAACAAATGCAAGTTTTGTAGCTGCCAGAAATTATTTAGAAAACTTAAATAGGCAATTCACAAGAGTTGTTAGTTGCAATACTACTGCTATATGCAGAGTTGTTGGTGCAATTCATGAAAGAATTGGTGTAAAAAAAGCACGAATTACAATATTTAGAAGGGCTGCAGATCCATGGGAAAGTCACAAAAAAGGAATAATAAATACTGTGGTTCCAGATTTAGAAATACCTTCTCATCATGGACCTGATGCTCAAACAGTAATTAAAGATTTAGATATAATAACATTAGCAGCAAAGGGAAGTCATAATTTGTACCATTTACATATGGGATTTTTGGAATTAAAAGAAAAAGTTTCAAAAGAAAATGTAATTAATGCTTTAGAAGAAGAACCTAGAGTAGTTTTAGTAAGCGGAAAAGATAAAGTGGAAGCTTTAAATACAATATTCGAAATAGGAAGGGAATTGGGGAGACCTAGAGGAGATATTTATGAAATACCTGTTTGGCTAGAAAGCATTTCTATTATACATAACGATCTAACTTTAATTTGGGCTACTCCAGAAGAAAGCAACGTTATACCTGAAAATATAGATGCAATTAGAGCTTTAACTGGAATTGAAAAAAATCCTAAAAATTCTATAGAAAAAACTGATAGAAGTTTAGGAGTTGTAAAAAGATTTTACTAAAAATGGTAGGAGCTTTAGGAGGTAAAGTATCTCCAGAAATACTTGAACAAATGCTAAAAATAGATTTAGGATTCAAAACAATGGACGATTTTGATTTTGAAGGAAAGGTAGTTTTGCTTAGAACTGACATGAATTTACCTTTGGATCCAAAAACTAATATGCCAACAGATCTAACAAGAATGAAGGTTTTAGCTCAAACAACTTTAACAGAATTATTAGTAAGAGGAGCAAGGGTAGCAATATTAACTCATCAAGGAAGACCTGGTGATGCTGATTTTACTACTACAGATCTTCATGCAAAAATTTTATCTAAAATGTTGAAAACAAAAGTAATTTATGTTCCAGATGTTTATGGACCAAAGGCTATAGAAGCTTTAAAGAAATTGAGAGAAGGAGCTTACAGAATCGTAATGCTAGAAAATGTAAGAACAGATCCTGAAGAAATGCTGAAGAAATCTCCTGAAGAACATGCAAAAAGCAAACAAATTCAAGTTTTATCCACATTAACTGATATTTACGTAAATGATGCCTTTGCAGCAGCCCATAGAGCTCATGCTTCACTTACAGGCTATCCTGTAGTAATGCCTTCATGTGCAGGAAGAGTTATGGAATGGGAAGTAAGAGCACTAACTTGGCTACTTCAGCATAGCGAAAGACCAAGATTATATATTTTAGGAGGTGCAAAATTAGATGATGCTGTAGCTATTTGTGAGCATCTAGGAAAAACAAATAAAGCTGATTGGATTGTAGCTACAGGACTTATAGGAAATTTATATTTAAAGGTTGCAGGATATAAATTAGGAGAAATTAACGAAAAGTTCTTAGATAGAAAAGGAGGAATATTTTTATACGAAAATGCTAAAAAAGTTTTTGAAGAAATTAAAGATAAAATAATATTACCAGTTGATGTAGCAGTAGAAACTGCAAAAGGTGAAAGAGCTGAGATACCTTTAAGTGGTTTACCTTTAGAAATGTCAATAAAAGATATTGGAGAGAAAACTTGTGAATTAATAGAAAATTATATAAGAGAATCAAAAACGATAGTTATAAGCGGTCCTCCTGGTGTTTATGAAGAGAAAGAATTTGAATACGGAACAAAAAGATTATTAAAGGCTATTGCTTACTCAAAAGCTTTTACCGTAGCAGGAGGAGGACATACTGTAGCTGCAATAAACAAATTTGGATTTGCAGAATATATAAGTCATATAAGCACAGGCGGAGGTGCATTAATAGAAATGCTTATGGAAAAAGAGCTGCCTGGAATTCAAGCTTTAAAATTAAAATTCTAAAAGTTAAATTTTTTTATTAGTTTTATTAGTTCTTTATCGTGAAGAAACCTTTAGCAACTATTGTAGGTGCTGGTTGTAGCAAATTTGGTAAAAGGAAAAATGTAATGGCAAGGGAACTATTAGTTGAAGCTTTTTTAGAAGCTATATCATATTGTAAAGATCCTGATATTAAAGGTAAAATCAAATTAGGAGTTTTTGGATGTTATTCAGAATATTTTGAACATCAATCTCATTTAGCACCAATTTTAGCAGATTGGCTTGGCTTCCATAATTTACCAGTTATTAGAACTGAGAATGCATGTGCTTCAGGTTCAACTGCATTAAGAACTGCTTTATTTGCTATAAAATCAGGATTGTATGATATAGTTTTAGTTGCAGGAGTTGAAAAAATGAATAATAGAACTACTAGTGAAGCAAACGAAGCTTTGGCTATGGCCAGCGACATTGCAATCGAGCAATGGTCTGGTTTAACCTTTGCTGGAATATTTGCTTTAATGGCTACCCATCATATGCATAAATATAATACTACTGAAGAACAAATGGCATTAGTAGCTGTTAAAAATCATAAAAATGCTTACTATAATCCAAAGGCACATATGCAAAAAATAATAACAGTGGAAGAAGTATTAAATTCAAGAGTAATAGCATGGCCTTTAAAGTTATATGATTGTTCTTTAATAACTGATGGTGCCGCATGTTTAATCTTAACTTCTCCTGAAATAGCTCATAAATTTAATGATAATCCTGTTGATATAATAGCAAGTGGTCATTCTACAGATCATTCTTCAATAATTGAGAGAGAAGAAATTTCAAGTATTAAAGGTATAAGGATCGCTGCAAAAGAAGCATTCGATTATGCCGGAATTAGTATAAAAGATGTTAATGTTGCAGAATTACATGATTGCTTTACTATAGCTGAAATTATAGAATATGAAGAATTGGGTATTGCTGAAAAAGGAAAAGGAGGAAAATTGCTAGAAGAAGGTGCTACAAATCTAGATGGCTGGTTACCTGTTAATACAAGCGGAGGATTAAAAGCTAAAGGCCATCCCGTAGGAGCAACCGGAATAGCCCAAGTGTATGAAATATATTTGCAGTTAAGAGGTGAGGCTGGACCTAGGCAAGTTAAAGGAGCTAAAATAGGCTTAACTCAAAATATGGGAGGTTCAGGCTCAACACACTTTGTTCATATTTTAAAAAGTCGAGAATATGGGTGAAGAAATATTAATAGAAGAATTTTATAGAAGGATAAATAACGAAGAAATATGGGTTTCTAAATGTAATAATTGCGGAAAGCTAACCTTGCCACCAAGAAAAATTTGTCCATATTGTAGTTCTATAAATACTGCATGGGAAAGAATAAAAAATGAAGGAACCATAGAAAGCTATACAATAATACATGTAGCACCAAAATTGTTTGAAAAAGAAGTACCATATTATGTATGCTTAATAAAATTGGAAGGAGATGTTAGAATTTTAGCTAGAAAAAAGTATTCTGAAAATGAAAAAGTTAATATAGGAGATAGAGTAAGAATTAAAGTTTTACCTAGCCATTTTGATCTAAGTTGGCCTTCTTGGCCTATTATTAGCTTCGAAAAATTATAATTTTTGTAATGAATAAAAAACTTGAATGCACAATTAATTTTTTATATGGGGCCGGAGGGACTTGAACCCCCGACCTTTGGGTATCTCCGCTCCAGAATTTCATCATCGCATTTAGCTCAACTTACATTTCTTTATTTTTATTCTGGAGCCCAACGCCCTACCTTGCTAGGCTACGGCCCCTCTATTAAAATAATATAATAATTTTTATAAATTTTTGAGGCTTTCTTTTCTTATATAGACTTTTCATTAAATTTCTAACAATGAATTTTAAGCAATTTTATATTTATAAATCACACTTGGTTATAGAAAGAATTATTTAAATTAATTTTTATTACATAATAATGGAACTAAATGAACCTATTGAAAAATACGTTAGGAAAAACATTGTTGTGGTAAATTTTAATGAAAGTATAAAAAATATTGCAGAAATTATGAAACAAAAGCAGATAGGAAGCGTTTTAATAGAAAAGGATAAGAAAATTGTAGGAATAATAACAGAGAGAGATATACTTTATAAAGTTGTAGCAGAGGGGAAAGATGTAAATAATACAAAGGCCAGCGAAATAATGTCTTCTCCTTTAATTACAATAAATAAGAATGCAACAGTTAAAGAAGCTTTGGAAAAGTTTAAGCAATACAATATAAGAAGATTGCCTGTAAGAGATAACGGTAATATAATAGGTATAATTACTTTGAGAAACGTTGTTGGAGATATTTTATCTTTAGCAAAAGAAGCAGAATTAGAAGAGATAAAAGGTTTTATATGTCCATATTGTGAATCGATATTCGCAACAGATAAAGATTTATCTAAACATATAGATAGAGTTCATATAGGTGCAGGTATATTAGAAACAAGAAGATATTAATATTCTTTTGTTAATGTTTCAACAACAGTAACCCATGCTTTAGCAACGTTATTAAAATTGTATCCTCCACCTCCTGTAGCAATAATTCTTCCTTTGCATTTTTCATGAGCAAATTTATGCAATAATTTTGTAATTTCTTCGTGTACTTTAGGAGAATATCTTAAATGAGTTAAAGGATCTCCTTCCAATCCATCAGCACCGCATTGGAATATTATAAGATCGAACTCTATATTTTCTATGAATTCCTTTATTTTTGGTATATATTGTAATACAGTATTTGTATCTGAAAAAGGCTTTAAAGGAATATTAATTTTTGTTCCATAAGCTTCTCCTTTTCCTTTTTCGGTTTCAAATCCTGTACCAGGATAAAGGAAACGTCCATCTTCATGAATGTCTACAATATATACTGTAGGATCATCTTCATAAGAATAATAAACCCCATCACCATGATGAGCATCAATATCTACATATAAGAATTTTTTAAAACCATATTTCTTTCTTGAATATTCTATTGCTATAGCAGGATCATTAAATACACAGAAACCCGCGGCTTTATAGCGATAAGCATGATGAAGACCTCCTGAAGGATTAAAAGCATGATCCACTTCTCCATTAATTACAGCTTCAAGTGCTCTTAAAGTAGCTCCTACAGATAAAGCAGATACTTCGTAAACACCTTTAAAAGCGGGAGTATCACCATAATCCAAATATCCATATCCTATTTCTGAAA
>JAVVGP010000048.1:0-6701 GCA_032249055.1 Thermoproteota archaeon | reverse complement strand
AAGAAAGAAAAATAAAATTGAAACAAACCCATTAGATTTTCTGCATGGTTAATAACGAAAATTAAGAAATATTGTCTTGTTTTTGTCTTAGGTTATTAAGTCAAATTAACTTTAGGACTATTTATGATGAAGCAATGCATAATGTTAAGTGAAAGCGGGTATTTTAATATCTTTCAAAGTAAGGTTAGAATATAGTAAAATTAAGTTTTTGTTTGTTTGAAGATAGATAAATCACTTTTGAAATTAAAATCATAGAGTTTATATAATAGTTAAATTTAAATATTTGAAAAATTGTTTTTTTTGTGAGAGGCAAAATAATTGTTTTGGTAGCAATGCTAGCATTATTAATATACGGAAGCAGTATAGTTTATATACAAGCCCAATATCCTGGATATGGTGAAAAATATAGACCTTTAATAGGAGGAATACAAATTGAAATAACTAAAGCAGAATGGTATGGGCCTTCTTATAGCAAAGGTTTTTGTTCCTTAGCTTTCCCTGTTAGTTTTACAGAAAATAATAATGGAAGATTAGGATTCATTACAGCAGGTCACTGCATAGAAACAGCTAATGGAGGAGATTATGTAGATCAGCCTAGAAAAGGTCCTTGGTGGGATTGGGGTAATTTTATAGGAAGAGGAATTAGATCTTCTTGGCCTTATGGAGGAGGTAGTTCAGATTTAGATGCTGCATTGATAAGACTTGAAAATACAGGTTACGAAGCTTTTATATACGAAAATGGTAATCATTATTTTGGATCTGATAGAGAAGATCGTAACTATAGGGTAGGAATTACAGGATACCTTACGCCAACAAGCAATATGATAGGAACAATAGTTTATAAATCAGGAAGGACAACGGGATTAACTTATGGGCAAATATTACAGATTGATTATAGGTGGACGCCTAGGTCTACTAATGTAGCAATTTATCCAACAATATTAATAAGCAGATGTCCTAACAATCAATGTTACTATAACGATTCTCTTTCCGACGTGGGGGATAGCGGTGGAGTTTGGTATATTCGGTATGTTATCTATAGCGAAAGAATTGATGGTTTTAGAGTATATGACTATGGTGCTAAAATTATCGGAATACATAATGGTAGACCGCATGATGATGATTTACACATTAGAGCAGTTGCATCATGGGCTGTAAAGGTAAGTGAGAAATGGTCTGATTTAAAAATTTCTTATGCAACATGTGGTTCGGAATATTCTTCATCTTGTAGGTGAGAAAATGATGAAACCAATTGCTTTTCTTTTGTTTTTAATTATATCAATAACTTTAATAAATCCAATTAATATAAAGGCTTCTTACTCAAATGATATAGTATATGAAGTTGTTAAAAATAGAAATCCTGATTTGGTAATTACAGGGTGCAATGAAACTTATGTTTACTGGCAATTCAATTATAGAAAATTCAATCCCCCTGTAGCAGTTAGAGTTCCTGGATATAATGAATCTACATTTGTAGATAAAATACCTGGAGATTTTGATTCAGAAAGAATTTTTATAATAAATATGTTACCAGCAAAACATGATTTAAAAGGCAGTAATTGGTATTATTATCTTAATTTTATTGATTCAATTAGAGAAGAAGTCAAACTTTTACAAGATAAAATATTTAAAGAAAAAGGAGAATTAGGAATTAACTGGATAGGAGTTTGGAATACCATTCCTCCAGCTATTGTAGTTACAATGTATAAAATAACTGATAAAAAAGTTAACATCGTTCTTGAATATTTAAAACCATATGCTAAGAAATACAATGCAGTAGTTTTCTTCATTGAAGATTACTTTCCAGCTAGTATTTATAAAAAACAACTTGACGATTTGATCAAGTTTTATAGCAAAACATTACCTAATGGTTCACTTACATGGGGAGATGGCTTCTTAGAATATTTAAATTTAGTTGAAGAATATTATAACTTTAAAATAAATTTAGAAGGCTGGGGACACGGTCATGGTATAGCTGATCTGCCTATTCCCCCTAATGCTACCTTCAATAAAGAATTTGTTGAAAAAGCTGTTTCTATTTTAAGAAAATATGCAGGATGTGATGTTCCTTTAGTAGCTAATTTCCTAGATTATAGACAACGTTCCTTTGTTCCAGAAGGCCCATCACAATCAGATGATATGTTACGTAATCCTAAACCAGTCTATCCATCCCTTCCATATTTAATATTATTATTCGTAGTAATTCCAATAGCGATATTGTTACCTATAGTTTTGTTTTCAAGGAAAAATCGAAAATAACTCTAAATAAATTTTTTCTGAGTTTTTTCTTTTAACTCGATTTAAAAACTTATTACATTAAATGAAAGCCTCGCTCTTCAGGGCGGAGATGAAAAGATTAATATGCTTCTTTTTCTAAAATTAATCGATGACTAGGGGGACTAATGCGATAAGAGCTACTGTTTCGATGAATATCGCTCTAACAAATTCCCTCCTAGTCTTTTCCAAAAACTATTTAGAAGCTTTAAGGTATGTTCTTTATTGGTTAAAAGAAAAAAGAATCAATCCAAATAAAAGGAATATTTTAAGCATTATACATAAAGCATTATATAATACACTTAAAAGTTATAATCTTTCTTCAAAAATAGCTGAAGATTGTTATAGAAATGCAATATCAATATATAAAGGTTGGTATAATAATCCAAATAAAGGAAGGTTTCCTAGAATATTTAAGCCAACAATTTGGTTAACTCCAAAGTTATCATATACTGTTAATTTCAATGATATGTTCGTTAAAATATCAAAAATTGGAGAGTTTAAAATTTTAGGATATCCTAAAAACTATAAAGAATATTTATCTTGGAAAATGAAGGAAGCAAGATTAGTATTTAATAACGGAAAAGCATTTCTTAAGATAGTTTTTGAAAAATTTGCTCAAAAAATTGAGCCTAAAGGAAGCATAGCTGTTGATATTAACATGCAGAACATAACAGTTGGTAAAGATGATAAAAATTATGTTAGTATTCCTACAAGAATTAATGAAATTCATAGATACAAATCATTAGCTGAAATGTTGCAAATAAAATATCCAAAAAAATGGAAAGAAAATAAAAACATTAAAAGAAGAATAACAACATTTCATGTAAAAGCTAAGAATATTGCTGAAGATTTTGCTAGAAAAGTTAGCAAAAGAGTTATTGATGAAGCTATTAAAATGAATGCTAATGTTATTAAATTAGAAAATTTAAAGTATATGATTAAGCATGTTAAAAAGCTTCCTAAAGAATTCAGAGATAAATTATATTTAATGCAATATAGAAAGATTCAATATTGGATCGATTGGCAAGCAAAGAAACATGGTTTATTAATTAATTACGTTTACGCTGCTTATTCTTCAATAAAATGTCCTAAATGTAAAAATAAAATGAAAGAAATATCATATAGATGGTTTAAGTGTAAATGCGGTTATGAAAATAATAGAGATATTATTGCAATAATGAATTTAAATGGGAGGGGTTCTCTGAGCCTCTCGACTGCCCCTCAAATGCGAGATGTAGCTCCGAATCAATTGAGGGGAACCCTCGCCTTTTAAGGCGGAGAGGAAGTCAGATAAGGACGAATATTTATTATTTCAAAAAATTTAATATTTGTTATGAGTGAAGTAAAGATAAGATTAAAGGAGTATCATAAAGACTTTGTTAATTATTTAAAATCTATAAATGCAAAATATGATTCCTTAACTAACACTTGGATTGTTGACTATTCTAATTATGAAGAAATAAAGAATAAAATAAAAGAATTCAACCTTGACAGTAAAATAGAAATTTCTGTTAAAGTACCTGTTGTAAAAAAAGAAAGACCTCAGGAAGGAAGAATAGTAATGAGATTATCCAAAGATAAAAAATATGCTTTATTAACAATAAATCTCTTAGCCTTTAAAGAAGATATCGAAGATTTGATAAGCGGTAAAAGAAGAACTGTTAGATTTAGAGTTCTTCCTTATCGAAGAAGAACAACAACTCCATCAACACAAGCTTGAAAAAGATCAAAGGCCTTCTGTCATCATTCATTCAGCGCTTTGTACCTTTCTCATCTCTATTTTATAATTTTTAAATCAAATTTAAATTCATTTCTAGGATGGTTATTATTCTAAATAGAATTTGAAATGAATCAAGAACTTTATCTCCAATTCTTATTATTTTCTCCGCTTCTTTTAATATCCATTCATTTTCGAAGTCTCCATGAGGAAATCCTCCTATAATTATTATTTTTCCTTCTAAGAGATTAGCTAAATTATTTAAACTTATTTTATCTCCTTTCTCATGAAAAACTACCCAACTATTTCCTTGAATGAAATCTTTTAATTTCATATCTATTAACTTTAATAATTCTTCATTTTCGCTAATTATTGCTCCTTTTTCATAAAGCTGTTCAATTAACCCAATAAAGTTATTATAATTTTTGGGTATTCTTGTTTTATTGTTTATTTCGATTATCTTATCTTCCAATGTATGAATATACATTTTGCTTAAATTATTTTGAGCCAATAAACTATATTGATGAACCAAAAGTAAAGAATGAACGATGTCTGGTCTTCCTCTTTTAATGGAATTCGGTAATTTTAACATTGCAAAATGATGTTTAGCTCTATCTAAAATAATTTTTGAAGGATCTTTTCCTCTTTTATAAGCATCTGAAATTACAGCTGGATGATTAACTATTTCCTTTGGTATAAGTTCCAATGAAGATTCAGCTATTAGGAATTTAAATTTCATTAAAAATAAATATCAACTTTTCATTTTAAAAATAAATGCTAACAATAGGAATAGATCCAGGAACTAAAAGTTTTGATGTTTGTGGAATTGAAGAAAAAGATTCAAGTATAAAGGTTATAATAGATGAAAGTTTTCCTTCAGAAGAGGTAGCAAAGGATCCTTCGATTATTATAGAATTAATAGAAAAGTTTAAACCTAATTTAATAGTAGCTCCTTCAGGATACGGAATATCCTTAAAGCATATTTCGCAGTTAAACGAAGTAGATATGAAACTAATAACTTTAAGTAAAAAGACAGATGAAGGAATACCTGTTCTAAAAGGATTAACCAAGCTAATAAAAATGTTTAAAGAATTAAATTATAATGCTTACTTAATTCCTGGCGTAATACATTTACCTACGGTAAAAAGTTACAGGAAAATAAACAAAATTGACATGGGAACTGCTGATAAGTTATGTGTAGCTGTTCTAGGAATATACGATCAATGTAGATACTATAGAATTGATCATAAAGAGACCAATTTTATTTTGGTAGAATTAGGTTATGCTTATAATGCTTGTATCGCGGTAGAAAAGGGCAAAATAATTGATGGTATAGGAGGAACAAACGCATCGATTTCTTTTAAATCTTTAGGAGAGATGGATGGTGAACTTGCTTATATTTTAGGTAACTTTGAAAAGAAAGTCCTTTTTAGTGGAGGAATTTCTGATATATTACAATCAGATAATCCTGAAGATATTTTAAAAGACGAATTTGCTTCTGAAGCTTTCTTCGAAGGAATAGAAAAGATGGTTTCTTCAATGCTTGTAAGCTTAAGATATCCAAAGGAGATTTTAATTTCAGGAAGACTTTCGAGAATAGAAGGAATTTATGAAGAAGTAAGAAGAAGATTAAGAAAATATGCAAAAGTAAGAAAGATAGAAGGATTAAAGTATGTTATAAATAAAGGGGAATATTTTGAAGATAAGCCTCTTTTATGTAAGGAAGCTGCCCAAGGAGCTGCATTAATTTCCAATGGTTTAGCTGGAGGAATTTTTAAAGATTTAATATTCAATTTAGAACTTTATAAATCTAAAGGAACAATATTAGATTATATATATTTAAAAAATTATAAAACGATGATATATAAAAATTTAAGTTTGTTTGACACAATATAAAATGCTTGTTCTAATTTCAATTAATATATTGAAATTAATTTTTGTATATGCTCTATAAAGTTTTAATCTATATCTTAGCATCTCATATATTTTTATAAACTGGAAAAGGCAATCATAATCATGTACCAAAAGTAAATATGTAGCATTGCTAATTACTTCTTATATACATTCTTTTACATTTTTTATATGCGACATTCTGCAATAAATAACCATATCTTAAGTTTATCTTAGAAGAAATTTTTGCTATTTTATCTTAAATAATTTATTTTTCTTAATCAATTTATTTTTTATGAAAATCTTAGCTCTTTCAGATATACATGGCAATACACGCACTTTAAGCAAAATATTAAGTAAAGTAAAAGGTTACAATATAGATTTGGTTTTAGTTGCGGGTGATATAACTAATTTTGGTTCTTATAATGAAGCAAAAAGAGTGATTGAGTTAATAAGCAGCTCATTTTCTAAAGTATACTTTGTTCCGGGAAATTGTGATATAATACATGATTATAAAGAAGATATAAATAAACTAAACTTGCATGGAAATTATTTGGTTTATAAAGAAATAGCTATAATTGGATTAGGTGGTTCTTCTCCTACACCCTTTAATACTCCATTGGAATTTAGTGAAGAAGAAATAGAGGCAATATTAAACAATGCTTATGAAAGATTAAAAAAGAATAATGAAAAATACGAAAAATTAATCCTTCTTTCACATACACCTCCGATAAACACCAAAGTTGATTTTGTTTCCTCTCTTAAAGTTCATGCAGGAAGTTTAAGTGTAAGAAAATTTGTAGAAAGATTCTCGCCA
>JAVVGP010000047.1:0-6944 GCA_032249055.1 Thermoproteota archaeon | reverse complement strand
CAGCTCTTGCAATGGCTATGATAAGGTGGATAATTGAAAATAATAAGTATAATAAAGAATTCTTGGGGATACCAAATCTAACATCAGCTGGAAAGAAAGGCTATCCTGTCACATCCAATGCAACATGGCTTGTAATAGCAGAAGAAGGTCATAGTAAGTTTGGAGAATTCCTTAAAGATACAGATGTAGGAATTGGAGATAAAGGAATACCATTGGTATTCTCTGCTGGAGAACTTAAACCTCATACTGATGTAGATTCAGCTGAAATAGATTGGGAAGGAAAAGTTTCTTTAAAGACTGGTGAAAGCGTTCTTGTAAAAACAGCATTTAGAATGGTTAAGGATGAAGCTTTTAGCAGAAGTCTTGAGGAATGGTCTCAGATATGCGGTGTGCCTGTGGAACTAATAATTCAAATGGCAAAGGATTTTGCAGATGCTGCTCCTTATGCATCAACTGTGTTACATAGAGGTGTTGGTATGCATCCTAACGGAGAATATTCTGTATGGGCTTATAGAATTTTAGATACTCTTATAGGTAACTATCATAGGAAAGGTGGCATATTAGGCAGACCTTCTACAACAGCTTTTTCAGCTAAGCTATACAATTGTGGTTCTTCAGGATTTGGAGAACCTATAAGATGGGGACCTCCTATAGATAGGCATGGTTACGCTTATGAAGATACTTTAGAATATTGGCTAAAAGTTAAGAAAGGCGAGAAGCCTTATCCAGCTAAGAGACCTTGGTATCCTTTAACACCTGAGGAAAGCTATACTGAGCTTTTTGCTGGAATAGCTGAAGGATATCCATATAATATGGGTGCTCTCATAATGTATTATGCTAATCCTGTACTATCAGCTAACTATGGTATTAAATTCATAGAAGTTCTTAAAGATACTAAAAAGCTTCCGTTATTCATAGCTATAACAACAACAATAAACGAATCTAGCATGTATGCTGATTATATAGTCCCTGATACAACATACCTTGAAACTGGTACTATGGGAACCCAGTTCCTTTATGCAACTGGTGCTGGTATACTTATAGGTGAAGCTTGGAGAAGTCCAGCTATAAAACCATTAACAGAATACATTGGCAAATGTCCTAATGGTCATGATAGATATGCTAGTATGTGGGAATTTGTTATAGATGTTGCCAAGGAATTAGGAGCTCCAGGATTTGGAGAAAAAGGTATTAATGGTGTTAAAGGTACAAAGTATGAGGGTCAATGGTTTACTCTTAATTGTGCATGGGAAATTATATTAAGAGTATTTGCCAATGCTGCGGTAGATGCTAAAGATAAGAAAATTATACCAGCTGAGGTACAAAATAGCGAGGTTGAGTTTGTTGAAAGAAACTATTTTATAGCTAATTTCAAGGATATAATTCCTGAAGATGAATGGAGACTTGTTGCCTATGGTCTTGCTAGAGGAGGAGTATTTACAAGATATGAAGATTCGTTTGATGAAAGAGGATATAGTAAAAGAAGTGTTCCAGGAGATAAAATATTAAAATTCTGGAATGATAAAGCTGCTAAAGCTAAAAATGCGATTACAGGTGAAAAGTTCTGGGGAGGTCCTAAGTATTTACCAGCTGCAACTTATGCTCCAGTAATCGCAGGTCCTAAAATGAAGGGATTAATTGGAACTCCATTAAAAGATCTGTTCGAAGGTTATCCATTTACCATAGTATTTGAATCAGGTCCTTTATTCACTAAGCATAGAAGTCAGTTCTACTATTGGCTTAAGGCTATAACGCCTGAGAACTTCGCTGTCATGAATACTAAAGATGCAGAGAAGTTAGGAATAGAAACAGGAGATATAATTAGAATTGAGACACCAATGGGAGCTATTGAAACGCCAGTTGTAGTAGAACCGACCGTTAAAGAAGGTACAATAGCTATACCATACGGTATGGGTAGATGGTCTGAAACAGTGGTAGTTAAACCGAAATATATTGGAGAGATTAAAGATGAGAACTTAAAGAGGTTAATTGAAGAGCTTCCCGATAAAGTAGAGATACCAGAAGAAGCTATAAATCCTGCCAAAAACTTGCCATTAATTGTTAAGAAGGTATTATTTACAAAGAGTCCTGCTGAATATTACGATAAAGGTTTAATAGCTGACAAGTGGAGATTTAATGGTATAACTTCTAATCCAGTACAGCTAGGAGACCCATCTTTAGGCAACTGGCCTTTGCTATCATGGCACGGCGCATCTCAAGCTTACTATGATACTCCTGCTAAGGTAACAAAAACAGGAAGAAAACACAAGTTCGAGACGGTAAACATTGTATGGTAATTATAAAATAAATTTTATTTTTTTATGGAAGATCTTCTTTCTATAACAAACGGTAGAAGTTTAATGTATCTCTCAATAATAACTCTAAATATAAACAATCCTGAAGCATTAAACGTTCTACGGTTATTGGGCTTAAATGATGAAGAATTAAATGAGCTAACTAAGAATATAGATGAGCTTTTGGACTTATCTGCAGAAAATTATAGAGTTGATCTTGACCCTGTTACTCGAAGTTTATTTGTTAAAGTTATTAAGGAATTTTATGAAAACGCTGGTTATATTATTGAAGGTAACGCTGGAAGTCTTAAAACTATGTTCGCATTCATGTCTCAGCTTGTAAATGATGAAGTTAGAGCTTTAAAGCTAGGTGATTTCGACAATGTTAAAAGACTTAGAACTATTCAATTAAGGTTTCTTAATACTCATTTAAAACCATTACTAAAGGGAATTATAACTTCTAATGAAAAATTATCAAAAGCTGCCATGATACTTTTAGAACTTATTGACAATGATATAGAGTTATTGAAGGATCTGCTATCCAATATTGAATACTCTTCCCAGAACGTTAGGTTTCATGATGAGTTTAAAAATACTTTTCATGATAATCATGTTTAAACTAAATTATCTCGAAAGTTATAGCAAAATCTTTTTTATCAAATAAGCGTTTTCAGAGTTAAGCTTTTATTTAAGATTATGAATAAAATTTAAATGAACAGCTTCGAAATAGATAAAAGAAATTATGTTCTTGGAAAAGGGAAATTTGTCGATGATATTTACCTTAAAGATATGCTTTATTTAAAAGTGGTAAGAAGTCCATATGCAAGAGCCAGAATACTTAAAGTTAAGGGAGAAATAACTGGTTATGATTTGAAAGCTTCAATGAGCGTAATAGCTGAAGAAGAATCTGAATCACCTATTAAAGTAGATTATCCTGTACTTGCAACAGATTATGTAAATTATGTTGGTCAACCTGTAGCTGCTGTTTTAGGAAAGGATAGATATGAAGTAGAAGATAAGGCTGAAGAAGTTGAGGTAGAATATGAACCATTGAAGCCAATAGTTGATCCATTTGAAGCTTTAAAATCTGAGCCAATACATAAAGGAATGAACTCAAATATTTTTAACTATTATGAAGTAGGTGAAAAAATTAAATTTGAAGCACCTGTTATTGTTTCAGATCAACTTTGCAATGAAAGAGTAATTCCAAACCCTATTGAACCAAGAGGAATCGTTGCTTACTATGATGGCAATAAGCTGAACATCTGGGCTTCAACACAATCTGTTCATAGCTGGAGGGAAGGACTTGCAAAAGTTCTGAATATACCAAAGGAAATGATAAGGGTAATTCATTTAGATACGGGCGGAGCATTTGGCTCAAAAGCAAGCATATATCCAGAATATGTAATTGCTGCATATGCTTCAATGAAAACAAAAAGACCAGTTAAATGGATCGAAACAAGAAGAGAACATTTATTAGCTACTCAGCATGGAAGAGGAGTATATGCTAAGATTAGCTTAGGTTCGGAAAGGGATGGAAGAATATTATTTATGGATGCTGAAATTATAATAGATGCAGGAGCCTATCCTTTAGGAATTGCTATTTTTGGTCCACGTTGGATATCTTACCAAATAACAGGTCCTTATGCAATAAGAAATTTACATATTGTTGCAATGTCTGTATGCACAAATAAAGTTCCTCTTGGCCCATATAGAGGTGCAGGAAGACCTGAAGCAGCCTTCTTTATTGAAAGAATGATGGATTTACTTGCTGATGAGCTTAAAATCGATCCTGTTGAACTAAGGCTAAGAAATTTAATAGATGAAGAATTTGTTTCGATCACAAAATTTAGAGTTCCTCCTGCTAAAACTTTCTTTGAAAATGCTGTTGATGCTTTGAAATATAAAGACTATGTTAAAAAAGGAGAAAAGGTTGGAATTTCTTTCTTTGTTTTGATTCCTGATAAATCTGAAGGTGAATCTGTAAAGGTCGTTATTGAAAATGGTGAAGTTAAAGTCTGGCTAGGTGGTAGCGTTCATGGACAGGGTCATGAGGAATTTGTTAAGAAAATTGTTAGCAAAGAATTAGGAATTGGTGAAGAAAAAGTAAAGCTTATGCATGGAGATACTGAAGAACTTGATACAGGAGTAGGTACATGGGGTAGCAGGAGTGCAATATTAGCGGGCTCAGCATTGGTAGAAGCTTGTAGAAGAATAATTGAAAAAGCCAAAAGAGAATTGGGCGATAATTTTTCAATTGAAGAATTGTTAAAAGGAAGATACGAAGAAAAGGTAACCTATGAGGCAAAAGGTATCAATCTAAATTCTTTAGGAGCAAATCTTGCAGTAGCAAAAATAATAGAAGGTAAAGTAAAAATAACTGAAATATTAGCATATTATGATGTAGGAAAGGTTTTAGTTAGAGAAGTAGCTGAAGGACAAGTTATTGGAGGCTCAATTCAAGGTTTATCCCAAGTTTATTTTGAATCTGCTCCATATAATAAAGAAGGTCAGCTTTTAGTTAGTAGCATTCTTGATGCAGGAGTACCTTCAGCTATGGAAGCTACAAAAGTTATTCCTATGTTTGCTGAATATCCTTCACCTATACCAGTTCAAGCGAAAGGGCTAGGAGAAAGTCCTACGATTGGCGTTCCTCCTGCAGTAGTTAGAGCAATTGAACAAGTTGTTGGAAAAAGAATAAGGAAAACTCCAATAAATTTAGAAGACTGGATTTTGTTAGCTAAGTAAAAGATTTAATAAAGTTAAAACATATTCATATTTTAGTGTATAATTTAGATTGGTTAACGATAGAAGATTTGAAAAAGATATTCGAAAAAGCAAACTATGTAGCTGATGATAATATTTTGTTTTCTGTTTATCTAGCATTAAAATTAAAAAAACCTTTATTAATTGAAGGAGAACCTGGTTGCGGTAAAACTGAGATTGCAAAGGTTCTTTCTCAAGGTTTGAATACAGAACTAATTAGATTACAATGTTATGAAGGACTTACAGCTTCTGAAACGATATATGAATGGGATTACATGAGGCAACTTATAGAAATAAAAATAAGAGAAAATTCGAAAAATCAAGAAGAATTGGAAAATTATATATTTAGTGAAAGATTTTTGCTTAAGAGGCCATTATTGAAGGCTATATTACATGAAGGGCAAATACCTCCTGTTCTTCTTATTGATGAAATTGATCGAGCAGACGAAGAATTTGAAGGCTTCCTTTTAGAATTCCTAGCAGAGTTTCAAGTAACTATACCAGAAATAGGAACTTTTAAAGCTAAACAAGAACCTATCGTTATAATTACATCTAATAGAACTAGAGAGTTAGGTGATGGATTAAGAAGAAGATGCTTATATCTCTACATAGGTTATCCTAGTTATGAAAAAGAACTTAAAATAATTAAACTAAAAGTACCTAATTTAAATGAAAGAGTTGCGGAGCAAATCGTAAGAGTTGTTTCAAGAATAAGGCAAATGGATAACATATTAAAGAAACCAGGAATATCTGAAACGCTGGATTTTAGCAGAGCTATAAATGAAGCAAGAATTGAAAAATTAGATTCATCGAATATAAAAATGTTTTTAGGTTGCTTAGCTAAGAATCCTGATGATTTCTCTACTTTAGCTAAGATCGATTTTAATTCTCTTCTTTCATAAATTAAATGAACAATGAAATTTTAATTACTTTTATTTTGAGATTTGCAAGGGAGTTAAGAAATCGAGGAGTAAAAGTATCTCCGATGGATTCTGTTGATGCGATAAAAGCATTAGGTCTTTTTGAAAACCTTAATAAGAAAAAAATATACATTGTTTTAAGAGCTATTTTTGTAAAAAGATTTGAAGATTATGCAATCTTTGATTCACTATTTTATAAATTATATAGCGAAATTATAGAAGAAGTAGATATTGAAAATGAAGAAATTATAGATATTCCTGAAATCTCAGATAAAGAGTTTCCTTTTGGAATGGAAGGAAAAAGTGAAGAAGATACGAAATTTAATTTTAAATTTATGTATAGTCCTTATGAATCTAGATCAAAAAGAAGCCTTAGTAATAGTAAACATTCAGACGTAATAAATGTAAGAAGGTCTTTGAAAACTTTAATAAAACTTCTAGCAACGTATAGAGGTTTAAGATATTGGAATGAAAGGAAAGGTTATATCGATATGAGAAAAACTTATAGAAAAAACCTAGCTTATGGTGGAGAAATATTGTATTTAATGAGAAAAAATAGGAAAATGAATAGAGCAAAAATTGTTTTAATATGCGATATAAGTGCTTCAATGGATGATTATGTAGAAAAATTGTTTGCATTAATGTATTGTGTGGCAAATAAGTTTCATAAAAGCTCAACATTTTGTTTTAGCACAAGCTTGGTAAAAGCTGATGAATATCTGAAGGGGTATAGCTTTGAAAAAGCTAAAGATAATTTATCGGATAAAATAAATATATGGAAGAGCGGTACAAGAATAGGCTTTGCTTTAAATTCTTTGCTTAAAAATTACTCAGAAGTTTTGGATCAAAAAACTATACTTATTATTGTAAGTGATGGTCTTGATCTAGGAGATATTGAAATTCTTAAAAATTCATTAGAAGAAATAAGAAGAAAAGTAAAGTATATTGTTTGGTTTAATCCTTT
>JAVVGP010000046.1:0-6967 GCA_032249055.1 Thermoproteota archaeon | reverse complement strand
ATAATAATCTTCCTTATAATGAGGTTTAATGACCCCTTTATTTCTAGTGGAAATATTTTAAAAAACATTTATCAAAGATTTTTAACAATCTAGAATAAAATAAATTTCTCATTTAAAAACGTATGAAATTTTAGAAGAAATAATAATTATACCACAGTCTTGATTATGAATTTTCTTTAGTTTATTCAGATTCTTTTAAAAATATAATAAAATTATTTTATGATGGCCCGCCGCCGGCCATCATAAATTACATGTCCAGTGGAAATAAAGGGGTCATTTCTTAATATTTTCATTAATTTTTTTAATTTCTTCTTCTAAAATTTGTAATCCTTTGAAAATCAATGTTTCTTCCAAATTTAGCGGCGGGGCAATTCTTATTACAGATAATCCACCACTTATTAATAATAAACCTCTTTTCCAGCATCTTATTAATATTTCATTAGTTTCTTCTTTTGCAGGAGTTTTAGTTTTTCTATCTTTCACTAACTCTATACCAATCATGAAACCTTTTCCTCTAACATCGCCTATTATTTCATATTTTTCTTGCATTTCTTGTAGGCACTTTTTAATTTCTGCTCCTAGTTTTTCTACCCTTTCTAGCAATCTTTCTTCCTTTATTACATTAATTGTTGCAATAGCTGCTTTACAAGCTATAGGATTTCCGCCAAAAGTTGTTGCATGC
The DNA here is from genome assembly GCA_032249055.1 of Thermoproteota archaeon. Lineage (GTDB taxonomy): Archaea > Thermoproteota > Thermoprotei > Gearchaeales > Gearchaeaceae > SCGC-AAA471-B05. The sequence goes on along the minus strand of JAVVGP010000046.1, from coordinate 6,285 downwards.
GCTCCCTTCTCCCAAATCATAATATTGGATCTTGCAACAGTAACACCTAAAGGTAAACCGCTTGCTATAGATTTAGCAATTGTAATTATATCAGGTTCAATTCCAAAATGTTCTACTGCAAACCATTTCCCTGTACGTCCCATACCTGCTTGAACTTCATCGGAAATTAAAAGAATATTATAATCATCCGTAATTTTTTTTAATCTTTTAAAATAATCCTCTGGCGGCCAAACAAACCCTCCCTCGCCTAATACAGGTTCAAATATAAATGCTGCAATTTCTTCAGGTGGAACATACTTTTCTAGAACCCATTCTTTTATGAAATCAATACAAGCAAAATTACAAGAAGGATATTCTTGTTTAAATGGACATCGGTAACAATATGGGTAAGGCACATGATAGACGCCAGGTAATAAAGGACTAAATTTTTTTCTATGGACTGGCTTAGAAGCGGTTAAACTTAAGGAACCATAAGTTCTACCATGAAAACTTCCAATGTATGCGATAAGATTTTGCCTTCCTGTATAATATCTTACAAGTTTGATCGTTGCTTCATTGGCTTCTGTTCCACTATTACAGTAATGAAATTTTATTCCTCCTTTTATTGGAATTATTTGCGATAATTCTTTTGATAATTCAAGAACTTCTTCATAGTAAAAATCAGTGATGCTATAATGTATTAATTTTTCAGCCTGTTTTTTTATCGCTTGTATTACTTTAGGATGATGCCCAACGTTCAAGCATAGAAGTCCTGAATTAAAATCTATGTACTCATTTCCATCCACATCAATAACTTTTGTACCTACGACTTTCTCAACAAATAATGGATAATATCTTGCATATGATTGAGAAATATACTTCTTATCTAATTCGAGCAATTCTTTAGCTCTTTTACCTGGAGGTTCTTCTATAATCTTCGGTAAATCTTTATCATTCATTATAAATAAATTTCTTTAACAAAAATAAATATGTATGGGACAAATTGTTACTGTGGATATAAAACCAATCGAAGGTATAAATATAATTTTAGGGCAATCACATTTTATAAAAACAGTTGAAGATATTTACGAAGCAATAGTTAATATATCACCATTTATAAAATTTGGTATTGCATTTTGCGAGTCATCAGGACCAAGATTAATAAGAAAGGATGGAAATGATGAAGAATTAATAAACTTAGCTGTAGAGTATGCCAAGAAAATAGGGGCTGGACATATATTTGTAGTGTGTATTAAACAGGGTTATCCTATAAATATACTCAATGCTATAAAAATGGTTCCAGAAGTTGTAAATATTTACTGTGCTACAGCCAATCCTGTTAAAGTTATTCTATATGAAGAAGGGGAACAGCGCGGCGTATTAGGTGTCTGTGACGGATTTACTCCACTTGGCATTGAGGATGAAGATAAAACTAAAGAGAGGATACAATTCTTAAGGAAGATAGGTTACAAAAGAGGGTAATAAATAATTGATTAGTGAAGTAACAATAAAGACAAATAATGGTAAACCTTTACCGTAAATTATGAATTCTGAAAAAATTTTAACATATTTCGGATACAATTCTCCTAATATTTTTAAAGGAGGAGTAATAAGTAATTTAAATTCTGATTTTACTTCAGAAGCTACATTTATTGCATCTTCAATTGCAAGGATTATCCTATCTACTACTGCTTTTATTATTTTTTTGTTATGTCCTAAAGGATAGTATCCTTCTCCTCCTTGGAATCTTGCAGTTAACACATGCGTATCTGTCGAACAAATTTCAAAAAAGATTTTATAGTTAAACTTTTTTGAATAGCTTAATATTTCATTATAAAGTATATTCCTAAATTCGCTTGTTATGTTATTAGAATCGATCAATATTAACATATTGATAAAATTATCTGTTTTAAAAACTATTATCCTACCGTTACCATAACCTATTTCATTATTGTCTATTTTATTGAAACTTATATCTGAAATTCCTACCTTAACTTTTTCCTTGTAACTATTGGTTAATTTGGATAATAATTCTCGTATACCATCTATTAATTGTTCATTAATATTAGTTTCATTTGCTACATTCTTTGAATAATAATTATGTGCATCAATAATTATTGGCATTTTGAAACCTAAGTCATTTGCTATTTTAATAATATCTTTTGCTATTTCAGGGTCTATATCATCTATTCCTTCTTTTATTGGTGATATAATTATTATTGGTGTTTCATTAAGCAAAAATCCCTTAATTTGAATATTATCTTTCTTGATACTTATCATTTCTGTTGTATAGAGATCATCTTCTTTAGTCTGTTGTAATTGCTCCAGTAAGCTAATTAGATATTTTTTTTCTTCATAGTTTATTAAGTCTTCCTTATGAGTTGAAGGGCCATGAAAAGGTAAGTATAACATATCTGTTTTACTAAGTAATAAACTTGGAAGATCAGAACTTCCTACTGTTAATAGTGGCCCTGGATGTATTGGTAACGAGAAGAATATTGCAGGTTTACATGTATTTTTAAACTTTAAAATTAAATAAGGAATTTTAAAAGATTTTATATCAGACGCAGAATTTTTAAGAACGTTTTCAAAAAAACTATTTTCTTTATTCAACCATGTTAATATGAAATTTCTAAAATGCAATAAAGGATTCAGATCATATTTTGCTTCTCCTTTTATTTTAATGTGATATAAATAGCCAAGAACAATTATAAATGTTATTATATAAGAAAAAAAATCTAAAAATAAATGATTATAAGACCAATTACTATTCAAGGAGTTTTTTAATAAATTATATATATATAAAAAAATTAATGAAAAAAAATTTGTCATCAAGAATATCAATTTTATATTGGCTATTGAAATAAAAAAAAGTGTAATACTTGATAAAACTAAAAAAGAAGTTACAATTACGTTAGCTATATATGAATATTGATAGCCTAAAAGGATATATGATATAATAGCTAAAAATATACCAGTAAAGTTAAATAAAGCTATCCCGCTTAATCTTTTCCATGTTAAATATTTATCTTTTTGTTTGAAAATAAAGATTAAAAAGAATAATAAAAATATACTATAAAAATAAAAAAGGATGTTTTGCGGCTTATTAAAATAAATGATTAAAAGTAATGCTAAATTAAAAATAGCTAATATAGGAAGGATGAATTTATAGGACGGTAAATTCCAAAGTTCCTTATAGTATTCAACTAAATTTTTTTCCTTAAACATTAAGTTTATATTCTAATTATTCCTGCATTAAGTAAAATTACCATTGAAATAAGAAGAATACTTAAAAGTATGACTAAAGCTGGATTTATTTTAACTTTAGAAATATCTTCTTCATAATAAGTTATTAAACCAGCTGAACTAATTGGCATTGCTTCCTTTTTCTTTCTACTTTTAGACATATTATTATAATTTTAGCCTATGTATAAAAATTTATCCAATTTTTCATAGACATCATAATCTTTAAAATAGCCTTCCACGAAACGAATTATTGGTCTTCGAATTTTCTTTATGTACGGAAATAAATTAAACGTCTGAATTTGCTTCTCTATTTCTTTTATATAAGGTATAAGAGGACCTTTGTTCCATTTGTATCTTAATTTCTTTCTACATTTTTTACATCGAGTAAAAACAGGTATTCTTGTATATTCTGTATTACAATTTTCGCATTTTAAACCTATACGAACATTAGCTATTGCTTTTTCTATTACTTGGTTTAGTAAAGTCAATTTTATATTATATAAAGCTAGTTCTCTGAATTGAATTTCTGTGTTTTCTTCAAATGGTATGTCTAGTTTTAAAACAGGCTTGCTTCTTTGTTCATTTCTATTTTCATTTAGAACCAAAAATACCGGGCACTGAGAATTCTCAGAATAAAATTTTGAATAATTTAATAAAAAATCTTCAAGCAAATAAATATGAATCTTATTGCTTGGATTTAAATGAGAATTCAACTTTGCGTAAAGTTTTGGGTGAATTATTGCAAATTCATTTTCTGTAGACCCTTTTATTTTAACTAAATAATAAAGCAAATTATCTTCTGTTGTGATTAGTAATAAAAATTGTTCATCTTTCTTTTTAATATTTTGTTGTTTATATAATTCTCTTTTTAGTTCTAAAATATATTCTCTGATACTTTTTAATTTTGATAGCACATAATTTGGCAGTATTATTTCATCTTCTTCAATGATTTTTTCATTTAAATATGTAGCGACATCTACAGTTATTTTACATGCACCATTTGAATCAGCTTTAAGGTCGTATTTACTTCTAATATAACCCTTTGCTAAATTTTCAAGCAAATATGATTCTTTTTGGTAATTTGAATTGATCAACAATTCCAATATTTTTTCTTTTTCTACGTTTAATCTTTTGGAGTAGACATTTAGTTCATGTTGCAAATTTATTTTTATATAATATAAAGCATGAATGTTTCCTCCGCATCCTGTACATTTATTATCAATTCTTATGCTGGTATTCTTACACTTAACGCATGTTGCAATTATTCGTTTTTCACGATTACAAATACTGCAATAATCTGAATTATCTATGTCAAAACATTTTTCACAACGGAAAAGGTAAGAAGGATATATTAATATTGCTTTTTCATCTTTGTATAATTTGCTAGGAACAAGAAAAGTAAATTCCTCATCGTTATTTATTTTTTTCCTAAACAAAAATATTTTACTTTGTCTTAGCTTCTCTTTTTCAATGTTGTCTAATTTAGGTAAAATAGGTAATAATTTATTATTATTTATATCCCATCCTACCAAATTTGTTTTAGAGAAATTCTTATATAGTTTAGGATGAAGCGTTATTATTTCAAGTTTTCCAATTTGGTTAATTTGTGCAACATCATTTTGTGTGGATATTTTTAATAAAAATAAAATATTTTCTTTTTCTTTATAAAAATTTAACTTACTTAATAAATATAAGTATTTATTAATAATTATATTTAACCATTCTAATTCATTATAACTATTAACTATTTTAATAATTTCATCATAATAAAAACAAAACGTATTAATTATGATAAGAATCATTTCAGGAATTAATGATTGTCGATCATTTTTATCGATTATTTCTATATTATTTCTTCTGTATATTATTTCTATTAATTCCTTAATAGCTTGGTAATGTTTTATTTCCTTAAAATTGCATTTCGTTATTACATAATCAATTATGCTTTCTAAAGGAGGTTTAGAATTAAAATCAGATGCATTTAATATTGATTTATAAAGTGTAGCTAAAATCCATGTTAAAAAAGTGATAAAAGGATATGTTTCAACCTTTTCTTTATCAATAATGAGCACTAAATGATTCCCTTTATCTATATTCTCCTGGTAAACATTTTTAATCATATCAAAAGGGATCTTAGATTTATACTCTAATAAGTAAAATAGTGCTAATTGCAATCCATATGTTAAATTTTCTTCAAAATTTTTACTAATAACTAAACGTTTAAGCGCAAAATCTGCTAATATTTGTTTTGCCACAAGAAATTTATTTGTTTTATATATTTGTTCAAGCAATTTAATTCGTTGAGTTATTTCATTATTATTAAAAATAATTGAAGGTAAATTTTCTATTTCAGTTTCAAAGATAAAAAATATTCCATGTTCAAGAGGTTCTTTACCTGTTTCTTTCGTTTCGCCCCAAACTTCCCAAAATTTTGTAATCATAACATTAAACTACCAAATAAACTAAAGATGATTGGATAAATAAAGTTATCATTCAAAGAAATCGGTATACTATCTAAAAGATAAAGTAATAAGCTTGACAAAACTGCAAATTGGATATCATTGAATAATAACAAAGCTATTACTAATGTAACTAATCCTCCTATACTTGTTCCGATAACGCTTTTTGACCGATTGTAAGGATGACGTATTTTATTAAAAAAGATCCCGGTCATGGTTATTAACGGGTCTACATAAGCTGTTATAAGCATTGCAAAAATTAGGGATTTTGGTTCAAATAACAATATTGCTACTAAAACACCTGCAAAAAAATAAGTATGAGCTCCAATCGATGTAGTTTCATAGCTTCTTGCCAATACTTCATTAATTCGTTTAACGGGATTTATAAAATATAGACGAATTCTTATTACATCTGATATTATAGCTAAAAGTAATAATGTTGAGAATAAGATAAGACTAGTAAATTTATCAGAATATAGATAAAATAATATAAGGAGTGTTCCTAAAGTAATGTGTAAAGATTTTCTGTAAATTTCATTCTTCAGTAATCGTACTTTTATCTTTTTATCTCGAAGAGATGGCTTCATTAATTAAAGTTAAT
>JAVVGP010000045.1:0-7238 GCA_032249055.1 Thermoproteota archaeon | reverse complement strand
TAACATTAAGGCAGCTTGCAAGGAAATTGAGAAGATCAAGGACAGGAACAATGTTGATGTTAAGAAGAGTATTTAGAAAATTGATAAATACAGCCATGTGATAATTCTTTAAAAATGTCTTGAACGTATTGAGTAAGCAAAAATATATTAAATAAAAATAGCTGTGGGTAACTTAAGCAAAATTTTAAAAATTTAATAATAATAATCTAATAAGTTTCTTAAATTTATAAATTTATATATAAATATATTTACTTAAATATCCTAAAGTTTTCGGGATATAATTTTTATTAAAGTTAAATCTAGGTTATCATGATGGAGAGAAAAATTAAAACTAGTTTATTAGATAACCTATGGTTATGGGCACTGCTAGCATTTGGAATTATGGCAACCTACGGCTTATGGGTTCTATTCGAAATAATGGGCATGCACAGTTCACCTGTAATACCACATAAACCATAAACATGGCCTTAATACCTAGAAGCTTTGAAGAATGGTATAAGCGTTTCAGTAAAGAAGAAAAGGTTTGGATCTCAATTGCTTTTGCAACTGCTTTAATTTTAGCTTTAACAACAATTATGTGGCCATTGGTAGATTCGAAGCATCAAGTACCTGGCTCAGCTAAAGAATTTGATATGTCAATTTTTAAGAATCTTGCATTGAACTTCTCAAAGGAATATAATAATAAACTTGTTCCTCCAAATTCAGATATTTATATTTTAGCTCAGCAATATTACTGGTCTATTTCAAAAATAATCCTTAAACAAGGCGTAGATTATAGATTCCATGTAAGTAGCATTGATGTAATACATGGATTCTCTGTTGTTGGAGATAATGTTGTATATAACATAATGGTTATGCCTGGAATGGTTTATTCATTTACAATTAATTTCAACAAAGTAGGAACATATTATGTGATATGCAATGAATACTGTGGCTATGCCCATGGAAGCATGAGAATGATTATTGAGGTGATACCATGAGTGACTATATTTTAAGCTTTGGAAATCTTAAGGTTTACAATAAAACTAAGCATTTGATTTTAGCAAATTTCATTATGGCTCTAATTTCTTTAGCAATTGGAGGTATTTCAGCTCTTTTTGTAGCTTCAGGAAGGTCAGGAATTATAAGCCTAATTAATATACTTAATATAAACGATATGAATTATTATCAATGGTTAACTTTGCATGGAATGAACATGCTAATATTCTGGATATTATGGGCTGAAATAGCTATATTGTACTTTACTTCATCCACATTACTTAGCTGGCCAATTTATGGCTATAGAATTGCATGGTTTGCTTTAGCTATAATGCTTTACGGTCAAATACTTGTAGAATATTCAATATTTAGCGGTAAAGCAGATGTTTTATTTACTGCTTATCCTCCTCTTGCTGCAGATCCTTTGTTTTACATTGGTTATATAGCCTTTTTATTTGGAGCAGGCATAGCTGTTATATTGTTTTTTGCTACTATTTATCATGCAAAAGTTAATGAAGCTTATCAAGGTTCGCTTCCTCTAGTTACGTGGGGAGCAGCGATTGCAGGAATAATAGCTTTAACTGTAGTATTTCAAGGAATCATCACTCTATTATATACTCTTTTATGGAGTATGGGGCTTGCTTCGATGAACGTCATGGCTTATAGATGGTTCTTCTGGGGATTAGGACATGATGCTCAATATGTTAATGTTGTAGCTACAATTGCGGTGTTATATGCATTAATTGTTCTAGGAACGAACCTTTCTGCAATTAAATTTATCAATGAAAGATATGCCAAGTTAGCCTTCGCTTTAGTAACATTATTCGTTATCCCTGGTATAGGTCACCATATTTTAGTAGATCCTGGATTTTCAGCTATTTTAAAGCAAGCATCTGGAAGTGTTGGTTCTCATTTTCTATCTGTACCTACTTTATTGCATGCTTTCGCTTTGGCTGGAGCTATGGAAGCTGTAATACGTGCTTCAGGACATACAAGCTTGTTTGGCTGGATAAAAAGGATACCTTGGTCCAATCCTGCAATATCTGCGACTGTTTTAGTATTGATATCTTTTGCTATTGGAGGAATTACAGCCCAACCTCAAACTACATTACAACCTAATTTAAATTACCACAATACACTATGGGTACCTGGTCATTTCCATTTCATGGTAGCAGGTGGTACAACGCTTGCCTTCATGGCTTTAACCTATTATCTATTACCTATTTTAACTACTAAGAAGTTATATAGCGTTAAGCTTGCAAAAATACAAATTTACATTTTCTTCTTCGGAATATTAATACTAGCCTTAACTATGACGATACTAGGTTATGAAGGCAATCCTAGAAGGACTTTTATGGCTCCTTCAGCCATTTTACCTTCATGGCAACTTTCTCCTTTGCTAATTATAGGTGCATCCTTAGCTATCCTAGCAGGAGCAATGTTTATTTTTAATTCTTTAGCAACTGTCTTATTTAGCAAAACAACCAATGATCCTCTAGAGGGTTTGATCAAAAACTATGATATAAAAGAAGGAATAAATGTAAGCAAAAAGGGATCATTAACGTTATGTATTTCAATAATAATAATTCTGCTTTTGCTATACTTCTTTTCTTTCATAAGACTATTATGGATGCCAGCGTTTTATTAAATAAATTTAATTTTTATCTTTTTAACTTTCTTTGCTATATTTAAAGAGAAATAATCCATATCATTATTAACGTACTTTTATCGAGAAATGGTTCTGATCGCTTAAAGAGGAAGCATTCAATCCTTGTAAAAGTATTAAAGATCTTTGTACTTAGATAATATTTTTATTTACAATTCCTTCTTTATACCTAATATTTTAGGGATATTATTTATTTATAACGCTGTTATAAATAAATATATGTCGCAGAAAATAATCGATGTAAGAGGCTATACTCCACACGAAAGGCATAGAATAATACTAGAAGAATTTGAAAAACTTAAACCTGGCGAGAGCTTAATGATAATCAATGACCATGAACCAGCACATTTATTTCATGTCATGATTCATAGAGAAGATTTCGATATAGATTCTTATTATTCAAAAGAGATCGGGGAAGGGAAATGGGTTGCTTTGTTGAAAAAGAAAGAGAGCAAAACTTCTGAAGTTATATTTACTAATATAGAAAAAATTAAGAGATTTTCAAAAGATGCATTTACCCCTATTCAAGTTCACAGAACAAATAATTATTCTGTGGTTTTCACATTCTTTAAACAAGGCCAATTCATACCTATTCATACTCCTAACATAGATTTGGTTTTATTTGTTTATAAAGGACAAGGAATTGTTATAGCAGGAGAAAGTAAATATGAAATCAACGAAGGCGATTTAATTATTGTACCAAAGAATGTTAGAAGAGGTATTTTAGCAAAAACAGATATGGAGGCACTTCACCTTGTTTCACCTCCTCCTAGCGAGAAGGATCATGCAGAGATAGAGGAAGTATTGAAAAGAGGAAAGTTCGAAATAAATGATTAACACTGAAGAGTGGAGGAAAAAGATTGTTGAGAGTTTGAAAACAGTATACGATCCTGAAATTCCTATAAACATTGTTGATCTTGGTTTGATTCACGAATTAAAAATTAGTGAAGAAGGAGATGTTTACATTAAATTAGGATCCACTTCTCCATTTTGTCCTGTTGTTGATTATTTGCTTTTAGCAGTTGAAGAAGTAGTAAAAGAAGCTGTTAAACCTAGAAGTCTTAAAGTTGATTTAGATTTGCAAACAACTTGGACACCGCTTATGATGACGAAAGAAGGAAGAAAAATGTTCAAAGAAAGATTCGGTTATGATATCTTGGAAGCATATAAGGAAAGGCAGTAACATGAGGCAAAAAATTGAAATGATTTTAATGATAGAGGGCATTGCATTCCTATTATTATCTGGCATACCTGCTGTTTTAATGTATATGAATATTCAAGGTTTTAAAGTAATCCAAACGCCCAGCATTTTTGCTTTGCACTGGTATATCATGATATTCGGTTTCTTCTTATCGATAATAGGAAACGAAATATTAATTGCATTAAGCATGGAGTGGAGTGGAAAAACCGCATCAAAAAAATTAATCTTAACATTTGGATCATTAGTTTTAATTTCAGTATTGCTTGCCATATTAAACGAAATAACTCGATTACAGTTCTTCGGTTTCTCATACCCTTATATCGCTTTCATAGCAATTTTATTATTAATTTACCATTCAAGAGGTTATCTGAGATACTCAAGATTCGGTCTGAAACCAACTATTTATAATTATTTAATTGTTCTGACTTTAATTATAACTGCCTTTATCGTTATATTCGAAAGCTTTTATTATTACCCATGGTTGGCTTTAGCTTTTCCTACATTGATGATATTTGCTGTAATGTCAAGAGACATAGGTCTAGTTTTTAGAGGAAAGATAATAAATAGCAAACTAATGGCATTAGCATACTTTTTTATTCTATTTGGATTCTTTTCATATCCTTATCAAATAGCTTCAGTACTATTTTTCTTTGCTTGGGCTATCTCATTATATGTCACAGGTTTAATAAATGTAAAGGGCATTCTATATCCCAAGATATGTCTTAATTTAGCATGGATTTGGTTACTACTAGCTTCAATTTTCTCTCTATTAAATTATGATGCTTTTATTCATAGTATAGCATTGGGTTTTTTATTTAATACAATATTTGGTGTTGATGTTGTTTTAATGGACATGCTGATTGCTACTTTTGGTATCCGTGTAAAAGTTAAGCCATCTTATATTCCTGTTTTCCTGCTCAATTTAGGCTTATTAATGAGAATAATTTATGACTTAGGTTTCAGTTCACCTATATTTGTATTATCTGCAGCTTTACAAGGAATTGGTATAATATCATTTTTCTTTAATATATTCAGGCAAGTATTTGGTCAAATTATCAAAAGTGAAGTAGCATCATTACCTAGTTATCAAATGAAATATATAGCTACGAATCATTAGTATCTTAGTCTATTAATACAATAAAAAATGTCAGATAACATACTTTACTATTCTTTTATTTCATTATGTAGATAACTTTGGTTAATTTAATATTAATGTTAAATATCTATCCATGTATGGAAGGTATTATTGAAGTTAAAGTACTTATTAAAAGATACGATTGTAAAGTCATGGAATATCTTCATGATAAAAAATTGATAATTTCAAGAGTAGTAGCAAGGGATAAGTTTTCGGATCATCTTATAAATGGTCAAATTACTTCTGAAATGGAAAAGAGGTTAAGAAAGAGTGGTATAAAAACGATTAGAATGCCTGATAATACAATATGGGTAAGGGCGTCTAGCTGTTCTGCTTGCAAATTCCTTGGAAGTTCGGATGCAATAATATTAGATGCAAAACCCTTATCCAAACATGAGATAGTTTATAGATTAATTGTACCTTCTCCTGTCAATTTGGAACAAATAATGAGGGGGCTAGAAGAACTTGGTTCAGATCCAAAAATAATTGAATTAAAAAGATTATTACCTGCTAATAAAAGATCTGCAGAAGAACTCACCAATAGACAGCTTCAGGCATTGATACTTGCATATAAGAAAGGTTATTTCGATGATGATAGAAAAATTACTCTTAGCGGATTGGCTAAAATTCTTGGAATTTCTCCTTCATCTGCACAAGAACTTATGAAAAGAGCCATGAAAAAAGTTGTGAAAGCATATTTAAAACGTTTCGAGGAAAATCCATAAAGAGTAAAGTGATTTCGTGTTAACATGTACAATGTTTGCGATTAAAGAGAAGAGCAAAATTTGAAATTCTTTATACTTTAAAATGAGTACCAAATTAAGTTTTTTATATCTAATTATGGCATTAGCTTTGCTAATTATCGGTACCATTCTTGGATTACTTGCCATTATAAATTACCCTAGTTTAATAACTTACATCACCATTCATCCCATATTTCAAATACTGGGTCTTACATATTTTGTAACAGGCGTAGCAATTATTTTATTACCTTATTTTAAATCTTTGAGATTTCAATACATTAGTTTAGCTTTGATCATGTTCATTTTATTGACCTTCTCTTTTATATTTGCTATTGTTAATTATTTCTTTCATGAAACAATTCTATTGTTTAAAATATCAATAACGATTTTTTCTTTGATAGTTTTATATTATTTCTTAAGATTCTCTTTAATTAAAACTAATTTTCCTGAAGCAGATCCGTTTTTCATCATATCAGCTTTTTCTCTTTTCTTATCTGCTTCTTTAACATGGTTATTAGGTGATCTTACATTCTTCGACCTAAGATTTTTATTATTCTTTTTATTAGGTTTTATCGGTTCATTAATATATGCTGTTGAAACTAGAATGGTTGCAGTAAGACAGACTGTTAATTATAAAAAAATTACTTATCTTGGCGCGTTTTCACAATCTTTTTCTTTAATATTTCTCTTTCTTTCTCTAAGATTTTATGAAGCTTTATATATTTCAATTTTATTATTTTTCATCTCAGCTATTCTAATATCTATTTCATTGAGAATATTTGAAACGAAAAGACCTTTAACAATACATAAACTTTCAAAAAATGAAAAAAGAATAATTTATTACAATCAAATTTGTCTTATAATATCTTATATTTGGTTATTTTTAGGATTCCTATTATTTATTTTTAATTTAATTTCTTATGATGTTTTTGTGCACATGATTTCACTAGGCTTTATAGGCAATACTATTCTTGCCTTTGCTCCCATTTTCTTACCTTTTATTCTAAGAAAAGGACGCATGCAAAAAGCAATTAGTTTCTTAATATTACCTATTTTTAACTCAGGAGTAATACTAAGGGCAACTATAGGCTTGCTAAACTTTTCGCATTGGGCATCGTTATCGGGTTTTTTAATTATAGCGACCATTTTAATTATAGTAGTTAAGATACTTTCAAAATAAAAATAACATCTTACTAAATTTCTTACCTTCTCTTTGAAATGTGAAATTTTGTTTATATCTTTTAATCTTCGCTTGGAATAATCAGAAAATATTTATTAATCTGATTTAACATATATTATGATATTAGGATATGAGTCAGACTATAGAATTACGTGTCGGAAAGAAGCGAACAGTTGTTATACCTAAGGCGATAGCTGAAGCTTTGAATATAGATGAAGGTTCCACCTTTTTAGCTGAGGTAAAAGACGGTTATCTCATTTTAAAGCCATTGCCAGATGCCATAACTCTATCTTTAAAAGGGAATAAAATTGCAAAAGTTACCTTAAAAGAATTGG
>JAVVGP010000044.1:0-7265 GCA_032249055.1 Thermoproteota archaeon | reverse complement strand
TGCTACGATCTTATTCGTAATTCAACTTAGTTTAATAATCGGAGTAATTCATATCGCATTAGGAATGTTTATTAGATTTGTAAATGGTATAATTGCCAAAAATTATGAAGATATATTAGGTGGAATAGCTTATTTAACTTTTTACCTTTCTAGCGTATTTTTCATGTATGGTCTAATCTCAGTCGGTTTTAACTTTAACAATTTTGCATACGGTTCAAGCTTAATTTTAGGAATTCCTGCTCACATATATTCTAAAGTTTTCTCGAGTTTGGCTCTTTTTGGATTAATTTTAGTATTTTCATTTAAATATTTAGCTCATAGACTTGAACACGGAGCTAATGTAAAGCTTAAAAGTTATTTGGGTGAAGGAGCTATAGAAGTATTTGATGCAATAACAAGATTGCTTTCAAATACGATTAGCTATGTACGATTAGCCATATTGGTAATAGTTCATACTGCATTATTGTTAAATTTAAACCTTGTGACCAATCTTTATCTTGGTAATCCAATAATTACTACCATCATTGTTGCAGTTGCTCTTATATTTGGAAATATAGGTATAATTGTAATGGAAGGTTTTATAGTATTTATTCAAGCATTAAGATTGCACTTATATGAATGGTTTACTAAGTTTTATTATGGTGATGGAAAGGAATTTAGAAAGTTTCTAAAAGAAGGAAATTATACTCGAATAACTTATAAATGAAACAATTAGCTTTATAAAATTAGTAATTTGTAAATTTCGCTTGGCTTTATTCCATTTTTTATACCAAACATAATAGTTATTAAATTTTGCACTTCAATTTCCTTAAGTTTAATGAAGGCTATTACAACATCTAAATTATTAGAACCTGTTAAAAATTTAGATTGAGAAATTTTGTATAGGTAAACCTTAAATTGTTTTTCTAATCTAGGTAAATCCTCTCTTGTCTTAACTTCCTCAGTTATTAATTGAGAATATTTTGTGCTTTTTAAAATTTGAAAGCAATTTTCTATTTCCTCACTTGCAATGAGGCTATTTAATATTTCCTCTGAAATGAAGAATACTTTTGGAATGATGACTTCTCTTTGAAAAGTGATATCTAAACCCAAATATTTTGATCTTAAGATAGCTAAAATGTTATAAAAGTCTATTTCTGTACCTACTATATCCCTACAAGCTCTAGCATCTTGTAAATTAATTTTATTTAAAGAGGAAACAAGATTATTTATGAATAATTTATCGAAATAAATATCAAAGATGTTTAAATTCTTTTTTTCTCTATATAAATTATAAGCTTCTTGAATTGTTTTTCCAAATTCATATTTACTTAAAGTTGATATTGCGTCTTCTAAAGTTGCTTCTTCTAGAACTTTAATAATCATATCTCTTCTGCCTAAAAAAGCTTCGGCATCCAGGATTATAGAATTATAAAGTTCAGAATATGTCTTTTTTAAAGCTTTTCCTTTAAGAACCACTTTTAGGTTATGTAATAAATATTTATAAAAGTAAGCTAAAATTATTGGTGAGTAGTTCGATGCTATTATAATTTCAGTAAAGTGTCTTATCAAATTTCTTCTTAATGCATGTTCAATATCTATTAACCTAAAATCTGGAGGTATTTCAGATATTTCTTTTTTATAATCAGTGGACTTAAGTATATCTAATGCGTCGTTTATTGTTTTTTGTTCAATTAACCCTTCTAGTATTTCTTTAGTTATGAGATAGCCTTTCTTTACTTTAGCCCTCGTTGCGGCATATAAACTATTCATAATAATATTTCAAGAACAATCTTTATTCCTTCTTCTATTTTGCTTTCTATTATCTGTTTCATTTTTTCTATTTCTTTCTCTCCTTCTTTTTTAATTAATTCAGCTTTCTTTCTTGCTTCTTCTTCTTCCTTTTTTACTAAAAGTTTACTTTCTTCAATAAATTCGTTGATAATTTTTTCTGATAAATTCTTAGCTTTTCTTTCCGCTTCTTCTGCTAACTTTAACTTTGTTTCTTCTACATATGATTTCACTTTCTCTATTTCTCTTTCATATTTTTCCAATATTTCTATTATAGATGAAATCTTACCCATTATGGTTAATTTTTAAAGATAAAATTTAAATCCTTTTATTAATATTTTTTAAACGTTATGGGTGGAAAAGGAAAGAAAGGTATTGCTCAAATAGCTAAAAGACAGGAAAGAGAAATGAGAAAGGCTCAACAACAAAAGAAACCACAAACTGCTGAAAAGAAGGAGCAAAAAACAAAGGTAACTTTAACCGTTGTGGACACAACTATACTTAATAACATAAGAAATGAAATTAAAACTATGCCATATATTTCTTCATGGTCTATTAGTAGCAAGTATGGAATTACCATGGGTGAAGCTAAAAGATTATTACAGCTACTTGAAAAAGAAGGTTTGATAAAATATGCTTATAAGCATTCGAGAAATCCCATATTTACTGCAGCTTAAATTTTATAGTTAAAACGTAAATTTTGTAGGGAATGATGGTATTTTCTTTGATTAATCAAGGAATCGTAACATACAGAAATAATATACTAAATATGGTAGTATTGCCTTATGAATTCTTCAAATAATAATTTTTCTATTCTTTAAAATAATCAATAAACTTCCTTTGCTTTTTATAATCATTAACAAGTTTATCTGTTGCAGTTATTGTTCCTAGTTCCCTATCCCATATTATTAGACCTTCTTCAACTAACTTTTTTAATATTGGGTCTATTTCCTTAATTTTATCGCTAAAATCCAACCTTAAACGTAATTCACCTACACTATAATATCTTGCTATGTATTCTTTAACCTTATCTATATATTGTAGTTGAGGTTTCTCTATTTTTACTTCTTCTTTAATTTCTTCAAGTTTCTTTTCTTTTACTTCTTCTTTAATTTCCTTTATTTCTATTCTTTCAGGAAGCGGAAATAAAGGTTCTGAGTGAGCCCATCTTCCACTTTGAATTATTAATCCTTTTTCGTCCAATTCGCCTATAATTGTGCTTAAAACTAATTTATTAATATTTTTACTTTTACTCCACTCTACTATCTCATTTATAGTTAAAGTTTTTTTAATTCTGAGAAGTTCTAAGAGAGATTGAGCTAAAGGACTAATATTATCATTCATTATGAATAAGATAATAAAATAAATTTTTAATAAAAATATTATTTTGGTGGATAGCAAAGAAAAGCAAAGAGAAAAATTAATTCAAGAACTTTTTAATTTGGTGCAAGATGCTAAAACTAATTTCCACTATTATGTTTCTAGAGGTTACTTAAATAGTGAAGGAATAAAAATTAAAATGCAAATAATTAAAAAATATCTTGAATTACAAAACGAAAAATCGGTGCTTAAATATTTAAATAAAAATCGTGAGGAAGACCTTATTAAACTTATAAATATAATTGAAAAGATACTTTAGTAATAATAGGGCTTTTTTACTGGTGGAATAGTATAAAGGTAAATCTTATGAGTTCTTCCAGAATCATAAATTTCTTCAACTTTTGTAGGCACCCAACCAGGTATTTCAAAATCATGACTTACTACTCTGCTTCCAGGCTTCAGTTCTTTTTCTAATTTAGGTCTCAACTTTTCATTTACACTAGTTAATAAATATAATGTAACTACATCAGCTTCTTTCAAAGGATACTCAAATAAGTCACCATGGATTATTTGAACTTTATTTTCTAAATTATATCTCTTAATTTTTTCTTCAATACTTTTAACAAAATCACTACGTATTTCTACACCAATGCATTTCCCTGCATTAAATTCTAATGCACCAATGAATAAAATTCTACCATCTCCAGCTCCTAAATCAACAAGCACTTCTTTTTCCTTTAAACCTGCTAATTTAAGCATTTTTCTTACCACATTTTCTGGTGTAGGAACAAAGGGCACCTCAGGTATATAGCTTCTTCCCATATAAGATTATTTTTAATTCTAAATGATTTAAATTTTTAGAATACTTTATTATCCTTAATTATTTACATAAAAATGAAAGCCTAGTCTTTCAGATTGAGAATGTAAAGATTCAAATGTTAAAAAGATTTTTTTAACATAACAGTAACATTTCTCCCCAGCTCGAACTAGAACATAATGGGTCTGTGAAGAAGCATCCCGCATAAGCAAACTTTTTATTTTTAATGCAGTATTCCTTGTTAATTTTAAAATTTAGGTACCAAAATAAATGAGTTTCTCTTAGTCAATTACTGTCTCTTAAATGCGAGATGTGGCTACGAATCAATGAATAGAACAATGAAACTCTTTGAAAAGGAACCCTTGACCTTTTTAAGGTATAGCGTAAGTTGGGTCAGATAGATTTAAATAGTATGCTAAAGATATAAATTATCATGACTTTCAGTGCAGCCTTTATGCGAAGTATGCAAGAATGGGTTGAAGAACAAAAAAGAATTTTAGAATTAGCTAAGAAAAGTATGGATAGTTTTAAAGATGCTGATAGATTAGCTTTATTAATAGCAGCTAGGACTGCATGTCAACATATAAGTAGAACAATAAAAGGATTTGAAAATTGGTTAAATAATCCTGCTATAACTACTGTTATGCCTCAGAGTATGCTAAAGGAAATTCAAGAAAAAATATGGAAAATAATGATTGAATTAATCGAATTTGATGCCAAACACACAAGTGATTTCTTAAATTATATTAAAGATAAAGAAAAAATATCTACAATTCCTTCATTATTATTAAGGGAAGAGAGAGAAGAAAGAACACCTCCTTATTCTTTATAAATAATTTATTTCTTTTTTATAAAGAAAAAGACAAAGATACCTAAGAAAATTAAACCTAGTAATAACGCAATATCTCTTACAGGATTTAATTCTTGATGTCTTATTCCTTTATTATCAGCATAAATTTTTGTTAGTGGCCCCCATCCTGAGATATTTGTATATGCTCTTGCAGAAATTTCAGTTAGCCCATTAAGTTTTCCTAGTTGAATTTCTATAATTATAGGATAGCTTTCATTGCCACTAAAATAATATTTCCTGTATAACGATGAATTAACATAAATTTCTAAAATTAAAACTTTCTCTTTCTCATTATCAGGTTTAAGTACAATAATGTTAAATTTTCCTTCTTCATAATCTATGTAATCTATAACAATTTTTGAAAGAGCATAAACGTTTGGCAATAAAATAAGCTGTAATATTAATATTAAAATAATTAGCTTTTTCATAAGGAAATTTATAGGTTGATGTTATAAATATTTAATATGCCTTATATTTTAAAAGAAGAAAACTTTGAGAATTTTTTTCCTTTAACACTTTCTCATCATATATTTGAATTAAAAGTGGGAGCATTTTCTAATTATGAAAGATTGGTTAATTTTACTAAAGATGACATATTTTTCTTAGTATCTAATAAATTAATTCCAAAGGAATACAAAAAATATGAAGAAAACGATCCAGACGCTTTAGTTTTAGTTTCGAATTTTATAATTGAAGAAGATTTTATAAATAAAATTTTACAGAATACAAGCAAAAAGTTAGTAATAAAATCTGGTAATAAAATAATAGGCTATTCTTATTCTTTAATTGATTCTGAGTTTAAAGCAGATGCAAATGTAATTAATATGGAAGTTAAAATGATAGAAAAAGTTTACGATCTAATTAAATATAATAAAGAAATTTTATACAAGGATGTTTTAAGATTAAGTCGTATACATAATGAATTAAAGTTCAATTATAATAGAATAGGAAAATACCCTTTAATAACCGATGGAGATGTTTATTTAGAACCCAATGTGATATTTGATCTTAGAGAAGGTCCTATTTTCATAGGAGATGGTACATATATACAAGGAAATACAAGAATTGAAGGACCTTCTTATATTGGTAAAAACACTTTAATAATTACCAATTCAAATATTCGTAGATCTTCTATAGGAAATAATTGTGTCATAGGCGGAGAAATTACCAATTCTATTATATTAGATTATACGAATAGTAGGCATAATTCATATATAGGTGATTCTTATCTTGGTGAATGGATAAATATTGGAGCATTATCTGTAGTTTCAAATCTTAAGAATACCTATGGAATTATCAAGTATGATAATTTATATACCAAAGAAGAAACAGGGATGAAAAAACTTGGCGTAATACTCGGTGATCATGTAAAAGTTTCAATTGGCTCTTTACTATTTGGAGGTAAAAGTGCAGGTTTTTCATCCCATATATATTTTACATTGAATAAAAGTATACCTAGTTTTACATTATGGAATGGTGAAAAAAACGAAGGATATGAATTTTTATTTGAATCTTCAATAGAAGTAGCTAAAAGATACATGCAGAGTAAAAAAGTTGATTTCACAGAATATCATTATAAATTGTTTAAGAATATTTTTGAATATACTGCAAAAGATAGGGAAAAACTTGGTATTAAAAAAGGACATTTTAATTTAGAAAGTTAAACAATTATATCATATGTTACATTTTCCAATTCTTCACTTTTGTACTTTCCTTCACCTTCTTTAAGAATTTCCAACTCATTTATTCTTAAAGTATGTTTAATATCTTCGTAGTTTTCTTTAATTATATCAAAAAAGTTTTTAGCATAAATAGTAACTTTACTTAAATTTTCCGCCAACGAAATACCTAATCTTACTTTAATTCTTCTTAATTCAGCTATTGTTTTTATTAAAATTTCACCTTTCTTTATTATTTCTTCATTAACTTCTTTATGTTCTGGATATTTCTCTAAATGAATCGTTAAGATGTTTTCCTTTAAATTATGATAAATTTCTTCAGTAATAAATGGCGCAAAAGGTGCTAACAATAACAGGATTTTTTCTAATGTATGTCTTAAAACATAAAAAGCTGCTTCATCATTTTTTGCTGTTCTGTATTTAACAGCTTCCAAATACTGATCACAGAATTTATTCCATACAAAAGTTCTTATTTCGTTTACTGCATTGAAGAAGTCCATTTCCTCCATATCCATATTAACTTTGTTAATAACATTTTGTAGCTCATTTAAAATCCATAAATCTATTAATTTTTCAATCTTAGGTATTTCTTTTACTTCTCTTGTAAATGTTATAACATACCTTGCTGCATTCCATAGCTTATTCAAAAATCTCTTATTGAAATCTAAATCCTCGAATCTTATGCTAACATCCGAACCTACTTTAACTGAGCTCAATGCCCATAATCTAAATGCATCCACTCCATATCTATCTAAAAGTTCATCAAGAGGAATAACATTTCCATAACTTTTATGCATCATTCTTCCATCTGTACCTCTAACCATTCCAT
>JAVVGP010000043.1:0-7298 GCA_032249055.1 Thermoproteota archaeon | reverse complement strand
TCGGCACACCAATACATATATCAGTTAAACCATATTCTCCGTTTAAGTAAACTGATGCAGGAATTATTTCCTTTGTATCCTTTACTATAGCTTCTATTAAACTAGCTATACAACTTACAGGAGCAAAAACTGTAGCACCTTTCAAAGCTATTACTTCTGCGGCTATTTTTCTTGTAAATTCTTCTGCTTCTTTAATTTTATCTTCTGATAACAAGTCGCTTACTCTTAATCCTCCTATATATGAAAATCTTGCCAAAGGTAGCATATTTTCCCCATGTTCACCTATAACTAAAGCTCTAACTGAACTTCTTGAAACATTAAACATATTTGCTAATATTTCTCGATATCTTGCTGAATCAAGCTGCCCTCCCATACCAATAACCCTTTCTCTCGGAAATCCTGTAACCTTATATGTTACATATGTCATAACATCCATTGGATTAGTTACTGTTATAACTATAGAGTTAGGAGCATATTTTGCTACTTGTAAAGCTACGTCTCTAACTATAGGAGCATTTTGCTTTAAAAGATCCAATCTTGTCATACCTGGTTTTCTTGCAAAGCCTGCTGTGATAACAACAATATCTGACTCAGCAATATCTTTATAGTCATTAGAACCTTTTGCATATGTAGATTTTCCTTTTTCTGAAGCCATTTGATTTAAATCCATAGCTTCTCCTTGGGGCAAATTCTTAATTATATCTATTAATACTACTTCTTTTGCTAATTCTCTGTAAACTATTTCATATCCAGTTAGACTTCCTAGTCTTCCAGCACCAATTATTGAAATTTTATTTACTGGCATAATTTATTAATGATAAAACAATTATAAAAAATAGTTGTAAAAGGATATATGTTTTAATATTTAAAAACATGATTATAAATAAAAATTTATAAAATTTAAAAATTAACCGTATCTATAACCAATGCCCTTACCCCATCTAGGATATCTAAATTCTATATTCTCATAGGGACATATTATAAAGCAACTACCGCATTCTACACAGTTATCATAGGAAACTATTAATCTATCTTCTTCAAATTTATATACATCAGCAGGGCAAACTATTATACATGGTTTTCTAGTACATTTTAAACAAACAGCATTATCCTTAATAGTTAAATGAGAAATATCATCTCTTTTATATCTTGCAAGAAATAATTTAGGCTCTACTTTAGAATTTTCCTCTAATTTCCATATAGGTATTTCTTCCTTTTTTAATATGGACTTTGACATTAAAATATTACACCTCTTATTAATTCAACTACATCCTTAATAAGCATTAATGGATTTCTTTTAGAAAATATTGCTCTTTGTATTTTTTTAATTTTAACTTCACCCAATTCTCCATCTATCGTATGCCATATTCTTAGAATGTCTCTTAGCATTTCAGGATAAGTATCAAAAAGGGCTTTATTTTTCTCAATTATATGTGGAATTCTTCTAAATTTTTTCAGATCTCTTAAAACAAAACTATTTTCTAATAATTTTCTATAATACTTTAAAGTATTAGCTGAAAAATCTTTCACTTTATGTGCATAAATTGCAGTTTTTCCGGCACATATACCTGATTCTACAGCATAATCTGTTCCTCTGAACTCTAATACATTAACAAACATTGCAGCATCACCTGCTACTAACATACCATTTGTATATAGTTGTGGAATAGCATCGTATCCTCCTTCAGGTATTAAATGAGCAGAATATTCTTTAAGTATACCATCTTTAATATATGGATGAATTGAGGGATGCTTTTTAAATTCCTCTAAAATTTTGTTTGGCCTTTTGCCTTTATTAGCAATATCTATAAGCAAAGCGCCAAATCCAAGTGATAGGCTATCCCTGTTTGTATATAAAAATCCTCCCCCTGTCATTCCTTTTAATGGACCTCCGAAAATCAAACATGCAACTCCTTCATCCATTCCTAACTGAAAAATTTCTTCAATTTTTGTTCTGTGTAGCTCTATTACTTCTTTAACCCCTAAAGCTACCTGGTTAGGTTTTCTTCTTCTATACAAACCAGCATGTTTAGCCATTAATGAATTTACACCATCTGCTGCTATAACTATATTAGCGTAAACTTCTCCACGATCTGTTTCAACACCAATAACTTGTCTGTCTTTTATTATAGGCTTTAATGCTGAGGTTCTCGTAATAATCATTGCACCTGCTTCCTCAGCCATCTTTGCATACCATGCATCAAATTTTGCTCTTAGTGCTGTGTAACCGCTTGGTTTATCCTTAAAATTGCTATCTCTGTAAATTAGTTTAATACAGGAATTGTCTGTTAACAACCAATACTGATATTCTATAACCTTTCTTTCAAGAGGAGCTACTTTAACAAAGTCCGGAATAAGTTTTTCAAAGGCATGTCTGAAAATCACTCCTCCAAACACATTTTTCTCACCTGGAATATTACCTCTTTCTATTACAAGTGTATTTAATTTTGCCCTTGCAGTTGTTATTGCTGCAGAAATTCCTGCAGGACCTGCTCCTACTATAACTACATCGAATTTCTCTGTCATGAATTTTTCATTCTATTCTTTAACTCTTCTGTAAGTAATGGTAAAATCTTAAACAAGTCTCCTATTATACCAAAATCTGCTACATTAAATATTGGTGCTTCTGGATCTATATTTATAGCTACTATAATATCTGAACCTTGCATTCCTACTACATGCTGTATAGCTCCTGAAATTCCTATAGCAAAATAAAGTCTTGGTCTAACGGTTAATCCTGTTTGACCTATTTGTACTTCTTTTGGAAGCCAACCTGAATAAACAACTGCTCTCGTAGCTCCTATTTCAGCATTTATTACTTTAGCAAATTCTTTTGCAAGATAAAGATTCTTTGGGGAACCAAATCCCTTACCAACTGATACTATTATGTTTGCTTCTTCTAATCTTATTTTTTCTCTTGGAATAAATTTCAATAATTCAGTATGTATTTTTTCTTCAGGAACTTTAATATCTTCTTTAATTACCTCATAATTATTATTTTGTATTTTAGGAGGAATTTTAAATACCTTGGGCCTTATTGTACACATTTGTGGCTTATGCTTTGGACAAATTATTGTACTCATTTCATTTCCTCCAAAATCAGGTCTTGTAGCTAATAAAATACCAGTGGTTGGATCAATATCTAGCTGAGTTACATCTGCAACAAGACCTGTAGGTATTAAAGTAGCTGCATATCCAGCCAAATCTCTTCCATTTTGTGTACCTGGCATTAATAAAATATCAGGTTTATATTTTAAACAAAGCTCTGTAAGGGCATAAGAATATGGCTCTGTTCTGTAATCTTCATATATTTTATCATCTATATAGTAAATTTTATCTGCTCCATACGAAGCGCTTTCTTCTATCAAATGTTCAACTTTATATCCTATTACTACTGCTGCACATTTAACATTAAGAAGCCTCGACAGTCTTCTTGCTTCTCCTAATAATTCCCATGATACTGGATTAGCTTTTCCGTAGCGATGTTCTACATAAGACCAAACTTCTCCGAATTGTTTAGTTTTATCAAACGCTATAGGTAAAGGTTTAACTTCTTCATATTTCTCTGCTATTTTTTCTCCAAATGCATTAATTTTTAATAAGTTATCTATGAGCCATGCAACAGCTTCTTTTTCTCTTCCTCTTCCATCAAATATTTGACCTCTTTTTCTTAAAGGAGGAGGAAATACTTTTTTAACCCATGTTGGCGATCCTCTTAAACCTATTTTATCTGGGTCAAGTTTTAGGTCATCTTTATTCCATCTAACTACTTTAGCTTTATATGCTCTTATTATATCCTTTATAGAAGGAATTCTTGGTTTATTAGCTTCTTCTATTATACTAAAAGCTGTGGGAATCGTAGCTTTAACTATTTCCTTTCCATCGTATACTTTTCTTGTAGCTATTACATAACCTTTCTCTAAGTTTATTTCATCTATACTATAAGTATAAGTAATTATTGGAATTCCAAATCTTGCAGCGACACCTGGTCCTGTTTGTCCAGTTTCTCCATCTATAGCTTGTCTTCCAAAGAAAATAAAAGTAAATGGTCCATGTATTTCACAAATCTTTTTTATAGCCATCCATAATGTATAAGAAGTAGCCAACGTATCTGAACCTGCTAAAGCTCTATCTGAAACATGATAAGCATAATCTGCTCCCATTGCTAAAATTTCTCTTAAACTACTTTCAGCTTGCAATGGTCCCATTGTAACAACTGAAACTATTCCTCCAAATTTTTCCTTGATTTTCAAAGCTTCTTCTGTTGCATGAAGATCAGGAGGATTGGTTACAGATGGAACTCCTTCTCTTATTAAATTATTTGTCTTCGGATCTATTCTCATGTCTGTAGAATCAGGAACTTGTTTTATACAAACTACTATGTGCATATTATTCAATAATTAAACTATTAACTGAAATATTTAATATTTTAACTATAATTTTATATTAATTTTTATAATGTCTGATTTCTTAAGCAAGCTAAAAAAACTTGAAGAAGAAAAGAAAAGCGTAATTGTTTTAGCTATAGATGATGTTAATTTCTTCGAAAATAATTTTTTAAGAAAAATAAAAAACTATGTGATAGGAATAAAGGTAGGTCTTCCTGTATTTTTATCTCGGAATTTAAATATTCAAGATGTTTTACAAAAATTTTCTGAAGATTTTGTTTTTATAGCAGATCTCAAAATAGCAGATATACCTTATATATCTTCTTTAGTAGCTAGTATTATTAAAAAGTTAGGTTTCGATGCAATAATTGTTCATTCTTTTATTGGCGAAGATACTATTGATGCGGTTAGCAAAGAAATTCCTGTAATATGTATAATAGCAATGACAAATGAAGGTTCTATATTTTTAGATAAACATTACTTAGAATTATTAAATATTTGCAACAGGCTTAATGTCGCAGGAATTGTTGCTCCAGCAAATAAATTAGAAATTCTTAAAAAAATTAGAGAAAATACGAAGCTTAAAATTTTTGCACCTGGTATAGGAGTTCAAGGTGGTAATTATGAATTAGCGTTAAAATATGGTGCAGATTACTTAATCATCGGAAGGTCAATTTTACAAAGTAGCGATCCTTCATTGGAATTGGAAAGAATATTAAATAAAATACATAAAACTAAAGCTATTAATAAGTAAATGAAAGAAGAAATAATTCCTTTATTTAAAAAATATGGCATAGTTAAAAGAGGTGAATTTGTATTATCTTCTTCAAAAAGAAGTAATATTTATGTTGATCTTAGGGCTGCTATTTCTATACCTGATTTATATTTAAAAATCATAGACGAATCAAAGAATATTTTAGAAAAATTATCTTTTGATGCCATAGCAGGAATACCTACAGGCGGTCTTGTCTGGGCCTCTTACTTTGCTTTTTATCTTAAGAAACCTTTAATATATGTTAGGAAAGAAGCTAAGGAACATGGATTAAAAAAAGAAATTGAAGGAAATGTTAAAGAAAATTCCAAAATCTTAATAATAGATGATGTATGTACCACAGGTAGCAATATTTTATTTGCATCTCAAAAATTGAGAAATAATAATTACTTTGTTAATGAAGCTTTTGTCATAGTTGATAGAAATGAAGGAGGAAGGGAAGTTTTAAGTAATAATAATATCAAACTTTATTATCTTTTTACTTTGGAGGAAATCATAAAAATATTAGATAAGAATAATTGTTAAGATGGGCTGGAAAAACAGGGATGTAATTTCTATAGAAGATTTTAGTGTAGAAGATCTTGATATATTATTTAAATTAACAGATGAATATTTAGAAGGAAAATATTCAAATGATTTGTTAAAAGGATACATAATAGGTAACATTTTCTTAGAACCTAGTACAAGAACAAGGATAAGCTTTGAAGTTGCAGCTAAAAAATTAGGAGCAGAAGTTATAAATTTTATTGGTGAATATTCCTCGATAAAAAAAGGTGAAAGTTTGTTTGATACTTTTAAAATGATGGATATATATACAGATTTGATCATTGTTCGCAGTCCTATTGAAGGTACCGCTCGTTATGCTTCAGATATATGTAAAAAACCGGTAATAAATGCTGGAGATGGCATGCTTAATCATCCTACCCAAGCTATGATAGATTTGTATACAATTAAAAAAATTCATGGTAGATTGAGTGGTTTAAAAGTTGGAGTATATGGTGATTTAAGGTACGGTAGAGCTGCAAATTCCTTTATTTTAGGCATTGTAAAATATCCTAATAATGTAATTTACGCTATATCTCCTCCTCAATTAAGATTAAGAGATGAAATGAAGGAAAAATTAAAAGAACTAGGAGCTAATTTTTACGAAACATCAAATTTAAATGAGGTTATATCTGATTTGGATGTTTTATATGTTACAAGAATACAAAAAGAAAGGTTTCCAGACCCTGCTGAATATGAAAAAGTTCGTGGATCCTATAAAATAGACCTTAAATCTTTAGAAGGCTCAAAACCTGAATTAATTGTATTGCATCCTTTACCAAGAGTTGAAGAATTAAGTTATGAAATTGATATAACACAAAGGCAAGCATATTTTAAGCAAGTAAGTTTTGGAATACCTTTAAGGATGGCTTTACTTTCTTTAATATTAGGCAAGGTGTAAAAATGACGGAAGAAATCGAAATGAAGGTAACTAAGATAAGGAATGGAACAGTAATTGATCATATTCCCAATGGTAGAGCTTTATCTGTATTAAAGTTGCTAGGACTTACAGGAAAAGAAGGATTAACAATTGCTTTAGTTATGAATGTTAAAAGTAAAAAAATTGGAATAAAAGATGTAGTAAAGGTGGAGAATCTTGAATTGGAGCCTTCTCTGGTTAGCAGATTAGCTTTGATTGCTCCTACAGCTACTATTAATATTATACGTGATTACAAAGTTTATGAGAAAAGAAAAATAATTTTACAAGATGTAATAGAGAACATTCTAAAATGTACCAATCCTACATGCATAAGCAGGCAACCTAATGAGCCAATCGTTTCAAAATTCAAAGTTATAAGTAAAAATCCTTTGAAACTTCAATGCATGTATTGTAATAGATATTTGTCTGAAAATGAAGTAATATCGCAAATAACAGAAGGAGGTGGATAATTACCAAATAAAGGGCAAAGCTTACTTAAAGGATGAAATAGTTGATTGCTCGATTTACATAGAAGATGAGCGCATTAAAAGAATTTCAAAATTAGAATTAAGCAATGTAAAAACTATCAATTTTAATTCTAACTTTTTAATTTTACCTGCATTAATAGATCTGCATGTACATTTTAGGGATTGGGGTCAAGAAGAAAAGGAAACCA
>JAVVGP010000042.1:0-7465 GCA_032249055.1 Thermoproteota archaeon | reverse complement strand
AACTTTTGCAAGAATAAGAAATAGATTGTTAGAAAAGGAAAGAAAAATTGCTTCTTTTGAAAGTACTTCTCCTGAAAACATTTCCCAAAATTAATGGTAAGCTTAAAAAAACAAGTAGCTATACTTCTTAGAGATCTAAAATTAAAAACAAGACCAATTGTTAAGTTAGAACAGTATGAGTTAAGTTCAGAAGAAGCAAGCAAATTTATGTATAATGTTTTTATTCATATAAACAATGGAGAATTTTTGGATGCTGGATGCGGTTCTGGAATGTTAACTTTAGCAGGAATATTAATGGGAATAAATAACATCATAGCTGTTGATATAGATAAAGAAGTTCTGCTTAATTTAAAGTATAATCTGAATAAAATAAATAAAGAATATATAGTAGATATAATCCAAGCAGATTTTTTAAAATTCAATTTGAGAAGAAAAATAGACTGTGTTTTTATGAATCCTCCATTTGGAACAAAAAATAGGCATATGGACAGAAAATTCTTAGAGAAAGCATTCGAGATTTCAAATAAAGTATTTTCCTTACATAAAAGTGGAAATTTTAAGTTCTTCTTGAATTTGGCTAAAAAGTATGGTTTTAAATTAAAATTAGTAGATACTTTTGAAATCATGTTAAAACAAACAATGAAATTTCATAGAAAAAGAAAATATTATGTATCAGTAGATCAATACTATTTTATTAATGAGCGAAAAAGATAAACCGATAATACTACCTGGCGATAAGATCTCCTCAATAGAAGAATTTTTTCCTGGTGAAGGAACTTTTGAAGAGAACGGATATATCTATGCAGGAATTGGTGGATTCTTAAGAATTGACCATAAAAATAGAAAAGTGGATGTACAGAATTTTAAACTTATCAGACACACGTTAAAGAAGGGTTACAAAGTAATAGGAATTGTAAAAAATATAATAAGAAATATTGCTGAGATCGAAGTTATATACGTTGAAGATTCAAGAACAGAAACAAAATTTACTGCATATCTTCCAATAAAAATAAGTAAAAGCAGGGAAAATTTTCCGTTAAAAATAGGCGATTATGTAAGGGCTAAAGTTATATCAGTTTCAGGATATCCTCTGCTATCCATTAAAGATAAGGAAACAGGAATAATTTATTCAGAATGTAATAAATGCGGAAAAGAAATGTTTTTATCAAAAGATGAAAAAATCTTGATTTGCAAGGAGTGCAATAATAAAAGAAATGCTTCAAAAGTTAGTTTAAAATATTTATTAAGAGAAAAATAAAAAACATGGAATTAATAGTAAAAGAAAAAACAGAAAATTCCTTGCTATTAATATTTAAAGGAGTCGATCTAGGCTTCTTATATTTATTGTCAAGAGAATTATTAGAAGATAAAAATGTAGCAAATGCATGGGCAAAAAAACCTCACCTATTAATAGATGAAGTTGAATTTTATGTAGCAACAAAAGAAGGTGATCCCTTAAAAATAGTTGAAGCAAAAATTAATGAAATCCAAAATAAATTTTTAAAACTAAAAAAAGATGTAGAAAAAATTGCAAAAGTTTAAAATACCTAAGTTAGAAGCAAGACTTTACTGTGCCTCTTTTAGAAAAATAAATTCTAAATTGATTTTAGTTACGTTAGTTTATAGAGCAGGATATATAGATGATATCGAAATGTTTTATGTTAAAGATGATCCTATAAATTTTTTAAAAATTAAATTAAAAGAAAGTAAGCATTTTGCTCAAATAAGATATGTTTTTTTAATTATAGATCAATTATTTAATTTAAAAAATTTTGAAAATTTTCCTAAACCTTTAATAATTAAAACTAAGAAGAAAATTTTATTAAAAAATGTTTCAAGACAGGAATATGAAACGTTAAAATCAAGAGGATATTTGAAGCATAGTTTAAATATTTTAAGAGTAATATTAAAAATATTCAATCATGAAATTTTGTCCTAAATGCAAAAATTTACTCTTACCAGATCATCAAAGAAAAGTATTAAAGTGTAGAGTATGCGATTATGAAGAGCAAATAACAAAAAATACAAAGTATATAATATCTGGTAAAGTTAACAAGGCAAGCAAAGAAA
This sequence comes from Thermoproteota archaeon, assembly GCA_032249055.1. Lineage (GTDB taxonomy): Archaea > Thermoproteota > Thermoprotei > Gearchaeales > Gearchaeaceae > SCGC-AAA471-B05. The sequence continues at coordinate 5,395 of JAVVGP010000042.1, read as the reverse complement.
TTGTATTCATAGATGAAACTAAAGGTTTAAATTTACCAACAGTTGAAGTAGAATGCCCCAAATGCCATAATAACCTTGCATATTGGTGGGTAGTTCAAACAAGGAGAGCTGATGAGCCACCTACGACTTTTTATAAATGCGTTAAATGTAAGTATAGTTGGAGGGATTATAAGTAGAATTTCTTTTAAAGTAGATAGTCAAACAATAAATTTAGATATAGTTTTTTATTATTAAAATAAAAATATTATTTGAAAATGTTAAGAATAGAGCTTGATGATGCAAAGCTTTGGTTACAGATATTAGAGGCAATAAAAGATATAGTTGAAGAAACGATATTTATAGCTACTCCAAATGAGCTAACATTAAGAGCTATGGATAGCGCTAAGGTAGCTATGGTAGACTTACGTTTGCCTTCGATGTTTTTTTCAAATTATCAAATAGATATGGAAGAAGTAAAAATTGGTTTTTCTATAGTAGATATGGTTAAGACTTTGAAAGGAATAAAGAAAGGTTACAGATTAACAATTGATGTTACAGAAGAAAATTTGCTTAAACTTACATTTTCTGGAAAAGGAACCCACATATTTGAATTTCCTCTCTTAGATATTACAACAGAAACATTACCAACTCTTAAATTGAAATTTGATTCAAGAATAAAAATCGAAACTGATTTATTATATAATACTGTAAAAAATTTAGAAAAGTTCAGTGATTACTTAATTTTCAAAGCCTATCCAGATAAATTTGTCATTAATGCAAGGAGCGAAAAGGGAAGAGCAAATTCTGAATTTACTAAAGATGATCTAATAGCTCTAGAAGTAGAAAAGGAAAGCATAACAGGATATTCAACTGAGTATTTATTAAACATGCTTGGAAGAAGCGAATTGTCCGAAGTTACAATATTAGAATTTTCAACAAAGAATCCTTTAAAAGTAACTTATCCATTGGTAAACGAAGGAGAATTTGTATATTATTTGGCTCCTAGAACCGAGATCGAATAATTAATTGAAAAACATATTTTTCGATTGAAAATTATTACTAAAACAATTTATTATAGCAAATTGTGATAGCCGATTTAACTTTAATTGCTCAATATCCTTTTTTAAGTTCATTAGCTAAATATTTAGAAGAAATTCATTTTGATTTTGAAGAAATAATTAAAACTAAAAACCAAATATATTGGAAAGCTTTGGAAAGGATTAAAAAATATGCTGAAAATAAAAAAGTTGAATATGAAGAAGATCCTTATAATGAGATTTCTATATTTTTAATTTCTTTATATCTTGCTTCTCAACTCGGAAGCATTTTTATAAAAAAATTTGCAGATATTGAATCTAAAAGAATTGCAAAAAAATTGGTTAACGAAAAATTTGAAACAATATTATATATAGCAAAAGATTTTTTAAGCGATAAAATTACAGTAGAAAATTTAAAGAAGGATTTTGAAGAAATAAAACTAATATCCTTACCTTTAACGGAATATTTACAATATGCTTCCCACTTTAGTGGATATAAATGGAGTTTAGCTTTTAATGAAATAAAAGATGGAAAGGTTCTTTTAAATTTAAAAGATATAGTTAGGATAATTGAAGAAAAGTATAGACAATGGTTAATTATAAAATGCGAAGAATTGAGCTCATTAATTTATCCTGATGTTATCGAAGATCTAAAAGATATAAAATTAGAAAAATCCAAAATAATTGAAACGGCTAAGTATGAAGGTGAAGATCCTCCTTGTATGAGAATTCTTTTACAAGAACTCAAAGAAGGAAAAAAACTTACGCATATGGGAAGGTTTGCTCTTGTAACTTATTTAAGAGTAAAGGGATGGAGTGTAGAAGATATAATTAATTTATTTAGGACTTTGCCTGATTTCAAAGAAGATATTACAAGATACCAAGTTGAACATATATTTGGTTTAAGAGGAGGAAGAAAAGTTTATGCTGTTCCCAGCTGTTTAACAATGAAAGTAGCTAATCTTTGCTTTCCTGAAAGTCCATATTGCGATAATATTAAGCATCCTTTGCAGTTTAAGCAAAAAAAGAAATGGAAACAAAAATAAAATCACTATTCGCAGGCTATTATTATAGACTTAAAGAAGAAGATATAATTGTAAAAGAATTAAATAAAAGAGAATTCGCCATTTGGGAATTTAATTCAGATACATTAACTAGACATTTAGCCTTTGAAAATCCTTTAAGTCTTAAAAAAGAATTAATAAAAAAAGTTCCTTTGCATGTATATTATTCAGCTGCTGTATATGAATTTCCCTCAATGAAACAAATGGAAGCTAAACACTTAAAATATGTTGATTTGATTTTTGACATTGATGTAGATCATATTAACACAGAATGCAAGAAAGTCCATGATTTATGGATTTGCAAAAGCTGCAAAAAAATTTCCACAGGATTGATTGAAAAATGCGATGAATGCGGAAGTTTAACAATAGATAGAAAAAGTTTTGTGTGCAACGAATGTATTAAAATTGCAAAAGAAGAGGTTTTTAAGTTAGTAGATGATTTTTTAGCTACAGATTTAGGAGTATCTAAAGAAGAAATATTAATTGTATTTTCAGGCAATAGAGGATATCATGTTCATGTTTTTAGTGAGGATTTTAGGAAAATAGATTCTAAAGCAAGAAATATGATAGTAGATTATATTAAAGGTACATCCTTTAAATTATATTTTTATGATTTCTTAAAAAAGAATAACTATAAATTTAGAGGAATAAATTCATTTGGATTCTCGAATAGATTAAGCGAAAAAATTTATGAGGAAATAAACAGGCTTGATGAAGAAAAATTAAATAAGTTGGGATTAAATGAGAAAAAGGTAAAATTGTTTTTAAATAAAAAACAAAAATTTTTACATTCACTAACCAAATATAAATCCGACTATTCCTTTTTAAAAATACTAGAACCTATATCAAAAGATCTACTAAATAAATGGATCTCTGATATAACAGTAAATATAGATGAAAGGGTAACAGTTGATATGCATAGGTTAATAAGATTACCCAATTCTCTTCATGGAAAAACAGCCCTAAAAGTTTATCCTTTGACTTATAATGATCTTGAAAAATTTGAACCTTATAACGATGCAATAGCTATAACAAAAGGTACAGCAAAAGTTTCCTTTAAAATAAAAAGAGAATATCCTAAAATTATAATGAGGAATGAGGAATATGAGTTAAACCAGATAGAAGGAAAAGAAATACCGATATATTTAGCATTATATTTATATTTGAATGGCTATGTCACAATCAACGAATTATTTTTATAATTATTTAAGGAAAAAGCTTGAGGAGGAAAAAAGCAGAAAAGAATTACTAGAACTTAATAATGATTTCTATAACTTTATCATAGAAACTTTAAAGTCACAAGAGAAAAAGCCGGTCAAAATAGAAGATAAAATAGAAAACCTGGAAAAAAAGTTTGCTAAATATGCTTTAAGAATTATTCTTAAAGAAAGATTAAAAAAAATAAACAATTATTTCGAAGCTGGTATTCTTAGTCCATCTGTAGTAGAATTACTTAAAAATTTGGAAAATAAGATAATTAAAAAGCAAGCTGAAAAAATGACTTTAATACATGTAACCTCAAAAGAAGATATACCTGAATTTTTGTCCCCTGACGGTTATTATTATGGTCCTTTTAAAGAAGGAGATATAGTTTTTATACCAGAAGACATAACTAATATATTAATAGCTAAGAAATTGGCTACGAGGATTGATAAAGATGAAAGTACCTGAAGTAATTACCACATATTGTCCCAGGTGTAATAAACATACAGAGCATACAGTAGAACTATACAAAGCAGGTAAAAGAAGAACGTTGGCTGAAGGTCAAAGAAGATACTTAAGGAAGAATTTAGGTTATGGGAGCAAAAGAACTGCTGAGCAGAAAAGATTTGCAAAAATAACAAAAAAGCAAACCTTGAAATTGACATGTAAGAAATGCAAACATATTTTGCATAGGAAAGGTATTCGGCTCAAAAAATTAGAAATAGTTAAAAAGTAAAATGGTAAAGAAAAGACACGAGATTATTCCAAGACCAAAAAGTTCCTTTATAAAAGTAAGATGCCCAAAATGTACTTTTGAACAAATAACTTTCGATTATGCTACTATAACAGTAAGATGTAGAAATTGCAACGAAGTTCTTTTAATTCCTACGGGAGGAAAAGCTAAAATAAAAGGTGAAATCGTAGCAAAATATGGCTGAACAGGAATCTTTACCTTCTGTAGGTTCTTTGGTTGTTTGTACTGCAACTAAGGTACTAGATCATGGTGCATATTTTAGACTAGATGAATACAAAAATGTAGAAGGATATATGCCTATAGGTGAAGTATCTTCTTCAAGAGTATTTGATATAAATGATATAATTAAAGAAGGTCATAGATACGTTTGTAAAGTCATAAGAGTATTTCCTGCAAAAATGCAAGTTGATATATCTTTAAAGAGAGTAACTGAGAAAGAGAGAAAAGAAAAACTTATAGAATGGAAGAGAAAACAGAAGGCTTTAAAATTAATAGAAATAGTTTCTAATAAAACTAAGTATGAAAAGGAAAAAATATTTAAAGAACTAAAACCTCTTCTTCAAAGTAAATTTGAGGATCTACTTTCAATTTTTGAAGCTATAGCTAAGGAAGGAGAAGGAGTTTTAGCGGAGGTAAATTTACCTACGGAAATTAAAAAAGAATTAACAATTGTAGCAAAAGAACATATTAAAATACCCAAGGCTGAATTAAGGGGAGAATTCTCTTTAACTTCTTTTCATCATAGTGGAGTAAACATTATAAAAGATATAATAAGTAAAGCAGAAGATAATATAAAAGCAATAAGCGGCTTATTAAGCATAAATATTAGTTATGCAGGAGGAGGAAAATATTTGTTAATGATCACTGCTGATAATTATAAAGTAGCAGAAGAAGCATTTAATAAATTTATGTCTACTTTAGGTAACCTTTCTAATCAGCAAAAAGTTATATTTTCCTTTAAAAAGATACAATGATGTTAAAATGTAATAAATGCGGCAGATATACAATTTTAGATAAATGTCCAGAATGCAAATCTTATGAACTTGTTGATCCGCATCCGCCTAAATTTTCTCCTCAAGATAAATATTTAAGGATAAGGTTTTATGCTATATTGGAAAGGAAAAAGAAAATTCAACGTCTGAGCTCATCTGGATAGTTTATTTTGTAAATCATAACATAACCATTAGGTGAATGATAGACTAACGTAAAGTAAATTGGTGCTCCAATTTTAAGATCTTCTATCTGTTGTGGATATCTTTCCCTTAATCCTGGTATTTTATAAAATATTAGTTTATAAATTAGTGCTTGTTTTCCTTTTTCACCTGTAGGTAAACTTAAGAATATGTTCTGAAAACCTA
>JAVVGP010000041.1:0-7521 GCA_032249055.1 Thermoproteota archaeon | reverse complement strand
AAAGGTAAAGAAAAATTTGTAAAAAGTTTAAAAGAATTTTATTCGATGGTGGAGAAATCTACTATAGTTTGGATCAATCAGCCAGAACCTTTGGGTTTCGGTCATGCAGTTTACTTGGCAAAACCCTTTGTTAGAGACGAAACTTTTTTGGTTGCTGCAGGAGATACATGTATAATTTCGAATGATTTTTATCATATCAGAGAGCTTATAAATAAGCATTCTGAAGGAGCTGTTGCTACTTTGTTAGTTCAAGAAGTAGAAGATCCCAGAGAATATGGCATAATAATAACTGATAATAATAATCATATAGTAAAGGTAGTAGAGAAACCAAAGGAAATAATTTCGAATTTAGCCATTTTACCTATGTATGTCTTTGAGCCTGTAATCTTCAATGCTATAGAAGCTACAAAAAAAGGTTACGGTGATGAGATTCAGCTTACTGATTCTATACAGAAAATTATTGATTGGGGGTTAAAAGTAAATCATGTAGTATTACCTAAAAATGTAATAAGATTAGATATAGGCACTGCTCAGTTCTATTATGATGCATTAGTAAAGTCTTATAACAATAGATTCTTTGAATGAAGAATATAGCTTTTATAGGCTTAGGTTACGTAGGTTTAACATCCGCAATATGTTTTTCCTTTAAAGGATTCACTTGCTATGGTTATGATATTGATAAAGAAAAAATAAATAAATTGCAGGAAGGGGTATTGCCAATATATGAAAAGGATCTTGACAAATATTTCTCACAAGTTTATAATAAAAGATTTTTACCTACTACTGATTTGAAAGAAGTTGTTGAGAATTCAGAATTAATATTTATAACAGTAGGTACTCCTTCTAAAGAAGATGGTTCCATAAATTTAGATTACATTGAAGCTGCGTGTAAAAGTATAGGTAATTATTTAAAAGAAATTAGAAAAAATTATAAGCTTATTATAATTAAAAGTACTGTCATACCTGGAACAACGAATAATTTAATTTTGCCAACCATTGAAAAATTTGGTTTAAAATTAGGTAAAGATTTTGGCTTAGTAGTAAATCCAGAATTTTTAAGGGAAGGTAATGCTGTTTATGATACATTTAATCCAGACAGAATAATCATAGGATATAAAATAGAAAATGATGGAAACATTTTGGAAGATTTCTATAAGGATCTTTATAAAGAAAATCTTCCCCCAATATTAAAGACAAACTTTGTTAATGCTGAATTAATAAAATATGCAAATAATGCTTTCTTAGCAATGAAGATTAGCTTCATAAATATGATTGCTAATTTATGTCAAAAGCTTGAAGGAGCAGATGTTGAAGAAGTTGCTAAAGGAATAGGATTAGATAAAAGAATTGGTAAAGAATTTTTAAAAGCAGGATTGGGTTATGGTGGCTCTTGTTTTCCCAAGGATTTAGATGCATTAAGAAATTTTGCTAAGAGTATTAATACTGAATTACCTTTATTGGAAGCAACAATAAAAATCAATAATGAACAATATTATAAAGCTATTGAACTAGCAAAAACCGAACTTGGAGATTTAAAAGGAAAAACTATTTCGATTCTCGGCTTGTCTTTTAAAGCAGGTACAGATGATATAAGGAATGCCGTTTCTTTGAAAATAGTTGATAGACTGCTAAAAGAAGGAGCTTATATAAAGGTTTATGATCCTCAAGCTATGGAAAACTTTAAGAAAGTATTTAATAATGATAATATTTACTTTGCAAAAAATTTAGAAGATTGTTTATCATCATCAGAATGTGCTATTATTGTAACGGAATGGGAGGAATTTAAGAAATTGAAGCCTGAAACATTTAAGAAACTAATGAAATATCCTTTTGTTGTAGATGGAAGAAGAATTTATCAGCCTGAAGAATTTAAAAGCAAAGTAATTTTTAAAGCGATAGGCTATAACAATTAGCACCTAACCTTAGAATATAAAAAATATATTTTTAGCGAAACAACTATCATATTATGGAAGATAAGGAATTAGAAAGAATTTTAATGAAAAAGATGTCTGAGATGTTAAGAAAAGAAAAGGAAGAAAAGAAAACTTACTTTAATAAGCCTATAAAGTTAACATATGAAAATTTTAACGATGTCATTTCTAAAAATGAATTTGTTGTAGTAGATTTCTGGGCAGAATGGTGTTATCCTTGTAAATTAATGGAACCTATAATAGAAGATTTAGCTAGAAAATATACCAACGTAGTATTTGGAAAAGTTAATGTAGATGAAGAACCTGCTTTAGCTAATTCCTTTGGAATAATGTCTATACCTACTTTACTTTTCTTTTATAAAGGAAAACCAATAGAAGCATTAATAGGAGCAAGACCCAAATATGAAATAGAAAGAATTATAGAGAAATATTTAATGATGAAAAATATGAATGATAAATAAAAAATATGTTGTAATAGGCTTCAAATTACATCAACCGTATAGAATTCGTAGTGATTTCTTAGAATATAGATTTAAAAAAATAAAAGTAAATAATGATGAGTTAGGTGAATATTACTTTGGTTTTAAATCCGATTACGAAATATTTAAAAGGGTTTCGGAAAAATGCTACTTTCCTGCTACAAGAATTATTTTAGAATCTATAGACAAACATAAAAAAGATTTTAAAAAAGTAAAATTTTTCTTTAGTTTTTCTGGATTATTTATTGAACAAGCAAAAAAGTGGAATGAAGAATTGTTGGATATTTTTAAGGATCTTATAAAAACAGGCTGTGTTGAGTTTTTGTGTCAAACATATTATCATTCCTTATCAAGTTTATGGAAAGATAAATCAGAATGGATAGAACAAATTATGATGCATAAAAGACTAATTAATGAGTTATTCAGTTATGAGCCTAAAGTTTTCGAGAATACCGAATTAATTTACAATAATACAATAGCTTATCATGTCGAAAAATTAGGTTTTAAAGGAATAATTATTGAAGGAACTGAGAAAATTTTGGGTTGGAGAAAACCAACATATGTTTATAAAGCAAAATATTGCAAGAATCTTAATGTTTTATTGAGGCATTATAGATTAAGCGATGATATAGCTTTCAGATTTTCATTAAGAAACTGGGATCAATGGCCTTTAACTGCTGAAAAATATTCTTTGTGGATTAAAAACTGCGAAGGAAATGTAATTTTAATTTTCGTAGACTATGAAACATTTGGTGAACATCATTGGAAAGAATCAGGAATCTTAGATTTTTTGAAATATTTACCTGAAGAAATAATTAAATATGAAGAATTATATTTAAGTACACCTACCGAAGTTATAGAAAATTTGCAGCCTGTAGGAGAAATAGATGTTGATGAAGCTAATACAATTTCATGGGCTGATGAAGAAAAAGACATAAGTGCTTGGTATAAAAATTCTCTTCAAAAAGAATATATAAAATTATTGGAAAAACTCGAAAAATATGTAAAGGAAACTAAGGATGAAAATTTAATTAAAATTTGGAGATATTTGCAAGTAAGCGATATACCTTATTATATGTCTTTAAAAAAGGGAGCTTCAGAAGAAGTTCATGAATACTTTAGTGTATATAAATCTCCTTTGCACGTAGCAACTCTAGCTTTATCAATATTATTAGATCTTGAATCACGAGTAAAAAATAATCTTAAAATTTTTGCAAAAGATGAATTTCATTTTTATTTAAATAATAATTATAGTGGTTTTTCTTGTATAAGTCTTAAAGGATTTATTGATATTTTAGAAAAAATTGATGTTAAATCTATTGAATATCATTTATATCAAGGTGATTTTGAAAATTGGGCTAAATTTTCATTAGAAAATCAAAAAATTGAACAAATATTTATGGATGCAAAAAATAAAAATTTGAAAGGAAAAGAACTTAAAGATTTTCTTATTTTTAATCTAAAAAGAGTATTTGAAGAATAAAATGCTAAAGAAGATTTAAATTATAAGACTTTTCGAGACAAATCATTACTTATTTCTCATAAAAATATTTGACTGTTTACAATTAAATAAAAAATAAGACAATTTTTAGGAAGATTTTTTAGCAAAAAGTAAAATAAGAAAATTAAACCATATATCATGATAATTCTTAAACTTGTGAATATTTCTTTTTAATGACAGAAAAAGTAATTTTTCATCTGAAAGTTATGTTTTAATTTAAAAATTTTTATATGTTTTTCCCATTGCAAAAACTAAATCTTAAAGAAATATTTATATAATATTTTTATTAAATAATATTAACATATGAGCGCAGAAAAACCGGAAGAGCAAAAAGTATATGTAAAAGGTCAGTGGCTTACAGTTAAAGAAATATCTACAAAGTATGGAAAACCATTAACTGCTACAGCGCTAGATATATTAAAATGGTTAAAGGAAAAAGGAGAGCCTGTTTACTTCCTAAATTTAGTAAAGGAATTTAACTTAAACAAAATTACAGCATACTATACATTAAGAAAGCTAGAAGCAAAAGGATTAATAGTAAGAATAGGCAAGAGAAATCCATTAATAGGATTAACTGAAAAAGGTTATCAAGAAGTATCAAAAAGTTAAATAATTAAAAATATTTAAATTTTCTTTTTATTTTATTTTTTTTATTATGAAATTACCAGTAAGCGAAATTTTCTTCTCTATTCAGGGTGAAGGAGTTAATATTGGCAAACCTTCTATATTCATAAGACTATACTTTTGTAATCTCAGCTGTGTTTGGTGCGATAGTAAATATACCTGGGAAAATCAAGATAAGGCTAAAGAAGGAATCGATTACTTCTTAATGGATATTCAAGAAATTTTAAATTATATAAGCAAATTCGATTGCAACCGTGTTGTTATAACTGGCGGAGAACCATTGTTACATCAAGAAAAATTAAAAAATTTATTAAAAGAATTAAAAAATAAAGGTTATTATATAGAGATAGAAACTAATGGAACAATAAAACCTAAAGAAGAAATTATTAAATTAGTTGATTTATTTAATGTAAGTCCAAAGTTATCAAATTCTAAAGTAGATTATAAATTAAGAATAAGAAATGAAGTTTTAAAAGTATTTTCAGAAATAAATAATTCAATTTTTAAATTTGTTATTTGTGATGTAAAAGATTTAGATGAAGTCGATGAATTAGTTAAGAAATTAAACATAAAAAAAGAAAAAGTTTATTTAATGCCTGAAGGAACAGATGAAAAAACTATTAAGGAAAGAAGCTTGTGGCTTATAGATGAAAGCAAAAAAAGAAATTATAATTTTACTACAAGACTACATATTTTAATGTTTGGAAATCAAAGGGGTAAATAAGTTTATTAACTTTTAAATAATCTTTTATGTGTTTCCATCATGCATCTATCCCATATTATTTCAATATTATTCTTTTTAGCTAATTCTACCGCTTCTTTGTTATAAATTCCTGATTGCAACCATACTATTTTTACTCCTCTTTTTATCGCTTCCTCAACAACTTTTGTTACTTCCTCTGAAGGTCTGAATACATCTACAACATCAATTTTTATATCAGGTGGAATGTCAAGTAACGATTTATATGCTTTTTCCCCAAGTATTTCATCAGCAAAGGGATTTACAGGAATTATTTTATATCCTTTAGATTTTAAATAAGCAGGTACGAAATGAGCTGGTTTTCCTTCAGTTCTAGAAGCTCCTACAACTGCTATTACTTTTGATTTTTCCAAAATTTCCTTTATTCTTTCTTCTGGTACATTATCAGGAGGTATTGTGCTCATACTTTATTTATGAATTATAAAAAATAAAAAATTAACAAAATCCATTTTTTAACGTTAAAAAGTAGATTTCATCTTCGAATGATTATGTTATTTTGTTTAAGGAACGGTTACCACTATTTTTTCTAATTCCTTATTAAGCTTAAGATGCAGTAAAGCCTCATTGAGCTTTTCAAATTTGTAAAATTTTTTTGAAAAAGTTATTTTTTTAAGAAATTTAAGTCTCTGAATCTCCATTATTTCATTTCTCTTTGGTATTCCTGTTAAAATTACTTCTTTACCTTCAAATAAAGGTGGTAAAAATATAGGTTTTATAGTAGAATTTATAATCTTTCCTTTAAATTTTATGCTTTTAATTAGTTTATAATAATTCTCATCAACTTCAAATAATATCAACGAATCATAATAATTCTCTTTTATTTCTTTTATTTCTCTTAAATTTATTTCAGAAAATATTTTACCTAATTTTTCTTTTTCTTTTTCACTTAAAATGATCATTTCATAATCTATATTAAATATTTTACAAATTTGTATAGTCAAAAATGAAAATATATTTAATCCATAAATTGCTATTTTATCATTTAAATTTTTTAATGATAATTTTAAAGATTTATAAGCTAATGGTAAATTGCATAAGGTTAATATAGCTATTTCATTAATTTCGTTAGGTATTTTATAAATAAAATTGGCTTTACCTATAAAATATTCTGAGAAGCAACCATCAATTTTTTCTCCTGTTATAATTAAATTGCTACATGCATTCTCTTCTCCACTTAAACATTTATCACATTTACCACATGCATTATATAACATGCTTATTCCTGCGATATCCCCTTTCTTAAATTCTTCCACACCATCTCCAACTTTTTCTACCACACCTATTGCCTCATGACCAGGTATTATGCTTTTCTTACTTGGATAACCAAATCTTAACGCATGACCTTCTATTAGATCAATGTCTATTTCGCATATACCTATTTCTTTCAGTCTTATCAACACTTCATTATTCATCAAATTCCTTAATTTTAACCTTTTTAATTCCAAAGGATTATTTTCAATGTTATTAATTTGAACCAAAAACCATGCTTTCATTATTAAATACATAATTTTAATAAAATATATATGGAAATTGGAAAAGTAAGCCAAAAATTTCTTAAGGATGTAATATTTAGTAACCTGGGCAAGGAAAATCCAAATGTAATTTTTGGACCTAAGGTAGGAGGAGATGTAGCTGTAGTTAAGTTAAATGAAAATCAAGTTCTTATTGCATGTTCTGATCCATTATCAATAATTCCAGCATTAGGAATGGAAGATTCTGCATGGTTAACTGTTCATTTATTAGCCTCAGATTTAACAACATGTGGTAATCCTCCAATGTATGCTTTACTTAGCTACAATTTACCTCCTCATATGGATTACGAGGATTTCAAAAAATATTGGTTGGCTATTCATGAAGAGATGAAAAATTTAGGTGTTGCAATAATAGGAGGTCATACTGGGAAATATGTCGGTTGCGATTTTACTGTCGTAGGTGGAGGAGTTATGTTTACGATAGCTGAGAAAGATAATTATGTTACAAGCAGAATGGCTGAAGCTGGAAATCTATTGGTATTAACAAAAGGTGTTGCTATTTCAGCATCATCTATTCTTGCAAGAGCATTTCCTGAGAAAGTTGAAAAAGAACTTGGAAGTAAAACGCAGAAAAAATTAGCTTCTATGTTTAAGCAATTTTCTACGGTAAAGGATGCTTTAACTGCAGCTAAAATAGGGTTAAGAAGCGGTGTTACAGCTATGCATGATTGTACTGAAGGAGGACTTTTTGGAG
>JAVVGP010000040.1:0-7531 GCA_032249055.1 Thermoproteota archaeon | reverse complement strand
CCTAGAGTTAACATCTGTTTGTTGAGTTGCAATCTCTACTTGTTCAAATTCCAAATTTTCGTTTCCAACTAAATTAGTTTGTATCACATTACCTGTTCTTGTAATCTTACTTTTGCCAGTTAGTGCTCTTATAAATTGTCCAAATGTTGCATTAACTAGAGAACTAATTCCTCTTAACAAACCAGTTCCAACTTTACCTCCAAAGAAATTATCTATAGCAACAGCAGTTTCCAATAAAGTTTTAGCAAAACTGTTTCTGAAATTTACCATCTTTTCAATTGCATTTCTTAACCTTAGTGGTTCAATAAAACGTTTATTTACTGTTTCTATGAAGCGTTGGTATACATCTGTAAATCTACCAGTTAAGTATTTTGTTATTCTTCCACCTGTTAGTTTGTCAATTCCTCCTGCAATTTTGGTGTATGGAGCAAAGAAACTTGTTATTACCTGTAAAATATTTTTATCTGTTAGTTTTCTTAATGCAGATAATGTTCCTAATCCAACAAATGCATAAATTGCTTTTCCAAAGATTGGACCTACAACAGGTATGAGTGATGCAAGAGGAGCAAATATAGTTGCTACATTGTAAGCTAACCATAAAACGGTTAAGAGTTTAAGACCTTGACCTAGGCCGTAGGATATATTGGCTACAATATATCTAAATCTATTACCAGCTATTGCTCTAGTTGATATATCTCTAAGTAATTGATAGTAATCCTTATATCCAAATACATCTGCTAGTAATCCACCTGGAGCAGCAAGCTTGATTATTTCACCAATAGAACCACGTGTCAATAGTTTTTGTTGTTGCTCCGCAATACTACTGATTTTATGAGACTGAGCTAAAACATTTGATACATAATCTATGACAGATTCATAATCTCCCATTGCGAGCGTAACCAATATCCTACTATAAATAGTTGATGCAATATTAGGAGGTATAGCTCCTGTTCTGACCATTCCTATTAATCGTTGTAGATACGGTACTATTTTTGCTCTATGTCCCAGTTGTTCAAATCTATATTGTAACAATTCTTTTTCAAGATCATCAAGCCTACCAAAATCAACTGGTTCAAATTCACCAAGAATCTCTTTCAATTCGTCAATGGTATCTTTAAGTTTAATTGCAGAACCAAATCTATAAGATATTGATGTAAGCCAATCTTTAACCAAATCAAAATCAGTTCCTTCTCTTAAAGCTTTTACAATATTTTCTATTTTTGTTTGTGATTCAGATGTAAATACTTCTATCAACTTATTCAATTCAGGTTTTTTGATTTTACCTTCCATATCAACAATCAGTCCTGGATTGATTAATAACATCTGCACCATGGATTGGAAACGAGGATAAAATCTAGCATCTGTTAGGTTAAACCCTCTTTTATTCAACTCCTCTATTAGTACATTTATTGCAATCTGTCTAGTACTTAAGTAGCCTTTTTCCAATAGTCGAGCAAATCTATCGTTAATAAAGAATGATAATATTGGCGTAAGAAATTTAAATCTTGCTAATCTAAACAATCTGCTTTGTCCAGCTATATTTAATTCCTCCATTAAATATTTTTCGACGATTCGTTCTACATTTAATCTTCTAATAATATCTTGTTCTGTTAAACCTATTCCAAGATTAACTTTACTCAAAATATTTATCGTAGATTTTCTTTGTTTTCCTTCTGTATACTGATCTTCAGATTGTTGAGCAACAAAACCTACACCTCCTCTAAATGGTAAGAAATATCTATACAATGCTGATTGTATAGCAGTTATTCTAGCTACATTTCTGCTAATTGAATCAAGATAAGTTATTGTAGCTTGATAAAAATCTTTACCTTTAAATCTGGTTCTATCTGTTACGGCAAAGATATCATCCAATTCTTCAATAAACTCATCTAGCACTTTATTTAACTGATTTCTATTTAACTTAAAGAATTGCTCTAGCCAATTACGAGTTTGTGCTTCGTATCTTCTACCAAGTTCTGTTGAACTTCTAAGTGCTCTAATAATTTCAGTTTGTAAATCACGAGCATTTGGAAACTTTCGTAAGAATATATCTGCTATCTTGGTAGATATCTTCGTTGTAATCTTCTCTATAAAGTTATCTTTAAATACCGACTCTTCTAATTTTTGTCTCTCTTCAAATGTTTTTTGTAATTGTAATACCGCTTGCTGCAATTTTGTTTGTAGTTCTGTTTCTCTTTGTGCCCTTATGAGAGATTGTTCAACTGTTATTCTTGTTTGTCTCTCTATATTTTTAAGTGTCTCTAGAATATTTTGTAGTATGTTATTATTGTTATCGTAAACAGTGGCCATATTTTGCTGATGCTACAAAAAAAGTTATACTCTACAGATTTCCTGTACACTAGAACGTATAATACGTTGATAGACTCTCATTATGTAATTTAATAACACATCAGTATTGTAATCCTTAAGTAAAACTTTTGAAGCAACATGAAATATAGCAAACACTAGTAATAAGTATTGCTCTAGATATGTTGACTGAGATATGTATTGTTTTAAGATAGGATTATTTTTTTGTAGGAATTTTTGTAGTTTACTTATGCTGTATATAAACTTTCTTCCTCTGAATTGTATGTGGTATTGTATGTATCCTTTAGTTATGATTTTCTCCATAACATATATAACATTCATTTCCTCTACAGTTGGGAGTTTTTTTGTAAATGTAATTGTGATGTTTTCCTTTAACAAAACTGTTAAAGCTTTACGTAAATCAACTCTATCAATTTCATTTATTAATGCATATGTGATTAATGTTCTTGTTTTATCGTCTAGCAACATTAAAGATTTTGATTCACCATATTTTACACTTAAAACTGGTAATATGAAGTAACGATAAACAAAGTTGTCTTGTCTAATTATATCTGCCTGATTTATATCTTGTTGTATATCAACATTCTTAACTATTTCTTTTTTTAGGATATTTGCTATAAAGTAGGTTCTAGTATCAGTTGTACTAGCAACTTTGTCTATATATCTAACATCATATCTTGCTTTTCTCATTATTAGCAATGACAATGATCTATTAACAACAGCTCCAATTGCCTGCAAACCAATTAGTTTGTTATCTATAAACCATCTTTTGCTAGTGAATGCAGATATTATAATGTCGTTTATTATATGTAGTATGTCATCATATTCATCAATACTTAACATATCTCTGAGTACACTGAGTATACCCTTATTGTTATAGAGTGTATTTCTCAAATTATTGCTAATATAATTCAACAATAATGGATTAACCTGCCTCAAGAAATCAATGGTGTAACTATATATTTTTTTTGATTGTTCGTATTTGTCTACATCTTTGATGATTAGTGATATTAACAAAGAAAAGGGTGAAATCATTTTAAGTGTTTCTGTGTTTAATTTCAATATCAAATTACGTTTTTGCGATGCTACATCAATCTTGTTAATATCCTCAATATAAGGTAGTCTATTTTTACAGACCTCAATAAATTTATTCAAATCATGTTTCATAATAGCATCAACCATATCATCGTCATCAGCAAAGAACATGTTAGTTATGTCAATTGCATCTGGGTAGTGTATTTTGTGTAGTTTATTAATAGGTCCAATCAATTGATTGTTAAAATATAGTTTGTCTTCCTGTAATACAAACATACAAAAAATTTTAGTATAGTTGCATATCTATTTGTTCGTATTATCATCTTTTGGAGTTGATTCTAACTCAACTTGCTTTTCAAATTCCTTGCAAGCATTTATCACATTCCATAGTTTTAGATTTTCCTCTTTTAATTGCCCGTAATTGTATATTAGTTTATTCAAAACAATATCTAGATCATCTTTTTCTTCAATTTTTATAAGTTTAGCTTTTTCTATTTCAGGTATAGGGCATGCAACTGGTTTGTATAAATACCTAGTTTGTATAACAGTTTGTCCACAAGATGTTAACATTATAATTGAACCTAATGTTAATATCAAAAACATGATTTTACTCATTTCTAACTTCCTCCATTTCATTTTGTAGTTTCAATTCAATTTCTTTGAATTTTTGTAACTGAACTTCGATTCTCTTACATCTATCTTCATCTTTTGGTATCTCTATAACATAAATCTGTGATATGTCATCAAATCTTTGTATTTGTTTCTGCAACTTCTTTAAAGTAACATTATACAATCTTAAATAATGATTGGATTTATTTTCCAACTCCAATATTTGAGCTTGTAATTCTATTTGCTTTTGTTGACAATTTATTAAATCTCGTTCAAGTTTCTTTATATACTTATACTGAGTGTAAAACTTATACACTCCAACTGTTAGCAAAGGTAAAATAACAATTGAAAGAATAAGCATTATAGCTTTTTTTAGCAAGAACTGAACTATAAAACCAATCATAGCACTAAAGCTCCTGCTATTGTTAGAGCAGCAGTATGTACTGCTCTCAATGCATATTGTAATTTCTTATCCTCTACATTTCTATACAATCTGTATGAACTAATCCATCCTATATTCATGAAAACAAGAACTTTGAGCAATCTCAATATCAAATTCTCTATTTCGGGTAGTAGTAAGTAATCAATATATGGAGCTATGCTAACATAAACCTGAATAAAAACTATAATTATAATCAATAATGTCCATTCAAATTTAAGTTCTGTAAAATAGTGTTTTAATAGGTTCCATAAATTCCTCATAAAAAAAACCATATGCTAATCCTATAACGAAATATGACAAAAGATTAATCTAATCCAATTTCTAACGTCTTGAATTCCGATTTATTTGTTACTTCATCATTACTATTGTTATTATTATTGTCTACATTAGGTCTTCCTACTTCCATCAATTTTATTTGATTTTTTGCAATATTCAATCCAAACATTAGAAATTCGTATAATACAATTGCTTCAATTTTTACTCCTACTTTATTCATGCTAATTAGACAATATGTATCTTCAAACTTGAAATTTATGTTTCTGTTTACATTGTCTCTCATGAAATTAATATCACTTTTATTCTTAATAGCGTATAGTAATTTTATTATTTCCTCGAACGATAATTTGGTTGTTATTTTTGTATCAGTTCTCAATGTAGTTCCTTTGAAATCTCCCTTATAATCGCCTTGAATAGCATTTATGAATATCATAGGCAATTGTGATTCCTTATCAATTACATATTCAAAATTAATTAACCCTTTCCTAGACCACAGATTTAACCTCATAATGATAAATTTAGACTAGTCGTAGGTGATTCTTCTTATTAGATTCTGGTTTATAAAAGTTATCTAAATTTATAGACATGCTAGGACTGGAGGAGCAGGCTACAAATGCATTGTTTAATTTAATCGTAAAATTTGTTGAGATTGGAAGAGAAGACAGACTATTCAACTATTACATGAAGATATATTTTGAGGATGACGGTGATGATATGACTCATGCTATACTACCATATATCGATTACTCACAAATATCATTTCTCAAAAAATTTGTGAATGATACGCATATAGGGCTAGGATTTGTATATGGAAGCCCATATATATTGTTGGCTCATAATTTTGATAGGATAGAAATTGACATAAATTATGAACCGGATTACTACAATAAAAATCAATTGCATGCGATGGAAGTGATCAAAGAATTGCTGACAGGATTGAAGGAGTTTAGGTATGAACCAATAAAAGAATCTCTATTGAGACCCATGACAATATATTATGAGAACAACAAGCAAATTATGAGAGCATCAGTATACCCAGATTCATTGATAACTTTACCAAAAGAAATTAAAGAAATTGTCGAATATAATTTGGATGTAATACAAAAAAGATTTGACTATCTTAAGAACATAGAAAATCTATTGGAAGAGAATTTTAAACAAATGGTCACTCAAAAGTAAAAAAAATATACCATTTACCTAAGTAATTTATCTATCTCTTTTTTTGTTGGTATTTTTAGCTCCTTTTTATTTTCCTCTGAGTTATATTTTTTTGTTTTAACAGCCATTATTTTATTATCATCGTCTAGCTTTATGATAGCAAATGTTACTTGACCATATTTTTTGCTTACAGTATCTATTATTAATGTTCCTTTGTCTGTTTGATAGAATTTAGCATAACCTTTTGCTACAATTTCTACTTTGCCTGCTCCATATCCTTCTTTTATCTCTCCTTCAAAGTCAATCCAATATGATTCATGTATTGGTTGTGGTATACCTATGCTTTTGCTTTGCTCAAATGGATTATATCTGAATGCTATGCTATAAACATAATCCTTAGCATACTCAATTCTAAAATCAAAATGTACACCAGCTCTTTTGGCTGCATGCTTATGCAGTACAAATCTATATGCAATTGTATTTGTTTTAGTTTTGCTAATAGTTTTTGTGCTTTCCGTTTCTACGTATGATAAAGACAAAGATTCTTGTTTCAATTCTGTATTTTCGTAACTAGATTCAAAATCCTCTATAAATAGTTTTGTTATACTATCTACAATATCTTTATTTTCCAAATAGAACTGATCTAGGCTTTGCATAACATCTAGCCTATTTGATGATATATCTTCGAGCATATCAATTATTTGTTCTTTGAAATCATTGTTTGTAACATAGTAGTTGATTAAAGATTTATCCTCATCAGATAAAGTTATATCCTTAAAAGCTAGATAAACGTAAAAAGATAGTTTATCAAGAAAGATATCATCTTCAAGTAAATCATAAACATTGTATCTGCTAACAAAAGGTTGTAACAATAATGTTGTAATATATAGGAGTAGTTGTTCCATATTTGTTATTTGTTGTAGCATTTTTTCCTTTTGCTGTTTTTTCTATTTGTTGCAAATAAAAAAATCAAAACATATTGTAAGCATTCGAAACCTTTTTCACATAAGTTGATTTTCTTGATAATTTTTTATTCTCACCCTATAAGCAACTTTTTTGAATAAGCAATCAAATTCACAGAAATTTAAGGAGCAAGCCAATATAACATCTATTATCATATACCTGTGCTCCCAAATCCTTTATCACCTCTTATTGTCTCACTTAATTCATCGGAAACAATAAGATTTGCTCTATATACTCTACTCAATACTGCTTGAGCAATTCTATCACCTCTTTGTATTATGAATGGTGAATTGCTTAAGTTTATCAATATAACCTTTATTTCTCCTCTGTAATCCCAATCTATTGTACCTGGACTATTTAGAATTGTTACTTTATAGTTTAATGCCAATCCGCTTCTAGGTCTAATTTGTAATTCATAACCTCTAGGCAATTCAATCATAATACCTGTTGGTATTAATCTTGTCTCAAATGGTGGTATTGTTATTTGATCTGCTATTGCAGCATACAGATCAAATCCGACAGCTCCATCTGACATATATCTTGGTATGGGTAATGTTCTAGCATGAGGTAATACCTTGATTTTAACATCAATGGAAAATAATTTGTTAAATAGTTTGTTTAGAACTGCGCTTACTATATTCATAGAGTAAATTTTAGACTTGGTGAACAAAAAAATGTTGTTTATAATGACAACGAATAATCAATACTATCAAAATACTC